>NZ_JBZXYR010000007.1:0-263611 GCF_058895805.1 Paenibacillus sp. NMA1017 | reverse complement strand
GCACGTGGTAAATATAATTTCCAATAATATTCCATCAATATTCGCCTCCTGTGAACTTCATAAAACTCTTTTTTTAAATACTTTATAATGGACATTTAAAATGTGTTTAAAAAAATCATAACGAGTTGGTCACATTCTTATCTATGATCTCTCGCTACAGAACAAGATTAAAATATGTAACTGGTTTCATGTCAATAAATTAATTTCAGTACATTTTTCCAAGTTACCAAGCCACAATTGCAACAATGTTTTTTTATTGCTAGAAATTTTCTTACTTTTATCTCCCAGTAATTATGTTGTTTTTTGAAAATAACTCGTTACACTAATCACTTTTTCTTTATAACGACAATTCTCAATAAAATGTGGGAGCTTGTGCCTAACTTCTTCAAGCGTCTCTCGCATTTTACTTACGACAACTCCTTTAACGCGTTCTTCATAACGTTTCCATATTCTTGATTCTTGGACAGACAAAGGAGGTCTAAGAACAATAATCTTATCAGCAGCTGAAAAGCTCGGCTCCGAGATTCATCACGTTGACTTATCAACGACTCCCCTTTATAATTCTGACATCGAGAGCCAAGGCGATCCCCAGTCGGTTGTCGAAGAAAGCATTCGAAAAGCGGACGGTGTACTGATTGTCACCCTGAATACAACATGGGAATTCTAAGCGTTTTGAAAAACACCTTAGACCAGGCTTCGCGTCCGAGTAAAAACTCAGTGCTGTTTCAAAAACCTTTTGCGATTGCAGGTGCTACTCCGGGCAGTGGAGGGACAGCGCAGTCACAAGACCAGGTGAGACAGACACTGCTTGCCATGAATGCCTATACCAATGCCGGGTCCGAAGGTTCTCATCGGCAGCAATCACGAAAAACCGAATGAAACCACCGGAAAATTGGACGACGAATCAACGCTTCGCCATTTGGAAAGATTTCTGACAGCTTTCGAAGAATGAATCTTGGTCTTTAAACAAACTCATAAGTGAAAGATGTGAAGGAATTATGACTAATCAGAAAGTATACTACGGTAAAGATATCGAGGTAATGTTTAATTCGGAGGTATGCATTCATTCCGGTATTTGCGTAAAAGGCCTCCCTGGTGTTTTTAATTTAAGCAAGCGTCCTTGGGTTAATCCCGATGCTGACACTACGGAGGCAATTGCCCGACATATTGGCACCTGTCCAAGCGGAGCACTGACGTATAGACGTCTGGACGGTGAATATTCAACAAAGAAAGAGGGGTGAACATGCATATTGTAGATCATGATACCGCTAATAAAAGATTTCTTATTCGAGATAACGACGGCATTGCTGCGGTGATGACGTATGTAATCTCAAGTCCGGAGCTTTACATTATTGATCACACTTTGGTCGAAAATGCTTACCGAGGACAAGGGCTTGGCGATAAGCTGGTCAAAGCTATGGTGGAATACGCGCGGGAAAACGGTATTAAGATTTTACCCTTATGCCCGTTTGCCAAGGGACGATTCGAACGTCTCTCCGAATACGCGGATGTTCTCCATAAATAATCACTAATAATATAATTATGACAATAATAAGAGAAGAGCCTGAGGGTACGAGATTTCTTCGTCCCTCTCAGGCTCTTCTCTTATCTGTCAATCGATCCCCGTACTGTCAGAAGAAAATAAAGTCTTAGACTCTCGCTGTTTTCATTGAATCCATATCAATCACGAAATCTGACCTTACCCCCTCCTCATACGTGAGCACAGTCGCTCAAAGTAAAAAAGCCTACAAAAGACTTCTGTAAACAATAATTGAAACAAATTTCAATACGGGGCAGCGCCCGGCGAAGTTGACACCACTTGGTAGACTCGTAATTCCCAAAGAATTCCTTGTACAAATAAACAGGGTTTTTACAACCAAAAGAGATTATGGCCCAAATGCTCTTAGATTTACATGAAAAGCATCCGACTGCTACACAACAGGAATATGCTGATATGTTAGGGATATCAAAGTTGATTAGGAGATGAAAGGTGGTATAAAAAAGGCCTGAGCAGGTAGAGCATGAGCACTCACTACCTATTCAGACCTTTTTAATTAAACTATACAAGCTCTATACTGGATCAGCCTTGAATTGTCATTTGAGTTCTTCTTCTATTTTCAGTCTGGTTTCTCCCAGCAACCCTCCATCTGCTGACGCTTGAAGCAACAACTCACCAGCCACATAACCGGATTGTACAACAACGAGACACCTTCCTCTGTGTGTTCGTCTCTCATTCCCCTTAAAGGATTCATCGCTGGTGAGATCCCCATTGTCTATTCCAAGGATACGACCATCACCCTGTAGTTTAAAGGTTAATTCAAAATCCTGGTCAGGTACAACGATCCCATTTTGGTCTATGACGGTTACTTCCACATGAGATATCTCATGCCCATTAGCAGGTAGAATTACACGATCAGCCTCCAACTTTAGAGCATAAGGAAGCCCGGCAGTAGTCAATACATGCTCACAAACCTTCTCGTTTCCATTGCGACCCACAGCCCGGATTTTGCCCGGTGTATAGGGAAGCTCCCATAGGATTAAATGATTAGGGTAATCCACCAGCTTCCGCTCACCGTATGATTCATCATTCAAGATCAATTCCACGCTCTCACAATTGGTGAAGGTAACCAACCGTATCAATTTTCCACCGTATTCAGGAAATGTCCAATGATCTTCCATGGCCGGAGATTTCCAGTGCATCGTCCATGTCGGATTAAATTCCGATTTCATATGTTCGTTAAATGTGGCTATGTGCACAACAGGCTGATTAGACCATAAACTTTGTTGGAGATAAGATACTGGTTTGCGGAATCCGCAAGTATCAATCAGGCCCGAAGACCACCCTTTGGAGGGATAGCTCGTTTCTCCTAAATAGTCAATTCCACTCCAAACAAATTGACCGATTACATAATCATGATTAGCGACATCAAACCAGGGATTCATAGGCAAATAACCTTTAACCCGGCTATCCTTTCCCCGATAGTAGGGGAACGTTTCGGTTCCAAGGATAAGCGTATCCGGCATGGCCGCTCTATAGTGCTCATACCACTGTTCCTGATAGTTTAACCCCAGAACATCCACTCGTTGTGCCAGCTGTTTGGTATGCTCCACTTTGGCTTCTATCGAACCATCACGCAAGCTGATCGGTGTATTATGCGGCTCAAGCGCATATGTAACCGATCGGGTTGGGTCTTTTTCATGGCAGAAACCCACGAGTTGCTCCAACATTTTGAGCATGGATGGCTGACCTTGATTCTCCACTTCATTCCCAACGCTCCACATGAAAACACTGGGATGGTTCCTGTCTCTGAGCAACATTGCTTCCAGATCTTTTTCCCACCACTCATCATATAAATGCTCATAGAAAAGAGATTTCCATTTGTCAAAAGCTTCATCAACCACCAAGAACCCCATCTGATCACATAAATCTAATAATTCGGGCGCCATCGGGTTATGAGCAAAACGGATTGAGTTACAGCCCATTTCCTTCAGCTTTTGCAGCCTTCTTTTCATGGCTGTATCATGGTAAGCCGCCCCCAGACAGCCTAAATCATGGTGAATGCACACTCCCTTTAGCTTTAAGCTGTCCCCATTCAAAAATAAACCTTTTTGTGTATCCAGCTTCACTTCTCTTATGCCAAAAGGGGTACAATAACGATCCACCTCTGTATTGTCGCAATAGATCGTCGTCTGGGCTTCGTAGAGCACTGGGTTGTCCGGTGACCATAGTTCTGGCTCGAAAACTCGCGTTTTTTGCTCTATTTCCCCCGTTTCACAGCCCGAAAGAGTTACTCGGGCTTCAACTTTTCCTTTGGTCTGTCCCTGTGGGTCCAGCATTTCAGTCATAATAGTACATTCTACGGCATGCGCGTGATGATTAGTGACCTGGATTCTGGCACTTACCTTGGCTTCATCTGGCGAAATTTCAGGTGTGGTAATGTAAGTCCCCCATTCGGCTATATGAATGTAATCCGTACAAATCAGCCAGACATTACGATAAATACCGGCCCCCGAATACCATCTATCAGGTGAAAGAATCGTATTGTCCACTTTGACGGCAATCACGTTATCCTCATCCCACCGAATATATGGAGTCAAATCATATTGAAAGCTAACATATCCATAGGGCCGCTTACCTACAAAATGTCCATTGATCCAAACCTCACTGTTACTGTGAATGCCATCAAATTGTATGTATACGCGCTGTTTTGGAGAGGAGGGCTTTACATTAAAGTGCTTTCTGTACCATCCGACAGACCATCTCGGCAAATAGGCTTGATTGCCACCATACAGCATATGTGGATCAAAGGACTTTTCAATGCTCCAATCATGAGGGACTTGAAGGAGCCGCCATTGCTCATCGTTGTAGTCCATTTTCTCAGCACCTGCGTAATTACCTTCTATAAATTTCCAATCTGTTTTGAACGGCATAATCACTCTGCTTCCCATCATCTTGCCTCCATTTCATAAAGTGGATGAACGGATTTACAACAGTGCGGGATGACCATCACAAAAGACATGTTCTCATTACAATATTTGAAACACCGGGCGATCTTCAATAAAGTGTACGGGGAGCATCGGAAATTGGGCGGAAAGTACATCTGCGAGATACTTCATCCCAGGCGCTTCACTTTCAGCATGTCCCAGCATGATAAGTGCTCTACTTTGTCCTTGATAGACAGCATCTTTAACATATTCTGGTGTTTCCCATTCTGGGCCTTCACCGGCAATGACTAAATCCACATTTTCATTTAGAAATAATGGAATGGCTAGTTCACCACCTCCCCTGTATCCTACTGAGATTCCCACTCGTTCACATGGCATGGAAACCTCGCCAGCCACCCGTACATAACGAATATGTAGTTTGGCTTTGATATATTCAGCGATCTCCTTAACTTCCATAACCGGAATAGTCAAAATGGCGGCCGTCGGCTGCTGTTTCACAATGTAGTTGTGCCAGCCAAGCGCCTGAAGAAGCCCAACCATCACTCCATCCGGTCGATAACGATGTATGGCGTCATGAAACCGATAAATGCCTATACCTGCATCGGCAATGAGGCGAGATTTTTGCAAAAAAACAGGATCATGGAGTAAACATTCATGCATTCTCTGATGACTATAAAAGATGCCTTCATGCGTAATGATAAAATTTGCACCTAGAGAAATAGCTTGTTCTATCACATACTGCGAAGCGGAAAAAGCGGTTACAATTCCTTGTACCTCAGTATCTACAGATCCTGGGTCCAGCAGATCTACGGTGGTGTGGGGTATGCTTATTCCCTTGGTCAGATGATTCACAATCAGACCCATAGTCATGGTCATACACGTTCCCTCCTCATGGATAATGCATATCAATTGTACCATTTTATTTCAGCCATAGGCGCTATTCTTTCTAGCAAAACAGCCAGTTCCAAAGGAGCCAGCTGTTTTACGAATGGTTCTATTATTTATACAGAACTCCTAAAATGGAGTCGATTCGTTCTTTTGCTCCTTGCCAGGATGTCATGACGGGGAACTCATATTGCTCTCTTGCTCTCAGATTCCATGGATGAGGAATACAAAGCACCTTTTTCCCCTCCTCTAACGCAGGCACTAAATTATGAGGACCATCATCAATTAGGAGATCATAGTTAATCAGGTTCTTTCGTTTACATGGGAAAAAGTTTTCAATCGGAATGAATGGCATATGTCTTTGAAGCCAGTTCCATTTCTCTACGACGGTCTTGGGTTCTGCCGCTGTCACAATAATGACATCAAAAGCATTGCAAAGTCTCTCCATTTCCTCTACGACATACTCGTCATACAGTTCAAGTTCCTCAAACAAACCCGGTCGCCCATAAAATACATCATGCGTGCTTTTGGGATGCCGCAGATGATCAGTATTCCAATCTAACATTTCTTCATACCGAAGCGGATGAGTGGGAAATTCACTATTGTTATGGTATATGGCTCGTTTGACGAGATGGCAGATGGTATCGTCCATATCGACTGCAATGATTGGTTTTCTCATCAGCTTGCCCCTATTCACTCTGGTAAAATTTTTCACAAGAATATCATACTATAATTTAATATTGCGGTGAAGCTTGGGTATTGGTGTCCGATAAGATCTCGCCTTTGTTCAAGATCATTAGCCAAGTATAACGTTAGGTTTATCTACATAAAACAGGCATATTAAATCAAAAAAGTTAGGTTATATTCATTTAAACAAACTAAATTTCAAACAAATATAAGCAATAAACACAATGAAATCATAGAAAATCACACTTAAATAATAAATCTATGCATTTATATTTCAAAAAACGAAAAAACAACTAAAAAAATCAATTGAATAACAAAAACACAAATGATAGAATAACAAAAATAACTTTCACTCATTTTGAAAGCGCTTAATTTCGTATTTAGCTTACTGCTATTTACAAACTTACATACCTACTTCATCTCTATATAGCAGGAAGTTGAATAATATATTTAGGGAGGAATTAAAATGAAGGTATTGTTAAGAAAAACATTATTGTCTGGACTCGTCGGTGTGCTTATCATGATTGGTTTGGGGGGATTCTTCTCCAAGGTAGAAGCTGCTTCAGGATTTTATGTAAGCGGTACCAAATTGTATGATTCTACAGGCAAGCCATTCGTTATGAGAGGCGTCAATCATGCTCACACTTGGTACAAAAACGATCTTTATACAGCTATCCCGGCAATTGCCCAGACAGGTGCTAATACCGTCCGAATTGTCCTTTCTGACGGAAACCAATACACCAAGGATGATATTAATTCCGTAAAAAATATTATTTCTCTCGTCTCCAACCATAAAATGATTGCTGTACTTGAAGTTCATGACGCTACGGGCAAAGACGACTACGCGTCTTTGGATGCAGCTGTGAACTACTGGATTAGCATAAAGGATGCTCTGATCGGCAAGGAAGACCGGGTTATCGTAAACATTGCGAACGAATGGTATGGCTCTTGGAATGGAAGCGGTTGGGCTGATGGATACAAGCAAGCGATTCCCAAGCTGAGAAACGCAGGTATCAAAAATACACTCATTGTCGATTGTGCCGGATGGGGGCAATATCCTCAATCTATCAATGACTTTGGTAAATCTGTATTCGCAGCTGATTCTTTGAAAAATACGGTATTCTCCATCCATATGTATGAGTTCGCGGGTAAAGATGCTCAAACCGTTCGAACCAATATCGATAACGTTCTGAATCAAGGACTTCCTCTGATTATTGGTGAATTTGGCGGTTACCACCAGGGAGCAGATGTCGACGAGACAGAAATCATGAGATACGGCCAATCCAAAGGGATAGGATGGTTAGCATGGTCCTGGTATGGTAATAGTTCCAACCTTTCCTACCTCGATCTTGTAACAGGACCTAATGGCAATCTGACGGATTGGGGGAAAACTGTAGTTAACGGAAGCAACGGGATCAAAGAAACATCGAAAAAGGCCGGTATCTACTAAACGTACTATTAAAAAGTAAAAAAGGCTCATGGTTGAACGACCATGAGCTTTTACATTTTTATACTTTGTACTAAAAGTACCCGCTGTGCGTCTCTGAACCTACACTTCCTGGGTTATACAGTGATTCGGATTTCATACACAGGCACGATGCTGACTGCGCCAATATCTACGATACGTTCCTTTGCCGTCTCTTTCCAGCCAGCCATAGTCGTATTGCTGTTGAGAACCTTACCTTTTCGTATTGGGGAGACATATACGTACAACCCTTGCTCGATGAGCTGATGCTCAAATGCTTTCAAGCCTATTTCCCAGGTCGTATGGTTGCAGAAATTATCGTTGATCAGTTCGCCATCCATAAAGGCATAACCGATATCTCCCGTATAATCGATACGCAGCAGAGCTTCCTTGATTCCGTGAAAGGCATCTTTTTCGAAATCAATAGTAAGTTTATCGTTATTTATCCTTTTCAAATTGAAATGGATTTCTTTCTTAGAAGCCTTTAAACGATACGTTTTGAATATATTGTTTTCTGATATTTCAAGCAGCTCTCCACCGGAAATAGATGTGAATGAGGCGTCAAAACCCGGGAATATACTCAGAGTTACCATTTCTTGGCCCGTTGATTCCAGCCTTAGATCGCCCTCAGATACAAGTACATTGGCATTGGTCAAAATGACTCTGTCCCGGCCTTGCATGTTTACCTTCCAAAATGTAAGACTTTGCTCATCAGTCATCGTGTAAATGGTAACTTTTTTGCCACTTTCTGATACCAGATGGATGAGACTATCCTCCTCTTCAGCAACCTTAATGATCGTGTTCCCATCCAATTGCTCTATCGAGCCTTTGTCGATTGTGGCACTGATTATATCTTTTGACTCCATTTCATACCTTCCTTTCATGCCCTCCGGTACAAAGAAAAAATAATATGCTTCGCCGTCCTCTTCTATCCTTGTTATCAGCTGTGCCGTAGCATATTTGAGCTTCATTCCATCTAAATTAAAGTTAAATGGTACTATGGCATAGCTATCACGTCCTAACGTCAGTTCACCTTGACTAGGGATTACAATCGTTTCCTCGGGCAGCTCAATGCTCACATTAAAATCGCACAGATCGTAATTTTCGACATGGTCTTGGAAATTATTTAGAAACAGATAACCCGATCCGTTACTGGATCGCACTGCATATCGTAACGTATCCACATCATAAGGGTCCATCTGGGACGTATCCCCTGGCAGAGTAGTCTTGGTTAGTGAGAATTGCTTTTGGAACGTTGAAAAAAAGTAATGCTGCAGTCTTGTTCTTTGGTATGATTCCCTTACTTGACCGAATTCGCCGATCATGGCGTTGAAATCATAGGATATTTTAGGAGTGGCTAGATCATTGGTGAACGGGTTAACCTTACCTCGTGGATTGGAACCCCCATGATACATGTAGTATCCGATCAGGTTACAGCCTTCTGCAACCTTCATGACAGTCATCGCTGGAACACTGCGGTAGGGAAATGCGAACCGATATTTATAAAACTGAACCATGCCGCCACCCATTTCACAGCAAGCGTATGGATAGTCTTCAGGCGCGTATTGAGGCTCAAAATTGTAGCTCTCTGGAATCTTGTTATTATGTTTGTCTCGGAAAATGTATTCCGGTGTTGCAGGATGCTCGTCCATCCTCTCCAAACGTCCCTCTTCGTAGTAGATCCATGGCCAATAAGCATACCCGCCCCATAACGGCAGCATATCAGGTACAGGAGTTGTTGCTCCTCCCCATCCTGTGCACGTATAGATCGGAGTATCAATCCCCGCCTCCAGAGCTATTTCTTTAAGTTTTAACATATGCGAGTTACCGTCACTTCCGCTGTTTAGCCACATATCATTAATTCCCACAGTCAATGCCCACTGGGCAGATGAATGATTATGCTCGTTTTCGATTTGGGTGCCGATAATCGGCCCCCCTTCCTTATATAACAGCCCTTTAACCTGGGCACCGATTTCGTTATACAATCTTCTCGTATAGAACAGATACCCCTCATCATTAGAACGAACCTCAAAGGGTCGACCAAATAACCAATCCGGCATACCGCCGTTTCGAATTTCCCCATGATCAAAGGGTCCGATCCGAATGATGGAATATACCTGATGTTTGCCGCACAACTCGATGAAACGACGAAGATTCTTGTTTCCACTCCAATTAAAAATACCTTCAACTTCTTCATGTAGGTTCCAAAAAATATAAGTGGCAATGATGTTTACGCCGCCCATTTTTATTTTAATAATTTCGTCTTCCCAATAGCGTTCATCATAACGGGCATAATGGAATTCACCACAAATACCGAAAAAGGGCTCTCCGTCCTTCTCCATAAAATAGTTGGTGAATCCGATTTCCTCTCCTTTTGGATTGGTGCCGCCAAGTTTGATATGTCCTTTAACAATATGCTTTTGATCGTCTTTGACTGTAACTCGATAGTTTCTCATGGAGCACACTCCCCTCACTCGTTAATCTGAATTCAGGATAAATTGATTCCACTTGCGCTGCCAAGCGATATCATTCCAGAATGGATGATGGGGAGCACAGTTAGAGCAGAGGGTCATTCCCCAGAACCCAAGTGCCATTCCCTTTCGCAACACATATTCAGCGATAAATTTGCCGACTGGGCCTTCTTCAAATTGGGCATACAACGGCGTGTAGCCTACATAACCTTCTCCTATGACAATTGGAATGCCGGAATGACGAGTCCATTCATGAATCTCTTCCAATCGGGTGTCAGCCTTCTGCAACATGGCCATTTTATGGTCTCCATACCGATCGTACAAAAATAAATCCCATTGATCGGGATCTACCCAGTCGTGCAAATAAATAAGCCTCATACCGACTGGATTGCCTTCCATCCGCCAATTCTGCCCCGGAGGCAGGGTCCATTTTGCAAATGGAGGAGCGTCTTCTCTTAATAGGGATTGTACGAATGGATTGGGGAACGGCGCCAACTCATCATCAAGCCCTGCCGCTTCCATAAGCTCATTGAGTACCCCTTTAATATAAAGATGAAAATGGGCAACCTGCATATTGCGCGCGACGTAAGCTTTGGGGTAGGCTTCATTTAACGTATAGCTTGCCGTCATCATAATATCAGGATGACATTGGCGAAGATATTCTATCGCTTCTTCTACGTAGGGCTGCATGGCTTCAATAAGCGCGGGTACATTCGTTTCGGCTATGCCTTCAGACGTTCCGACGGCGTTTAACTGCCCAAATTCCACTTCGTTATGCAATTCTGTATAGATAATCTGGTTCCTATAGCCTTCTGCTGTGACGAAACGGATCAACTGATCCATTGATTTTGCAATGGTCATAAATCTCTCCTTAGGAGGAATTGCAGCTAATTCATCTCTAAGCTCAGCATGAGCCAGAAAGCTGGGACTCTGCTGATATTCCCAAGAGGATAACATAATGTAACAGTTATGAGCCTTTGCTTGTTTAAACAGTTCAAGTAAATGAGCATGCCCGTCCAGCACTGCGCCTCCACGACAGTTATACCAACGCGTACGCTGGCCTACTTCCCCAAGGTTAGCAAACTCCAAGGGTCCGGGGCGTTTGCCATCCGCTGTAAACAGCATGAATGGCATAGCACATATTCGGATCGTATTGTATCCTCTTTCGACCGCTTCTTTAAAACGGGCTTCAAGATCGTTGTAGGGCTCTCCTTCCTGTGTCATTGTATACCAAGAGAAGTCCCACATGGTGATTGTCAATTTGCGCGGCAACCTTTTCATGAGATTACTCATTTGATTCTCCCTCCGTTCCAGTCCCAGTCCATATGGTTTAATGCCCCTTGATGGTTAGCTTCCAGCTTAAGCACCAACTCAAAATGCAAGATAGCTTCGTCCTGTCGTCCTAAACCAAGCAAACCAAGTGCTTTCATATAAGTACAATGCACCTGATTACGAATATTCAGGTCATCTTCAAAGATGAGAAAGTCGGGTAACGAGACCGCGAAATAATCCATTTTCACAGGTTCGAACAAGTGTCTCTCGGCGTAATCAATGAGCTTATGGAATCGGCGATTGCCTTCCTTCACATTACCAAGTTTCTGCCAGGCCAATCCTTGGTAAAAGATCATATCCGGCTGTTGATCGTTATAATACATGGCATTAATGGGTTCCCCCAGCCCTTGAGAGGCTGTGGAAAAGGCCTGCCTTGCCTCATCTGTTAATTTCAATAGCTCATACGCGCAGCCCAAATAATAGTAGATATCGTTATCTTGGGAACCCTCTAGCTTGCCTTCGCCAAGATTCTCTGGATACACTAAAGCCTCCCGTAGCCCTTGTACAGCCTGTTCAATCTGTCCAGACCTCAGGTCGGACTTCGCAAGCTCTACCTTGGCATGCCTATACTGTCCAATTACCTTCCCCTCTCCGCCTTCCCAGGGATGAAATATTCGCCCTGTCAGCAAGGACAACGCTATCTTATGCTGCTTCATCATATTGTGAACGGTTACATATTCCAAAAACAGATCATCGCGAAGCTTTATGATTCCTGGATAACTCTCCATTAGATTCAATCTGTCGTTGGGCTTGATGTTCAGCTTCTTATACAGCTGGTCAAGCTCATAAAGAACACGCGCGTCTGAAGTATTGCACGCAAAGGCCTGCTCTAACGACTGGCGAGCCTTCTCTACTCGGCCTTGTTTGTTAAAATATCCAAGAGCAAGATTACGGTGAACAACGGGGTAAGTATCGTCAATGGAACGGGATGTTTCCCAACTGGAAATGGCATCCATATAACGTTTCTTATCATAGAGTAAATTACCTAAGTAATAATGCGCCTTGTCATCCTCCGGTCTTGTTCGAATTGCAAATTGTAACACATCCAACTCCAACAGACTGTTAGGAAAGCAGTAATCGGGTACTGCATCTGCGGCCTGAGCAAGAGCATTGTTCGCCTGCTTATGCTTGCCGATTTTAGCATGGCAGAAGGCCTGAACGTAATACAGCATAGGGTATGTTTTCGCCTGCTCTGGAGCTTCTTCCAGCATACATGCTGCATCCTCATAGAGTCCTGCCGCCGCATAGTCCGATGCTACCGCTATATAATTATGCACATCTCCACGCATCCATTTTTCCAACTCTTCAAAGACCGTTTTAGCGTCATCTCGTAACCCGAGAGCATCTAAAGATAATGTTTGCTCACGGTAAGCTCCAAAATCGGCGATATCGAGCTTCATCGTTTCCTTGGAAAAGGCTATTGCCGCTTCGTAGCTGCCAAGCTTACGAAGAATAGCCGACTTGAGGTTGCGTGCTTTGTAATTGTGAGCATTGCGGATGATTGAGCGCTCCACGAGTTCCAAGGCTTCTTCATAGCTCCCTTTTTCTGTCGCAATCTGTGCCAGTGAAAAATACCCGCTGTCTTGCCATGCCGCACTCCATACTGATTTATAAAAAGCAGCGAACGCCTCATCCATCCGCTCTTGGTGCTTTAGCGACAAACCAAGCTGGTAGTAGGCCTCACCATCATAGGGATTAGAGTTACGCCAGGTTACTCGCGAGATAGCTTTACGAAAGCACTCTTCACTTTCTGAATACAATCCTCTACGAAAAAGCAGTGTACCATATGCCACATTTATGCGGGCGTCATTTTTATCTCTTTTCAGGCCCTCAAGATAATACGCCTCGGGTTCAAAGGTAGCATGACGGTATTGCTCCAAGTGTTGTCCTGCTAAATACAATTCTTCGTTCGTTCTTAATTCCTCCGGTTTCGGCAAGGGGGCGGCAGCAGCCGGCATCTGTTCAACTTCCTTTTTCTTCGGCTGGTAGCTAATCAGCTCCTTTCCGGTCGCGTCTTTGACGGTTAAGCATAGTTCATAATCCTCATCCTCAGCCAAAATAACTGTCTTCTGTATCAAGGCCTTATTAGGTGTCAGATCTAAGGTTTCTTTCATATAAACATTCCGCTGACTGCTTAATTCCACAACAGCCTCAGGAAATGACGAAGTTACATAGACTCCAATCTGTGCTGTCCCTTCGCTGCGATTTAATTCCAAATTAACGGCTGCGTCAATTGAAGCGTTTTTGACCATACCAATATGTTTGTAAGGCATAAAACACTGCGAGAACGATTTTTCTTCATACGGCTGAAGCCAAGTGAAATCTGGTTGGTTATCGGTAAATACCCCCGTCATCAACTCAATGTAGGGACCGTCTTCGTCTGTTAGATTCCGGTCCCATGCCTGACCGAATTCGCCATTTCCCCATGTCCATTGCTTTTTTCCAGGAGAGATGTGATGGTTAGCCACATGCAAAAGCCCGGCTTGTTTCATATGGTCATAGCCACCTATGAAATTGTAATCCGATTTATAGGCCATATATGAAGTGGGAACAGGAATATTTTTGTATCGTGAGATATCAACACCTTCAGAATAATCCATTTTATAATAAGTGCCTGTAGCGATTGGGAAGCGGGATACATCACGCTTTCCATGGTCAAACACAGCTGATACGTCTGGAGGAAAAACAGATTGTGTGTGCTCATGTACCGCTACGGCTGGATTGGCCCACCATAAAAACGTTTGCGGCTCGGCAGTCCGGTTGTATAGCTGGGCCCCAACTTTAAGGTATGCTTTATCCGGTTGAAGTGTAAAACCAGCTGTTACTTTCGTGCCGAACATACGATCAATTTCGCTCACCCATACCGTTGCGCTTCCGTCCTCATGTTCTTCCAACTTGTATTCGACGGGTCCGTAAGTGTTGGGACGGTGATGCTGTGGCCAATTGAATTCAATGCCTCCAGATATCCACGGCCCTAATAAGCCCACAAGCGCTGGTTTGATGACCCTGTTATAATAAACAAAATCGTAACCGTTGGTCTTGTCGACCGCACGATAAATGCGGCCTCCCAGCTCTGGCATGATCTCAATGCGCAAATATTTATTTTCCAGAAAAACCATTTGGTAATTTTCAAGCTTCTTCACATCCTCAATTTTATCAATGACCGGATGCGGGTACACTCGACCGGAACTTCCCTGGTAGACACGTTTATCCAGAAACATTGGATTTTTGTCGGGTTTGCCAATTCCATACGTGGGGATCTGCACAGTTTCCTCCCACACGCGTGCCTTAGCGTCGAAGATGCTCAATTCCATCACTCCCTCATAGTCGCTCTTATATTCAGAGCTTACAAGTAAGCGACATTACAGACAATTGACAATCCACTGTTTATGATGGACTATATACGTATTTCATCATTAGAGCCGCCTAAGGCTAGGAGATGGATAGATTATGAATAAGAAAGCTGATGGCTTTGAGGGTGAAAAGTTGTATGTCCTTCCACCCTATTTGCTGAATAAATTAAATATGAATCCGCTTACAAAAAATCTATATATTACGGATATAGGCTGCTTCAGCCATGCCCGCCATCATTTTCGCGAAAGAACGCACGGCTGTGACTCTCATATATTCATCTACTGTGCCAGCGGAACAGGTTGGATTCGAACAAAGGATGGCCTAATGATTGACATGACGGAGCGAAGCTTTGCGTACATTCCCAGGGACATGCCGCATGCTTATGGGGCTGACGATGGAGATCCTTGGACGATTTACTGGTTTCATCTTAACGGGGACCAAATGGATGATTTTATGACACTATTTGAACCTTTTAAAACGTATGTCTCGATAACCGCCAGTGATGAAGTCAAACTACTGGAGCTATTTCATCAGTGTTACGACCTTTTATTGAACAAATCTTACTCCATTATACATTTAGTTCAAGTGTCGCAAACTATCGGTTATCTGCTAGGTTTTGTTTTATCCGTTGCATTTCGCAAGGAAGATTGTACCTACCAGAGTCATGTGGATAAGGCAACACGCTATATGAGTGAACAATTGGAATCCACCGTTTCGCTTGAGGAGCTTAGTCGGCATGTTCAGGTATCCAAGCAGCATTTAAACTTGATATTCAAGCAATCCACCGGCTACTCTCCTATCGATTACTATTTAAGAATGAAGATACAGAGGGCCAGTCAGCTTTTGGATTTAACGAATGCATCTATTAAAGAAATTAGCATACAACTCGGTTTTAGGGACCCTTACTACTTCTCTAGACTATTCAAAAAAATAATGGGCTGCTCTCCTTTGGAATATCGAAATAATTTGAAGGGTTAATCTATATTCATCAGAAGCGTTCAAATTTGCTTCTATCGGGCTATCGCAAGGTCACAGATCATTTACGAATCGGGGGTGCAAGGTCTATACTTAAGGTTAAAAAAGGAAGTTTTGTATGCTCCTCACGTTGAATCGTAGACTAAATGCAGCTATGCCGCTAATTACACCCATCAGCATTCTAATTGGCGTCCTAATCGGTACGCCGTTGTCACAATATACCGAACTCTCTCCCTGGCTGTTTGCATTCATGACCTTCGCGGGCAGCATCAGTATGGGGTTTAAGGATTTTGTCCATGTGATAAAACATCCTGGTCCGCTGATCGCCTGTCTGTTTATTCTTCACCTGGCCATGCCGCTTCTCGCCATGATGTTGGGGCATCTGGCCTTCAGTGATGATCCTTACACGATTACTGGACTTATTCTTGGTGCAGCTATCCCTACGGGCATTTCCAGCTTCGTGTGGGTCAACATTTATAAAGGCAACACGGCGCTGACATTGGCGATCATTCTAATTGATACGATTTTGGCCCCATTCGCCGTGCCGGGCATCATGTCCCTATTGATCGGAGCGGATGTGCAGCTTGATACCTGGGCGATGATGCAGAGCCTGTTCTGGATGATTGTCGTTCCTTCGCTAATCGGCATGGTGTTGAACGAATGGACCAAAGGGAAGATCAAGCAGGTATGGGGACCTCGGCTGGGCCCGTTCTCCAAGCTGGCTATGGCTCTTGTCGTCATGATTAACGGATCTGTCATCGCGCCTTATCTAGTCGATTTTAATCTCAAGCTCGTCGGAGTATGCCTATCCATAATCGTCCTTGCTTCCACTGGATATGCAATCGGCTATCTGATATCAGGGCTGATGCGGTGGAATAATGCAGATCGTACGGCGCTTGTCTTTAACGGCGGCATGCGCAATATTAGCGCGGGAGCCGTGCTTGCCATCACCTATTTCCCGGCCCCGGTAGCACTGCCTGTTGTACTCGGGATGATTTTCCAGCAATCCACAGCATCTCTGGTCGGGTTTCTGCTGAGTCGTCGCGACCGCGGCAACGCCAAGGAAAAGCGCAATACGGCCTCTGTTTCTTAATCAAAAGAGTAGCGACGGTTCCAGATGATAAAACTCCTCCTTATGAGGAGGAGTTTCGGAAGGGCGTTTCTATACGTACATGGTTGGAAGTTTAATTAAAACATGCATGCACATTCATATAAAAACTCACTTTCCAATCATAATATTTTTATTGAATCGTGTAGGGTAATAAACTAAGCCCCTGCAAAGAGCCCTTCGTGGCACAACGTATACTCCACATATTACCCTAAGGAAACTAAAAACGAGTTATACAGGTTGCAAAGTCTAAAACAGCTCTTGCGTAAGATTTTGAAATTGTGACTTCACTCCATCTTTCTGAAGCTCTGATTGTAAAACCTGATTAAAAGTTTGAAGTGCACGCTGGAATTTATTTTCACCAAATTCCGTAATCCGAGTATAAACACCTCGTCGATCATCCTCGCATGTATATCTTTGTAAAGCCCCGCAGTTTTTGGCTTCCATTCTAACTACGAGTCTCGATGTCGCACTTTGACTTAATCCCACCAATTCTTGAAGTTGCTGCAGTCGTAATTTTTTTTCCTCGGAATTGGATATAAAACCTAAAACATAAAACTCCTTCAAAGATAAATCATAATTTTGTAGCAGAGCTTGTTCTAGCTTATCATTTAAAGTGGAATGGATGTGAGACAAAGACAACCAGACATCCAAAAGTTCATTTTCATGTTGCAAGTTTAGACCACACCATTCTATATTGAAGTATTTCCACTAAGTTTACCCTATTGTAACAAGCTTAAATGGAATGGTCAAAACCCATACAATAATAACAATATGAAAGTGATTTTGTTTACAGAAAGAACCATAACTGTACTCAATGGAAAATGGGTGGGTTCACAATTGAACCCACCCTTTCGGAGAAATTAAGTATTAATATTTTCTATTATTTTCATTATTAGTTTCTCTTTTTCGATTCTGTTCAATGATCATCTTATAGATGAATACCGAAAATCGGACTGTATTCTCTTTATCTGGCATCCTGTTTGATCAGTCCGTTTAAATTATTATAACCCGGCGTTTTCTATGACAATAAATATATAGTATCAAGAAGGCTTTCTACTTTACTGTTTGTGAGATTGGTTGGGTAGGACTGAATACTCGGTCAAAACGGCGCATCAGTCCTTCAAGCGGGCCGCCAGGAAGCCGTGCAATCAGCCAGCCCAGCAGTAGTGCCGCCACTGCAATAATCAGGTCGCCGAACGGAACGCCTTCGAGACTATGCCCGATTCCTGTCAGATCAAGAATCCAGACCACCACAAACTGAATGGCATACATGGTCAGCGCCACGCGTCCGACTGCCGCAAAAGGCATTAATACAGCGGAAAATTTCTTCGCCACGAAGCATGCCAGTCCCAATACAAGAAACGAGATTCCCAGGCCTATAATCGTCTGGAATGTCGAAGCGGTGTGCGGAGCCGACTGCAAAAGCATATGCCACATCGGTGGTTCCGTGTTAAGCGGCCAAATTGCGTATTCATCTGGCTGCATAGGAGCAATTCCCTGTACGCTGATCAGCCATTGTTCAAAACGAAGGCTCCAATCTGGAAGCACAAAAGTGGCCAGCGTTTTGCCTATCACAAGCATAACAATACCGCTGCCTGCGAGTATGAGGGCTGTGCGTATCCTGGTGAGGTCCAAACGGCCAATGGCCATACCGGCGACAAATGCAGGAGTCAAGGCGAGAGCAGACATCGGACCTCCCGCGATATCACTAAGAAGATAAGCCTTCGAGAGAATGCTTGATCCAAGAATCATTAGCGGCGGGGCCGTCACGAGCAAAACTGCTGCTGTTGTAACAATTGTGCGGGTCGAACGGCGAAATAACATGAGTGCCAACACAAACATAGCTGCATAGGCAGGCAAAATGACACCATATGAAGTGTTCAGCATAATAAGCAAATACCCGATAATATCAACAAATACGGCGCGTGCCAGCATTCGCGCACGGAAAGCGGCCGTATCCGCTCCCCGTTCCATCATGCGCTGTGCCATAATGGAATAAGATATACCCCCGCACAATACGAATAATAGTGTTGTGTTTCCGGAAACAATCGCAGAAATGTTTGGGTTCGATCCGAAGTGCTGCAAGTACATTCCCAGCACCGCCAGTCCTCGTGCTGCATCAAGTGCTACAAGACGCCCGGTGCCCCGCTTTCTCCTCGACTCTTCTACAGAGCTTCGAGAAGGAATATCGCTTTGTGTACCGTGGTAGGATGTATTGGATATACCTGCTGTATCTACTGCTTTTTCATCCAATTTATTAGCAACCGTCTTTTCATTCAGCCGATTGCTTTCGGTAGAAACTGGATCCTCAATATCTGTATCCCCTTCATATTCTCTGACAGATCTGCTTGTCAGTTTGATGCTGCTTAGCAACTTGCATTCCTCCCTGAAAATACTGAACTCACATTTTTATCAACCTGGTTATGCAGAGTATTGATGTCACGCTATAGTCCAATATATCCTGCAGATGTCGCTAAAGTTTGATCAAGTTGTAAACAAAATGTCACAGTAGGCGAAACCGTTTTATCGCAAAAACAACCTTATTCGCAGTTGATCACTGGAATAAGGTTGTTTGCAATATCATTAAAAGTCACTCAGTATTTTCCGGCGACGGCATTAAAAATCGAATTGGCCAGTAGTCGGAATTGCTGCTGCGGATGAGCGCCATTGGTTAGATCATTGGAGAAGACTGTAAGATTCTTTTTGTTTTCCTTATAGGTGAAGGCCATGATTTTTCCTCTTGCAGCATCGTGACCTGGCCACCAGCCCGCTTTGAAGAAGTTTTCTTTATTACTAATGGTTGCAAGAATTTTTGCAGCTTTAGGTAGTTTCGTAATGTAAGAACCTGTAACGGTGTAGAAATATTCTTCGTTATCGTAAGGGGCTGTAATCACATGATCCTGTTTGACATTCGCCAGGAAGACCCCTTCGTATCTTTCCCATGTTGGTCCAGCAAACGCAAATTGAGGAATCCAGTTCTTTACGTTATCCATCCCCATATTTCCATAAGCAATGTATGGCTTTCCTTTCTCGACAAGTTTGTCGGAATCGAATGTATTCACGAGCACATCGGCATGCTGCTGATCATCGGTTACTTTAAAGCCGAGATTTTTGAGCACATAAGCCGGTTCGCCGAGAGCGGCTACCGTAGAAGGTTTAAGAACTTTGCCAACGGGTTTGTTATTCCCGAATGCCGTGACATCAAGATAGTATTTCGAGGCCAGCGGGTGCAGATCATCATAGGCGACTGCAAAGTCACCCGCTTCATATCCTGTTCCGCTTTTGGATAGCATCGTAACCACTTTGCCGGATTTAAGCAATTCATTAACCGTTTTGATGGCATCGTTATTGGTGTTTCGGATTAGAACATAGGCAGAATCATTCGGCATTCGTGTGGCCGGAATCGATACGGAAGTCACCGGAGAAGTTTTGCCCGCAAACACTCCGGCTTCTCTAACCACATCACGTTCAAATCCTCGCAGGACAGGAAAATCCTGCACAATCTCGCCAGCTACGAAAGCATAATCTGAGACGTTAATACCGTCATATAAAACCATGTTTGCAATGCCGTGTGTGGCCTGGTGCATATTTATGATAAATGAACCCGCAGGGTAGGTCTTGCCAGCAGTACTTACAGCTTCTGTCGAGCGTTCAACCGTTACTCCATTGCGGATAAGATATTCAATCATCCGATAGGCTTCCAGCGGATTTTTTTGAAGACTCTTATCGATCGGCAAAACGTAATACTCAGGGAAAAAATTTTCATTACCGTGACGGGGGCGGCCAATAACTTGATTTTTTGCATTGACTAGATACCGATCTACGGCATGATCATCGATATTATTCATTCCACGTTCATATACTTTTAGCTGGTTCAAAAATAACTTTTCTTTCTTTTGCATAACAAAATCGGTTGCTGCAGCGATACTATAATACAATGCCTTGGTCGACTCTTCATTCGATTCAGGTGTTTCCAGCGTATGTCCCATTGCACCATGGTGCATGGCGAAGACGGCTGTATAGGCCGGAGACGCATCGTCCCATCCCGAAGCAGTTCCCTTGGAAACATATTTAGGATTTTCGACCGTTTTACGATGTTCTTCATAAGGAATATGGTAGTAATCATACTTCGTGTTTGCTATCCCTGCTTCACCCATCATTTTTGCCTGTTCTACCATATTATCAATAAGCAGATCGTATTCAATATTCGGATCGTGAGGCGGTGTGGTAGGCTCAATCAGAAAATTCTTATCAAAGCCATGCAGATCCAGGAAAGAAATCGGCGACCACTTGGCGATTTGCTCTGTTATACTGCGTGTTTCAGGCTGGGTTTGATATGAATTATCCCGATTCAAGTCAAAATATTCAGCATTCAAACGTTCGGTATGAACCCTTCCATCCGGATTTTCCGTATACAGGAACAGAAAAAATACATGATCAAGTGCATCATCCATATTCAGAGTTACCGTACTCGATTTTCCATTGGACGAGGTCGTTTTGTACGTAACATTTTTATCGAGTGCCATGGTCTTAAAATAATTGATAATTGCATCAAAGCCCGGCGCTTCATTTGGATGAATATTGTTGATCCAGATGGGCACTTGATAATCTCCGAATGCACCGGATTTAATATCGTTCTCCAGCTTTGCAGGATGATTCAGCATATCAGGATGAGTTACATTCTGATATTTGTCAATCGTTGCTTGATCTTTAGCAAGCACAGTCATATAAATATCGCGGCCTTCCACGGATTTGCCGATCGACATCGTTTTAATGTATCTGTTGTTTTTTTGAGCTGCTTGTGCGGTAATCGCATCAATCTCCGGCTTCAGTTCACCATAGGTACGGAAGCTGTCGTACGGAACCAATTTAATGGGGGCCTGGGCAACGGTTTTGCCGTTGACTGCTGCAGCCAGTTCATAGGTTCCCATCAATGATGCGTACAGTGGACGCTGCAGACTCGGTTCGGCAAGATTCTCCGTACCGTAAGTAAGACCGAAATTGATATTGGCAGTGACTTCTCCGTTTTCTGCTTTGACCTGAGTAACGGCGATAAAGGGAGCGCCATTATAATCGCGATTCTTGTACGATTTCCATTCCGATAATGGCTTTCCACCGTATGTCCAGCGTATTTTCTTTATATCGGCACCCTTCGGAAGCTTAAATCTAGCTTTAATGGTTCTTTTCTTCGTCATGGATGCCACATTGTTATCCAATTTCAGTGTCGGGGTATTTTCACCTTGTGTTGAAATTGTTTTTGTTGGTTGACTCTGTTTGTCGTTCAACAACGTGCTTTTTGCAGGTTGTGCAGCATCAGCCATAGCCATGTGCGGAGCAGTGAACTCCAGAAGCATGGTGGCGGATATGATTAACGCCAAGCAGAACCTTACTATCGGTTTTGTACCCATTTTTCCCCCTATAGATAACCGGAAGACCATGTTGTGCTCTTCTTTATTCACAAAGAGCATTTAACAGACTATTGTCCGGCAAATTACGATTTTATATATTGTCCAATCCTATTCAAGATCTGTTTTATGCTTCTGCCCGGAAGGATTGTCTGTAATCGAATGAGAAGCGTCGGAGTTTATGATGCTTTGCACAAATTGCTTCAAATCAGTTCGACTTTTTACATCCAGAACAGCCGCTTTGCCCACATATGTTTCTTTTAATAGCTTCATTGGCGGTATTTGTTCATTTCCCTGTAATGTACTTTGATACCCTACCGAAGCCAAATTCCACATATCAGAGACTGACAAATTGGTATCGATATACGGACTGATTTCCTCTAGAATGGAAGGGAGCTTCATAATTGAAGTCGTTGTTTTTACCTTCTCGGCTAATGCCGTAATAAATTGGCGTTGCCTTTCTGTTCTGGAATAATCGGACATGGCATCATGACGAAAACGAACATATTGAAGCGCCGTTTTGCCGTCGAAATGCTGCTGTCCCTGCTTTAAATTAATATCGTACTCATGCTGATCGGCTTTGCTCTCATAGTACATATCCTTTTCGACATAAAAATCGAGTCCGCCTACAGCATCCACGAGTTTAATAAACCCCTGGAAATCCGTATATACATAAAAATGAACAGGTACCCCCAGCAATTCGCTGACTGCTTTCATCGCCGTATCTGGCCCATGCGTAACAGCGGTATTAATTCGATTTTTACCGTATCCGGGAATATCCGTATACGTGTCACGCAGAATCGAAAACACATGGATATGCTTATCGGCAGGATTCAACGAAACGACCATCATGCTGTCGGATCTGGGTACCTCGCCCTTGTCGCTTCCACGGGCATCCACACCCATCAGCAGAATGTTGACAGGCCCGCTTCCCTCCCACTCTGGAGCTTCCAGAGCTTCAGTATTATCGGTGCTTACTTTAATGAACGGGGAGTTTGCCGGAGCCTTATTAAATCCTTCCAGCCCTTTGTAGATCGAAAAGA
Source organism: Paenibacillus sp. NMA1017 (assembly GCF_058895805.1). NCBI lineage: Bacteria > Bacillati > Bacillota > Bacilli > Caryophanales > Paenibacillaceae > Paenibacillus > Paenibacillus sp. NMA1017. Next base: position 240,437 of record NZ_JBZXYR010000007.1, on the reverse strand, counting down.
AATAATAAAAGATAAAGCTTACAGCGGCGACCACAAGTAACAATGTTACAATCAATATCCTCTTTTTCCTCTGTGTCATATCATTCTTCCTTTCCGGATTATGAACGCGCCTGTCCCTTCTGTATTTAAGATTTTTGCAAGGCTGCTACGAGGAGTGAAGTGTAATACCGGCTACCATCTGGTTTTAAATGGACGCCATCTCTATAAAAGTATTCATCTTTGCCTACACTGGCCGAATACCAGTCCACCACGCTGACGTTGCTAAACTCATCGGCGACCTGTGCAATCGTGTCATTTACCGTGTTTTGCCATCCTTTCGGAACCCGAGTGGTGACCAAGATTACCTGTCTGGCTCCAGAAAGGGATTGCAGTACGTCGTGCAGTTGGTCTTTGCTAAACGGACCGTTGGTGCCGAGTTCGATAATGACCTGGTCTCCCAGTTTGCCTTGGGCGGCTAATTCATTAATGACTTTTACAGCTTGAGACATCTGCCGGCCAACCTTGCCGTCTACCGTCATATTCGGAAGCTGCTCTTTTAAATAAGGCTCAATTCCGACCGTAACCGAATCTCCAATCATCGTGACGCCCTCGCCGTTTAAGGACGCGGAGGGTTGAGCTTGTTCTCCGCTGGTACTGGAAGCCCCAGGCTTTTGTGCAGCAGGCTGCATCGCATCAAGATTGTATAGAGGAGAATCCTTGCCGTGTGGTTCGTTATCATCTGAATTTTGCTTTGCGTGCATATGGAGACCTATGGCTCCTATGACGATAAGGAGAATCATAAAACCCCATAATGCCCTCACTATCCCGACATTTTTTTTGTTCATACCTGGTTCATCCTTTCCTTTAACATGCTAGTAGGTTTTATCCTGTTTGATAGCATCAATCAAAAACGAGGCATAATACTGAGCTCCTTCCGGTTTCAGATGAACACCATCGCCATAAAATAGATCGTTACGGTTTTCGCTGGCCGAATACCAGTCGATAAGCCGGACATTTTGAAATTCACCGGCAATTTCACGCAGATTGTCATTTACAGTATTCTGCCACCCTCTCGGTACTCTGGTCGTTATCAGATAAATTTGCCTGGAATCCTGCAGTGAAGCCAGCAAGGACTTCAGTTGACTCTGGTTAAACACGCCGTTGGTGCCGAGTTCAATAATAATTTTATGGCCAAGCTTGCCCTGTGCCCGCAGGTCATCAAGCACATCCCCGGCCTGCGACATTTGCCGACCCACCTTGCCGTCAATGATAATACCGGGGAGCTGTTTTTCCAGAAACGGGGCAGCATCCAAAATGACGGAATCTCCGATCGCCGTGACCCCCTCTCCTTCTACGGAATGGCCTGTACTTTCAGCAGAAGGATTTCCATCAGAATGGCCGAATTGCAGCTCTTCCGTCTGGACGGGTTCCTGGCTTACAGCTGCTGTCTCATCAGGTACAGGCTCGTGATCTGGTGAATCCGTCCTCCATAATGCCAGAATCAGAACGATGGCGATAACAATTACGACAAGGCCTGACTGGCTGCCAGCGCCTGACCTGCGGAGGGATTTTAGGCCGGTCCAAAAAGTCCCGCGGCGGATGGGCTCTTCGATGCATTTGTAGGAAAGACCCGCCATTATGAAACTGGCCGTGACCTGCAGAGCAATGCGCATATAGCTGGCATCTTCGGTACTTACCGCGGGACTTGATAAAATAATGACCGGATAATGCCATATATACAGACTGTAAGATCGCTTACCGATCCAGCTTAGAGGCCGGCAGCCGAGCAATCGTTCCAATCGATTGGCCGGATGAACCAGTACAGCAATAACAACTGCAGTAATGAGTGATAAATAAAGAAAACCGCCGCGATATAGCGAATCATCAAACTGATCGGTCTGACCAATCAGGATAAACAGCATTACAATGCCCAGCACGCCAGTCATATCCAGCATGATCCGGGCCGAAAAAGATACATTTTCGCTCAGTCTCCAGCTAGGCCAGATCACCGCCAGTGCCGCTCCGATCAAAATAGCAGACGCCCGTGTGTCCGTCCCGTAATACACCCTGCTCGGATCTGTTCCGGGCTCGTATATAACGGCCATTGCTATGGCGGATACGACGGCGCAACCCAGAATGTATAACATCAATCTTCCTCGTCGCGGTGCAAGGCACAGACCGATTAACAGAACAAGCGGCCAGATTACGTAAAACTGTTCCTCAATGGAAAGCGACCAGAGGTGCCCGATTGGAGAAGGCGGGCCAAAGCTCTCAAAATATGAAACATGATGAAAAATGAGATACCAGTTGTTTACGTAAAAAAGCGAGGATACAAAATGGCCTTCTAATGCCTGCAGTCTGGAAAAATCGGTAATTAAAAGCCACAATGCCACTGCAGTCAGCATAAAGATCATTGCCGGCAGTAGTCTGCGCATTCGTCTTATCCAGAACCGCACAATGGAAAAACCGTTGCGTGTCCTCCATTCATAAAGGATCTGATCCGTAATCAGATATCCTGACAGGACGAAGAAAATCTCCACCCCCAGCAGCCCACCCTCTGCCCATCTGAAATGAAGATGATAAGCAATAACAGCAAGCACGGAGATGGCCCTTAGCCCATCCAGACCGGTCATATAACGTTTTATGGGTTGATTCAGATGCAGATTCCGGTTTCCATTCACTATGGTCCATTCCTTGTCCTTATAGGTTAATGATCTTGCTTCATTTACTATAGAAAAAAGATGTCGCGAAAGTTTGATCAACATGTAAACAAATTGTCACAACGGTTGCAAAAAGAAAAACCTTATTCCGGCTGACAACCGAAATAAGGTTTTTGACATATACAAATAGGGCGAGCACCATCGCTATTTCAATTCAATGATCAATGACTCCTCGCTAGGAGAATCTGTTGGTGCAGTCTGCGAGGAATCCAACTGTTTTTGTCCTTGAAGCAGTACACTTTTATTGTTCGGATTCCAGTACATATGCGTCGGCACCATTCCGCGATACACCGGTTCGTTGTACAGTATATTTCTTCCTTGCACCTTGCCTACGTAAGTGACATTTTGATCATACACCGTGTATGCGATATTTTTCCTGTCAGGCGAGAATTCAAAATCAAATACTTTTTCCAGAATGACGGAGAGTTCGCCGTTTCGCTGATCATATTCGTACAATGAACTATCCGTTCCGAGAAACACAAACTGGTCGTTATTCATCCAGGCTACTGAATCTCCGCCAATCTGACGCTCGTATTGAAATTCAATATCCTTCCCGGAAACCTTCCCCATGGTTAGCACCTTTTTCAGACCTTGTTTTGTACGAAATAACTGCAGCAGTACGCTGCGGCCATCATTAGCAATGTTAACACTCAAAAGCGAGTCTTCTTTTATGATGCCTTTTAACTGATATTTTCCAGAAGTTTGAGACCCCATATCGTAGATGTACAGGCTATCAGCTTCATTATCAAGCGGGTTTTCTACCAGGTAGCCGATATACGAACTGTTGGCCGACCAGGAAACATATTGTACATAAGACTCGTTCCTGGTGCTGATCCTGGCTATATCCTTTTCCTTGCCATCCTGCAAGGAAATAAGCTTTAAGGTTGTCTCCGAGGAAGAAGGGGAAACTTCGCAAATATATTTCCCATCGGGAGAAAGTATAGTATTGGAAGTTACCTTGCCGATTCCGGGTATGGCCTTGCTCTGCTCATACGGATAAGTTAAACGTTCCAGCGTGCCTCGCTTCAGTATGGTCATGGCTCCGAACGAAGCGATGACGGCATCTCCAGACGACCAGCCCAGCAGCTGACCCGTATTCGCAAAACGATCCGGAAGCCGATATATTTTTTGGACCTGAAACGGACGAGAGCTTTGATCGGTACTGGAAACTTCATTGCTGTCGGAGAGGACGATGGTCTCTGTTTTTGGTTCGGAACCGCATGCAGGCAGCAGTAATACCACGAGAGATACGACCAGCAGCATTACAAAATATTTATATTTATTGCCATTATTCATTCTCCGTTCCCCACGTTTCCAGAGCTTTAAATTCCACCGTAACAATGGTTTCATTATGCTCGTTTGTAATCAAGATGGAACCCGCAAATTCTTCAACGATGGATTTCACAATGCTGAGTCCCAATCCTACACTGCCTTCTTCCGCGCGGTCGGAATGAGCAGGATAAAATGGCTGTAACAGGCGCGACAGATGTCCTGCCTCAATCGGATCGCTTGGATTGCTAAAGATCAAGCGAATCTTTTCTTCTGCCCGCACCGCTTTTACCGATACTGCCGAAAACGGCAAACTGTATTTTATCGCATTATCAATCAAATTGATGAACAGCTGTCTGATTCTGTCCCCATCGGCCAACATGATCAATTCCTCACTCATCTCATATTCAATGGTCTTTTTATAGCGCTGTGCCCGGATCGTCATCGATTCACATACATCCCGCAGGATCAGCCCGATATCTACCCTCTCAAACTCATTGATCATGATATTTTTGCGTGAAACTTCCAGCAGTTTTAGCACCATCGCATGCAGGCGCCTACTCTCCTCGATAATATGATTCATTCCTTTATCAAAAAAAACACGATCTTTCTCACCGTTCATTCTGATCAGCTCTGCATATCCCAGAATGGAGGTTAACGGCGTTTTCAGTTCGTGAGTAATATTGTCAAAAAAGCGCTTTTCCTGCTGGTGAAGCTCTTTCAAATGGTCCCGGTCCTTCTCAATAATATGAATCTGTCTACTAATTTGATCAATCATATCGTTAAAATTCTCAGCCAATCGGCCAATTTCATCCCTGCGTTTAAAATGAAGGCGGATATCCAAATTCCCGTTTTTTACCTCAGTGGATGCTTGCGTCAGTCTGGTCAGCGGGATGGTAATATGCCTGGAAAGAATATAGGAAAACAGAAAGGCTGCCGCAAAAATCGCCAGGGCAATATAGAGGGTAATCTGCCGAATCTGTCCGGTTTGTTCGTAGAGTGAGCTGAAATCTTTGTAAAAACGCAGGATGCCCACCTTTGAACCGTCTATAACAACCGGATAGGAGAAAAGGACAGTCGTCTTATTACGATCATAAGTAATGCTGTACGCTGTATTGCCACCAATCGCCTGCTGCAGATCGCTTTGCATTTGCTGCTGAAATATGGAGCTGTCTGGGGCATAAAGCAATTTGCCTTCTACCGTATACACGCCAATACTGCTGTCCGTGGTATGGTTCAGATTAGTTGCTATCTCCCTCGCAATTTCTCCAAAATACAGCTCATTGCTGCTGAAATGGTTAATCAGGAAAGCCTGACGCACATACACATTGCTGTTATTTTTCAGCCCGACCAGTTCGGAGGTAACCAGATTCTGATTGCTTGTCCTGATAAATTCCTTGACTGTCTGATTAAGCACGACAAAAGAAAACGAAAAAATCAGAAAAAAACCGATCAGAAATTTGATGCTGATTTTGCGTATCATGCTTATCCACCCATTTTTTTAAATTTGTATCCGATTCCGAAGACGGTAGTAATGCATTCGGTGGCGTCCAGCTTTTTGCGGAGTCTCTGGATATGCGTATCAACCGTACGGGTATCTCCGGCAAAATGATAACCCCATACCAGATCAAGCAGTTCGGAACGTGTAAAGGTTTTGCCCTGATGTTTAACCAGCATCATAAGCAGGTCGAATTCCTTGGGGGTCAATTCAACGGGACGGCCTTCTTTTTGGACAAGCCGTTCTTCTTCGATCACTTCAATATTTTCAAACCGAATGACGGCTTTCGTGACTTCTTCCCTGTCCGGGCTGCTCGCCTGCTCCACTCTACGCAAAATGGTTCGAATGCGCGCAACAACTTCGCGCAGATCAAAAGGCTTGGTAATATAATCATCGGCACCGAATTCAAGGCCTAGAATTTTATCGGTAATATCCGATTTGGCCGTAATCATGCAGATCGGTATGTTATAGTCCATAGTCACCTTTTTGCAAATGTCTAGGCCGCTCTGGTCAGGCAGCATCCAATCCAGCAGCAGCAAATCGGGCTGAAACGACTGCAGCTCCTGCATTCCCGCTGCTCCGCTGGCCGCTGTGCGTGTCTGGAACCCCTCCATAGAAAGCCCGTACGAAAGCAAGTCGGCAATCGGGGCATCATCTTCGATAATAAGAATCTTTGCTTTATTCATCGTAATCCTCATCTCTTTTTTTGGTACGGCAGGTTTATGACATTGTCCATTATATTAATCATTCAGGGGAAAACAAGCAAATGTATATTGTAAATGTTTTTACGTAAAAAACCACACGCAAATGACTGCGCATGGTTTAGCCGGTTTACCCAATGCCTTCGCATATTTTTCTACAAGTTTTTCAATAGACCTCGGTGTTAAACGTCTGCTTTTTCCTTTTCGACCAATTGGGGCTGCCATAAAAAGATAATTTTCTGACTTTTCTGGTACATATCTAATGTCCCTGATATTAAGTAACTCTCCAGATCTAACAAAGCTTGCTGGCTAAAATATACGTACTCGCGTTTTATGTAATGAGTTTCCAGTCCCCAGCACTGAAACCTCCTTATCAAAAGGGATTTCAGCTCTTTTCCCATTCAACGAATTACTGCTGTTACATCAAAATGCTTTGGCTGCCAATATGGCTTGCCGGATTGATTGCTCCTTTATGCTCTGTGCTTGGTCCGGCTGCTCACTGATACCTTCAACAAAAATAGCCTGCACTTTGTCAATCCCCAGCAAATTCATAATAGCTTTTACATAACTGTGGCTGTACTCCACATCTTCAAACTTCCCGTGGGAGAGAACCGTGCCGGAAGCCTGAATGTGCATCACTTTTTTGCCTTGCTGAGTCCCCGCATGATAAATCCACTCCTTTGTTATGATTGAAAATTTTCGCTTTCATGTCCGTGTCTATTTAAAACATACTAATATTTTCCATACCACTCGCTACCTAATTGGGCAAATACATTTTGGGAACTTCTTCTATCCGATATAAGTGCCGGCATATGGAAAACCGGCCGCTTCCGTCCACGCTGCATCTTCAGCTAAATAGGACTGATACTTCTTGCCATTCTCCTCGGAATTTCCCTACATAGATGCTCTTAATGATTTCCAGAATCAGTTCCAAAACGGCTTGAATATTTGCACCGACCTGACAATCAGGATTCGGCTGTTCATGGATATGAAAGAGTTCTCCCTCTTCCACGACTTCCACCGCCTGGTAAATACCCAACAGCGTAACCTCTTTAAGCCCTTTAAGCGCAAAAAAAGCACCGCCTGTACCGGCTCGTACGCCTACCAATCCTGCCTTCTTTGGCAATCCATTCCGACGTGCAGTGTGCATCCTTGGCGGTAGCAAGCAAGGAAAGATTGTGAACTGCAATTGAGAATCTGCTGCTTATTTTTGTTACAATAATAGTTACAATTAAAAACACATGTCAAGAGGAATATCAAAAAATGCATACCCATTTTTCGGTAAATTGGAATCCGTCCTTTACGAAGGAACGGTTTCTTTGTGCAGGATGATCGAGAAAAAAGGGTGAAGTTTGAACATTGCAGTATCGAAAGCAGCTAAACCGAAGCAAACGACCATCGGTATCCCAAGCCTAGGTTTCTAGCGAATATGCAAGAATCTGATCTTTCGTTAGACTTTTGCCCTTGTTCCAAATATCATGCATTTCTTGTTCATTTAAAACATGTTGAAGATCAAGAAGCACTACATTATGCTCCACGGGAAAATTCGGAACGGCAGCACCTCCGAAGCTTTCGCGACATTTCTCAGCAGCACTCAGAAGGATGGCCGCTTCTGGATAAGCCTTCTTTGCCCAAAACGCTATAGCTAACCCTTCTATTCCGCGAGAGAGAATCCATGTCCCTTTGTAAATTTGACTGATCGCAATGCTTTTTTTGAAGCATTCAATGGATTGATCGATCTGCCCAAGTTTCAAGGCAGCATAACCGAGGCTTTCGTACGGACCGGATACTTCCCATTTATCCTGAACCGATTCGAAGAAGTACACGCTCTCTTTTAGAAGCATGGATGCATCATGATACTCCTTTTGTTCCAGTTTTAGCTTTCCGTAAGCATGCAACGAAGCTGCTAAATTCCACATGTCCTTCGTTTTCCTGGCAATATCAACGCTCTCCTTAACGAGAGGCTCGGCATCTTTCAAAAGTAGCTGGTTGATATAAATAAATGCCATGAGACGAAGAGAAGAGGCTAATTGTGCAGAATGATTCAGATCACGGGCGAGCTCAACGCTGCGTGCAGCTGCAACCCTGGCTTCTTCAACGTTTCCTTGGACGAATTGAATGACGCCCCGCCCATGCAATGCTTTGGCAAAATCTCCATCAGGCAGTTCTTCATGAAAGGTACTTTCCAAAAAACGATTAAGCCAAAACACCCCCTCCTTTAATCTGCCTTCATGAAGCCAGAACCAATAAAGGTTCGAAACCATATGAAGGCCAATCGGGTTGGCATGCGCGTTTTGATAAGACCATTGCATAGCTGAGCGCAGATTAGCATATTCCCTCCTCACTTCCTCAAGGCAGACATCACGCTCGCGAGTCCTGAATTTAACCTCCGCGCGAATCAAAATTTGGCTGTAATATTGAGCATGACATTCAAGAAGAACATATCTGTTCGTTTCTTCTCGCATCTTCTCGCCAGCATATTCCCTAATGGCCTCGAGCATGGAATAACGGATGTAGCGGTAATCATCACTGGTTTCGATGGAGACGAGTGACTTGTTGGCCAGTCCGGATAACAAATCAAGCATATCTTCCCGGACAAGTTTATCATCACGGATGGGCAATGCGGGTTCGCAGCTACAGATCCGTTCCACTGCCTCCAACGTAAACCCTCCCGAAAATACACTGAGCCTCCTCAGGAGCAGTCGCTCCTTGCCGGTTAGTAGATCGTAGCTCCAATCGATTGTAGATTTCAGCGTTTTTTGCCGCGGCACAGCATTTCGTTTTCCAGCAGTCAATAATGTCAGCAGATTCGCCAGACGTTCTTCCATCTGTTCCAATGTCAACATGCCCATTCTGGAAGCGGCAAGCTCAATGGCTAACGGAATCCCTTCTAATCTTCTGCAAATGGCACCGACAAGCTTCAAGTTTGGCAGCGTGGGTTGAAGCTCAGGAGCCACCATTCGCGCACATTCCAAAAAAAGTTGCACGGCTTCAAATTCCTGGATTTCTTCTTCGGGGAGCTCGTCCAGTGAATACTCCTCCCTTGGAAAGGATAACGGGGAGAGCCGATAGACGTATTCCCCGGAGATGCTTAAGGATTCCCGGCTCGTGACCAGGATGCTTAGCGCCGGCGCATCCATCAGGAGTGATTCGACTAAAGCCGCGCATGCATCAATGACGTGTTCGCAGTTGTCAAAAATAAACATCATTCTCTTATCGGACACAACATCTAATATGGTTTGGAGATCCGTTCGATTTACTTGATTTTGCAGTCCCATAGTGGATAAAAGAAACTGACTCAAAAAATGATGATCAATCACCGTCCCGAATTCAAACATCCAAATACCGTCTGGGTATTCTTCTGCAAGCGTTGAAGCGACTCGAACAGCAAGAGATGTTTTTCCTATCCCCCCGGGACCAACGATTGAAACCAGAGAATGGGTCTTCAGCCGCTCTTTCAGGTCAGCCATGGATTGGCTTCTTCCTACAAAGAGAGAAGGAGGCTTCCGTAACTGACTTTGCCTTGCAAGTGAAACGGCTTGCGTGGCAACCCGACCTTCCTGCGCGGAACCTTCGAACGAAGCAACGGTTTCAAACCAGGTGACATCAAAATCCGGAAACTCCCGTTTTGTTGCAGAGCGCACTTCCGAAAAGCGTTTTACTGCAAGCCAAAGCTCCTCAGCCTCTTTCCGCTGGGTCCCCTCCAGAAAGAGCCCTTCCTCCAAAAAGACTTGAATCAAACGTTTGAGGCTGCCAACGCTGGGAAGACGATCTCCGCTCTCCCACTGTTGAACGGTTCGTGGATCGACGCCAACTTGCCTTGCCAAATCAACTTGTCGCATTCGTTTGGAAAGGCGATGTCTAGCGGGCCTGGAACGAATTTTTTTTATCCAATCATGGGGCCAATCTTTCGAAGATTTTTCATCTTCCATCTGATCACCTGGTTTCAATAGTTTGGACATCTCTGACACGAACATACACGAACTCATGTACATTCGTGTTCAGGATTTTAACAGATAAAATAAAGCATATCAACAACAAAAGAGGAGGTAGTCTACATGCCTTTAACGCGTATCATCACGTTGGAAGGACGTTCGAGCGAAGCTAAGGCCCATATTAAAGAGGTCGTCTCCCAAACGATCGTCGATAAACTGCACGTGCCTGAAAATGATCGTTTTCTGATTATCGAGGAACACAACCGAGAGAACTTCAGCTTTGATCCAAACTGTCTGGACATTGAAAGAAGCGATGGATTTCTCATCGTTCAAATCATCCTGAATGCCGGCAGATCGTCCGAAGTAAAAAAAGAGTTCTATGCGGAATTAGCTGAACAACTGCATCAGCAGTGCAACATTAGAACGGAAGATGTTTTCATCAATTTAATTGAAGTCACGAAAGACAACTGGTCTTATGGCAATGGCATCGCCCCATTTATTGTTTAAATCGTAATTTTATATAAGAAGGAGAGAAAATATAATTATGTCGACTATTCTTTATATCACTGCGCATCCTGGTAATCCAGAAGCATCTTACAGCCTTTCCGTTGGCGAGCAATTTGTACAAGCTTATCAAGAAAGCCACCCGGAAGATAAGGTTGTGCACGTAGACCTGTATCAACGAAGCATTCCGCATATCGACGCAGATGTGTTGGAGGCATGGAGCAAGCTTCAAACGGGAGCATCGTTTGATCAATTGACTGCCGCGCAGCAAGAAAAAATAACCCAACTGAATCATTTGCTCGAAGAGTTTGTTGCTGCGGACAAGTACGTGTTCGTTACACCCATGTGGAACTTCTCTTACCCTCCGGTATTGAAGGCATACATTGATTCCTTTTGCGTCAGAGCCAAAACATTCAAATACACGGAGAATGGCCCCGTTGGACTGCTGCATAACAAAAAAGCATTCCACATTCAAGCTAGCGGCGGCATCTATTCGGAAGGTCCTGTGGCGGAACGCGAGAATGGAAGCCGTCATTTGAAGACTGTTTTGAATTTTGTCGGCGTAACAGACTTTGATAGCCTGTTTGTGGAAGGTCTGTCCACGGCGGGAGACCGCGTTCCCCAAATCAAAGCCGATGCCATCGAAAAAGCGCGTAACGTTGCTAAGAATTTCTAAGAGTATGATTCGCTAGCGATTTGAGCATGCCTCATTACATTCATATAGAAATAAAACTCTCATAAGACTATGAGAGTTTTATTTCCATCTCCATTGAGGATTTGATGAGCATTAAAAATTGACAACTCATTCGGGATGTCCGAGAGGATGAAAAATATGACAAATACACAGGCAGGGGTCACGCTGACTTGGAGAAGACGTGCTGCAGTGGCCGTTATTTTGGGAGCATTGGCAGCTCTCGCTCCGTTTTCCCTGGACATGTATTTGCCCACGCTACCGACATTGGCCAAGGATTTACAAGCTGCACCTTCCATTGCCCAACTCAGCCTGACCTCCTGTATGCTGGGGCTTTCGTTCGGACAATTGGCAGCGGGGCCTCTCAGCGATATTCATGGTCGTCGAAGGCCGTTACTTGCGGGGTTGATTCTGTACGTCATCGTATCCGCGTGGTGTGCTTTAAGCGGATCGATATGGGCATTTATTGCGCTGCGGTTTGTTCAGGGTCTGGCAGGAAGCTTTGGGATCGTGATTTCCCGGGCGATTGCGAGGGACCTCTTTTCAGGTCCGGAACTAACCCGTTTTTTCTCACTGCTTATGCTGGTGAACGGGGCTGGACCGATCTTTGCACCAATCGCTGGTGGCCAGCTTATGCGCGTTTCTTCCTGGCAAGGCATATTCTTTGTGTTAAGTCTGATCGCCGTGGCTTTATTTTTTGCCGTGTTCTATAGCCTGGAAGAAACGTTGTCTTCGGAGGGAAGGGCTACGGGCGGATTGAAACAAACGCTCTCCACATTCCGTACCCTGATCAAAGACCGGACATTCATGGGCTACGCATTATCGCAAGGCTTTGTCCTTGCTGCGATGTTTGCGTATATATCAGGTTCAACGTTTGTGATTCAGGATATATTCGGAGCTTCTCCGCAACTGTTTAGTGTAATATTTGGTCTGAATGGATTTGGTTTGATTGTAGCTGGGCAAATTACAGGGAGACTATCTGGTAAGGTTAGTGAGCATAAGCTATTCGTTAGCGGAATTTCCCTGGCTACGCTTAGTGGTGTGGCATTGTTAGTCGTATTATTATCCGGCGGTGGACTATATGCTGTGCTGGTACCATTATTCATTGTGGTATCCAGTGTCGGGATCGTAACAACAACGGGATTTTCTCTAGCTATGCAAAATTATGGAACTACTGCAGGAAGCGCTTCTGCCCTGCTTGGTTTGATTTCGTTCATATTAGGGGGGCTTGCAGCTCCTGTAACCGGTATTGGTGGAGGGCAATCTGCAATTCCGATGGGACTGGTTATTGCATTTGCCAATATTGCAGCAATAGTTTGTTATATCACATTAATTCGAATGAATTCCACATCGTCGATTGAATCAAAGGAGGAAAAAAAATGAGAGTATCTTATCATGGACATTCAGTTGTAAAAATCGAAACCAATGGTACAACCATTCTTATTGATCCATTTATTTCAGGGAACTCCAACACTGATTTGGAAGCAGCCAACGTACAGGCGGATGTGATCCTTCTAACTCATGGCCATGGGGATCACGTCGGAGATACTGTGGAAATTGCAATGCGAAATAATGCGCTGGTTATTGCATCGGCAGAACTTTCGGATCTGCTAAGTTGGGAAGGTGTACGAACCCATGCCATGAGCATTGGGGGAGCCTACCAATTCGAATTTGGAAAAGTGAAATTAACCCAGGCTTTTCATAGCTCAAGCCATGTTAATCCGGAGACCAAAACAATCATCTATACGGGAATGCCTACAGGGATTCTGTTCACGGCAGAGGGCAAAACGATTTACCACGCAGGAGACACAGGTTTGTTCTACGACATGAAGGTGATTGGAGAACGCAACAATATCGATTTGGCATTTCTGCCGATCGGAGACAACCATACCATGGGACCAGAGGATGCTGCGCTGGCAACTGAATGGCTTCAAGCCAAACAAGTCGTACCGATCCATTTCAATACGTTCCCTCATATCAAACAAGACCCTTACTACTTCGCTTCGCTTCTAAAGGAAGGGGTAGGGAAAGTGCTAGAACCGGGAGAAGGGCTGGAGCTGATTCCCTGAACTCATTCATAAGGCCATCTTGTATAAGTATAAGTCGCCGTCCAAGACCCGCTATCGGTGGCAAAAATCCTCCCTAGCAAATCCCGAGCATCAGAGGGCGTTTTCCATGAGCTGCATTTGCAAGTCACTGAGGATGAAGCATACAGATAGTCTCACTCTAGTCAACAATAAGGCTAAAAACAACTACTGTTTATACGAGGGACCATAGTGAAAATTCAATGAAATCCACGTAGGCATCCCAGGTTCCGTCATCGCTCGTCAAGGTGAGTTTGACGTCCTGATCTCCGGTAGCGTGAGTAATGTTGGATAAGGTTTGGACAGTCGGCGTTTTGCCCACTTTGGCCGTACTAGCATTGCTTGAAGCCCCCCGTACTGAGATATTATGCGTAGGGTTGGCAAAATACTGTGAGTATGATACATAGTCAGCAGTGGCATACAAAGCGCCCCCGTCAAACGGTGTACTGATCTTGCCTGCATAAGTGACGCCAATGTTCATGTTCTCAGGGTAAACTGTGCGAGTAACTATACCGTTTGACTCCAGACGATCGCGTAGACGGAGTTGTGGATACCATTTGTGCAGAGCCGGCAAGTAGGTCATAAAATGTTCTTGTGCTTTTCGGCAAAGGAAGAAAATATTGTCCTACAACAAAAAAGTCGTTGATTTTAAATACCAATCAACGACTTTATCTATGAATTTTCTAAATTAACTCTATTCTGTGGACTTATTATTCTATAATTTCGAATAGAGAAGTTCACCAATCTCAATCCGTTTTTTTAAATAGAATCGGCATGAAAGTACATTAGACCTATTCATTACCTCCTTTCAGCTTCGCCAGCGTTTCTTGCTGCGCTGGCGTCAAATGCTTCGGATTCTTCAGCCACATATAACGGGTACCTTCTCAGTTCAACTCACGTAGACTTGAAGTTGTGGATCTTTGTAATTTGGTTTTCCATCCCGTCCACCATCACTTCATCTAGAATATACTCATCGTATGCATACTCCCCGATTTTCAATCCATTTTTTTAAATAAATTGAATAATCCTATCATATGCTGCTTCAACTTCATTTCCTTTTTGGTAACCGACAGCATACAACCCTTTTGGTTTCACATGATCATCTAAATTCTCAACTTCATTTGGTATCTTGAGATATAAATGTGGATAATTATAGAAGTCTTTTTCTAGTATTTGTTCCTTCGCCAACATTCCGCTTACAGGATGCCCCAGATTCAATTCATGTGATTGAACATAATGAATAAGATTTGAGACAAAAGTAATGTATTGCCGTTCCGATAAGCCTAATAAATTTGGAGTAATCATGATTCACTCTTCCTCTAAATACTGAATAGAAACCGAAGAAAGGTCTGTTTCTATTGCTTGTTCAGCAAGTTTCACTTTTGTCTCTATGATTGTTTTTAAATGTTCGAGTTTTTTAATTTTCTCCTCTATTTCATTGTTCGACGTCACTTTGATCGGATGCAATTTTGGCGCATATCGATTTCAAACACTGAAGCTGTAACTTGGGGTATTGTAGATATTATGATATCGGTGAACGGGTAGCCGAAAAAATTGAAACAGATAATCCTGAATAAAAAGTGAGTAAACTGCTTAAATCTTTTCCGTGCTTGTGAGCATGAGTAGATAACTTGAACTGAAGAAAAACACCTTTTATAAGATGACAGAGGAGAGATATTTTGGGGAAATTTGAAGAAATTGAAATTGTTGAAATGACACTTGATAACAAAGATGATTACGAACGCAAAGAACATCCTTTCACGGTTATAATTCCCAAGGAAAATGTTTGGGACATATAAGATTAAGCACAAGTGACGAAATTAAATTTGCTTCCATTGACAGACTTATTGTATTAGAAAGCAGCAGAGGAAAAGGAATAGGAACCGCCTTACTCAACAAGGCAAAGGAATGGGCATTACAAAAAGGAATGAAGGGATTTACACTTGAAACACAGGATGTTAATTTACTCGCTTGCCGATTTTATTTGAAGAATGGGTTTGAAATTGGTGCTGTGGATACTTTGCTTTATTCAAACTCAAAATACAAAGATGAGAATGCAGTATTTTTCTATTTAAAATTCTAATATGTTCAGAAGCTAAGCAGAGCGCCTAAGCCGGGAACGACCAGGCCAAGGCGCTCTAACTTCCTATGGGTTAAGTTCACATTAGGTTCTAACGTTCTCCATTAAATCAAAACGTAAAGTGAAGTCATTGAGCTAAGGAAGAATATTAGTTCAATAAAACAGCGGCAGTCTAGGACTTTATTTCTCATCCAAGGCATACCGCTTTTACTATTGTTAGAGGGGTTGGCAACTTTCTTTGTTCAACATATATTATGAATCTATTTTTTCTCGCTTATCTATCTTTCATCTAATGCTCATTAACTAATTGTTCTTTTAATATGTCGTAGCTTTCGTTAACGATAGCTCCAGGAGTATACAGAGGAAAAAGCAGCACAAACTGGTGGACGTCAGTTCTAAGAATCGGCCTAAACATATTGATTCCCTCTATATAAGATGCAGCATTCTATATTCGGGTGCACGATTAATTCACAAGATTTTATGAAGCTAGACTGCATCAGCGAAATTTGGTGCTAAGAAGGATGCTCCTTCTTGGAGATCTTGGTCAAATCTATGGTGAGCCCTGAGCAATATGTCATATAAGGGGACTCTTACACACACACTTTGGAAATTCTGAACATTACCGCCTTTCAGGGTCTGCATTTTATAGCTCAATCATTCATGAGAAACACCCTAAATTTGAGGTATTAAAATGACCTGATCGGCTGGAAAGCAGCATGGTAATTTAATATCACTCTGTTAATCGATTTTCTCCCTTAACTAGTCCTCGCTCTAGCGCATATCTTGTAAGCTGGACACGATTTTGAAGATGCAACTTTTGCAATATATTTTTTAAATGGTTTTTAACTGTATGCTCTGAGATGGTAAGGCTGTTGGCCACTTCCTTATTAGTATAGCCCGAAGCTACTCCATTCAATATTTCCTTTTCTCTGGATGTCAGAACCTCTACATTGTTTTTTTGAGGAGCCATTGAAAAATCTTTCAATATTTGAAAAGCAAGTTCTCTGCTGAGTGGGGCTTCTTCATTGACGATCGTCTCCAGATATTCAATCCAAGTCGAAGGATGTAAATTTTTCAACAGATAGCCCTGGGCCCCTCTTTTTAGAGCTTCAAGTAGGTCGTACATATCATCAGACACCGTAATCATTACAATCTTCACATAAGGAAATTTAAGTTTGATGCGTTGAGTCGTTTCCAGACCGTCCATGCCCGGCATACGTATATCCATCAAAATTAAATCTGGCATCCATTGGGTAGTAAATTCGATAGCTTGTTGACCGCTACTAACGGCTCCAACCACTTCAAATTTACTACTCATGGAAATGATATCACATACAGCTTCTCTTGCATGATCATGATCATCAACGACAAGTACACGTGTAAGCATATCATTCTTCCCCTTTTCTTAAGATCACTTTCGTATGCTTATCCGAATGCAACGTCAATTTCCAGCCCATATCTGCCGCTCGTTCTTTCATAATAGCAATCCCGTATGAATTTTTAATATCCTCTGTCTGCTCAGGAAGTCCCCTTCCGTTGTCTTCAATTTTCACGGTCCATCCCTTTGAGTCTGCCCACCCGTAAATCCAGCCTGTCGTAGCAAAGGCGTGCTTTTGGATATTGACAACTGCTTCACGTATACAAGCCAACAGTTCCGCCTTTTCCTTGGTGCTCAGGATGTGATCCTGAATGCTCCAATCCACCTTCATTTCAATAAGTACCTCGTTGGCGATCTGCTTGATATGTTCTTCTAAGGACTCATTCACTGAAATAGTTCCCTCGTCAGACGAGGTGTATTTTAAATTAGCTATGGACTGCCGGACATAATGATTCACTTCATGCACAGCTTTGCGAATTTTATATAATTCTTTATCATATATTTCTTGATTTTGATCGAATTCCAAACGGTCTACTTTAACGGATAACAGAAAGAGAGTTTGCGCAATGCCATCATGCAGTTCCTTGGCTAGCTGCTCCCTTGCCTCCAAAGCTACCTTTGCAGTCCGTTCACGTTCCAACTCACGTTGAATTTTTTCCAACATGGAAAACAGTTGGCTCAAGAGTGTAATACTTACCAGGAATACGAGTACAGGAGTCAGATAATTACCAACACTCATAGAAATATACGGGAGTAAAAATTGATGTCTGATATACTCCCAAATCCCTACTGTAATCGTAGGTACAATTAAAATAAACCACTTGATTTGTCTATAGTTCACGATCTTCTCCTTTAGCCCAATCAATCATACCATTTGGCTAATTGCTGTGTATATGGATGCCTCTTTGTGTCAAACAATTCTTCTTTCATATATTCATCCACTATTTGGCCCTTTCGCATCACTAGAATTCTATCACACATTTGCTGAACTACAGGGAGATCGTGAGAAATAAACAAATAAGAAAAATCCAACCTTTTCTGCAGAGTCCTCAACAAATCGAGGATTTCTGACTGGATTAAAGCATCAAGATTGGAGGTTGGTTCATCCATAATAATTAGATTGGGTTCAACGCTTATAGCTCTAGCAATGCACAGTCGCTGTTTTTGCCCCCCACTTAGTTCATGGGGATATCTGTTCATGAGGTCAGGGCTTAGACCCACGAGTTCAAGCAAGTGGGCAGCTACTTCCTTTCTTTGATGTTGGTTTTTCTTAATATAAAACCATCCCCTTCTATGCAAATGGTCTAGGGGCTCCATGAGCGAATTTAGCAAGCGAATTCGTGGGTTAAGCGCGCCCGTGGGATTCTGGAATACTGCCTGTACACTTCCTTTATATTTCTTGAATGAACTGCGATCAGTCGCTCGTACAGGAGTACCTTGGTACATAATAGAACCGGAATCAATATTTTGTGTAAGTAGCAGACAACGTGCTAGTGTGCTTTTACCGCATCCACTTTCTCCAATGAGACCTACACTTTCTCCAGAACGAATTGTTATGGATATTTGATGAAGTACTTTTTCTTTGCTCGAATAATACTTTTCAATGTTCTGAGCCACCAAAATATTGTTCATGATAGGTGTCACCGCCTTTTGCACAACATGTTTAAGAGGGCCTTATCCTTAGAGAAGGAACGGCTGCTAGCAGTCGCTTGGTATAGGTTTGTGCCGGGGCGCTTAATATTCGCTGAGTCGGTCCAGACTCTACGATCTGGCCCTCTTTGATCACAGTCACGTCATCCGCATACCGTTTTACGTTTCTCAGGTCATGAGAAATCAATAAGATACCGCAATTGGTTTGTTCTTTTAGATTGGATATGATACGTAAAATTTCAATTGCATTTGTCCGATCTAATGCGGTCGTAGGCTCATCCATTATGAATAATTTCGGTTTCAGCATGAGGGCTGCCGCAAGAGATACCCTTTGCATTTGCCCCCCACTAAGTTGAAATGGATAGCGGTCATACATACGATCGGGTAAGCGTGTGTATTCGAGAGCCTGTAGAATACATTCTTTTCGAAGTTTACGATCTAACACACTATGAGCTCTCAACGTCTCGTCCAATTGCTTACCAATAGGGATAAAAGGAGTTAAAGCCCCTGCATATTCCTGCAATATATAAGCGATATCTTTGCCCCGAAGGCGTTCTCTTTGCACTGTAGATAAGGACAACAATGAACGACCTAAGAATCGTATATCCCCCGCTGAGATACGTACCGATGAAGGAAGAAGATCCCCTATAGCCAGTGATGTCATGCTTTTTCCACTGCCGCTTTCTCCAATCAGGGCATGACACATTCCTACACCCACAGAAAGCTCAAAATCCCGCACAATATAGCCTTGTTTGGATGCTAAAGTTAGTCCTTTTATTTCAAGAATGGTCATGATTTTGTTCCCCCTTTTGTCCCCGCTGCAGGCCGTCCTGTAGTTCGTCCCCCATTAAATTGGATAAGAGGACGAATACCATAATCGCAACACCAGGAATAACCATCGCTAATGGAGCGTTGTGAAAATAGGCTCTACCCTCATTTAGCATCGCTCCCCATTCGGGAGTTGGTGGTTGCAGTCCTAAGCCTATATAAGAGAGAGCAGCAATCATCAAAATGATTTTACCAATATCCAAAGTTGCCACGACGATCAGTTGACTCAAGGCTGCAGGCATCAAATGCTTAACCACCAAATGTACAGACGGTACCCCGCTTAATCGAGCGCTGTGAATATAATCTTTGTCTTTTTCGGCCATCAAGCTAGCCCTCACTAACCTTGCATAGGCAATCCATTTCACTGCAACAATGGCAATCATCAGGTTGATCACACCTGGACCCAGTAATCCTGTTAATACAATAGCTGTAATATAGTCAGGAAAAGCGAGAAAAGAATCAGAGACGCGCATAAAAATGCGATCTATAACTCCACCAGCATAACCCGCAAATATTCCAACTGGGATACCGACTCCTAGCGATAGTATTAAAATTACTAAACTCGTTCCGACCGTATTTCTACCCCCGTATACCAAACGAGACATCAGATCTCTCCCAAGACCATCCGTACCCAGCAGATGATCAACACTTGGAGGCTGTAGTTTTTGTTTCAAATTAACCATTAACGGATCTTGATGCATAAATTCAGGGAGAACAACAAGCACCATTAACATCCCAAAGAAGAAGACAACCAGAAATCGGGCTTTGTTCATGGTCTTCCCTCCCGCAATCGAATTTCAGGATTAATGTACCCCACCATGACATCCGTTAGCATATGGATGAGCATAATAATGGCGCCCATAAACACAATATATCCTTGAATCACCGGATAGTCTCGATTGTGAATTGCTTCAATCACGAATTTCCCTAACCCCGGATAGGCGAATATGGTTTCAACAACTACGCTCCCCCCAAGCAGACTTCCTACACTGATCCCAAACATCGTAATGATGGGAGTGAGACTATGTCGACATACGTGAAAGAAAAAGATGCGTGCTCTAGAAACACCTCTGGAGCGCGCACCTAGGACAAAATCCTGCGTTAAACTTTGCAGTAAGCTGGAGCGAATTAGACGAACATACACCGCAGCCATGGTCAGTCCCAGCGTCAGCGAGGGCAGGACAAGATGCCAGAACGTGCCCGTGCCCATAGAAGGAAACAATGGCCACCGCACGGAAAAGCCCTCAATGAGCAAAAGCCCCAACCAGAAACTAGGAACTGAGGCACCCATAATCGCCAATACTCGACTTACTCGGTCAATCCATTGCTGCGGATGCAGAGCTGAATACATTCCAAGAGGTAAGGCAACTCCCATTAAAACGAATATGGATGTACAGGTAAGAAGGAACGTGGCCGGCATCCTCGTCAATATTTCTTGGGTTACAGGCTGGTGAGTCATATAGGAATTTCCGAAATCCAAACGAATGAATCTGGAGAGCCAGTCTACATATTGAATCATAACAGGCTTATCCAAACCCATGAGTTCCCTTTGTATTTCTAATTGCTCGTTTGTAACAGCCACATCATCGACTCGGAGCAGTTGTCTTACCGCGTCTCCAGGAGCCAGCTTAATTCCGCAGAAGCTGATGAGAGACAACAGAAATATAAACAAAATAAACTCAAAAAGCCTTCTTCCTAGCTTAGTCATCATTTTGATTCTACATCCAGTTGATTGGTAAGCATATAATATTCACTTTTGCTAGTAACCCAGTTTTTCACACTATTTTTGTACACAACCAGATTGTTTGGATGTACCAGATAAGCGTAGTACGTTTGCTGATTGATTCTGTTGAGTGCTTGAGAAATCAACTCATTTCGTTTAGAAGAATCCACAGTCTGATCTAACTGATCAATCATTTTCTCCAGAGTCTTATCCTTAATTTTCCCATAGTTAAGCGAGCCGTCCAGTAAAAATGAAACATTCAGAAAGTAGCTGGCATCACCACGCGGCGCTATCAGTGGACTGTACATTCCCAAATCCCAATCCGAGTTTTTCATGAGGTAATCTTCATAATTTTCAATTTGTTCAATTTGAATATTGATACCCAACTGACTGGCTTCTGATTGAAGAGCTTGTGAGAAGATCGGGAACTCAGCTCTTGATGCATACGTGACCAGCTTTAGGGTTAGCGGTTTCCCTGCCTGTGTCACTTTTCCATTCTCTACTTGAAGCCCTGCCTTCTGAAACAACTTGAGCGCCTCTGCTGTTCCCGTCACTCGTGTCGGGTAGTTTGGCACGAATGGGAAATTAGGTAAAAAGGGGCCGCTAGCAAGTGTTGCTTGCCCTCCCATAATGGAATCCTTCAATTCCTCACGGTTCACCATGGCATCAAAAGCCTTACGGAAATATATGTTCTGGTATAGTGGTTTCTCCGTGTTGAAAATCAACTCATGTGTGCGTAAGCTCACTACAGAATCTAATGCAAGCTGAGGGTTACTTTTCATTTTGTCCATACTTTCAACAGGAGGCCTGTATACGATATCAGCGTCCCCGGACAAAATAGCCGATAATCTCGCATTGGCATCCTCATTAAAAGCAAAAACAGCTTGGTCTAGCTTGGCAGGTCCATTCCAGTAGCCATTGTACCGAACAAGACTCAGCGATGTCCCTGCTGTGAAAGACTCCACCTGAAAAGGGCCTGTACCGATTGGCTTTTGATCTAGTTCTTTTGTCGTGGGATCTGAGATCGCAGTATTGGGATGAACGAGTTCAGATGGAAACTGAGGAAACGGTTCTTCTGTTACTACACGCAGAGTTTGGCCCGATGCTTCCATTGATTTGATTTTCAATACCTGTCGGACTCCTGGATTCAGCTTCATGGAACGCATCAAGGATTCTTTCACAGTTTCGCCCGTTAATGGTTTTCCATTTTGAAAGGTTACACCTTCTCGAATTTGAAAATTCCAGTTCTGACCGTCATTACTGGACCATTTTGTGGCAAGCCAAGGCTTAATTTGAAGACTTTCATCCAACTTAACCAACGTCTCGACGACACCTGCACGAAGTGGGGTATAATCCAGACTGGGATCTATGGTCTGACTAGCAAAGTTAAAAAGAAAGGTCAACTTCTTCTTTGGAGCAGTCTGGTCCTCTTGGGGACTTGAACATGCAGCTAGTAATAGAAAGACCAGCAACATACATAGTGTTTGAACTGCTTTGTGTTTATTCATACTTCCCCCTCTATTTATCGTAATTATTTTATTTACTATGACATCGTTCTCTTGCTACGCAGTAAGTACAAAAAGATGGGTGCCCCCATAATTCCCATCACAAGCAATCATTCCAGTAATTGTATGTCTATTTTTTAATTTTTGTCGCTTGGTATCTGATCTTCGTAGGTTCCCCCATCCCCTATAGATCCCAGAGATGATAAGAAATATGGCCCAACATGCAGCCAATTCCACTAGGTAATTCACGACAGTCCCACCGACCATCAGTGAACTGTGCAGATTTCGAGTCACATTGGCAAAATGAACATTTGCATCCTGGCTACCAACTATTTGGTTTCGTCGATCGAGATAAACGTACCTTTCCCCATCAGAATCAGCATTGTACATGGTAAGACGTGTATTACGGTCAGAACCTGCAAAATAGCTAATTTAAGTCGTCTTATAACCGCTAAGTGTAGTTTCAGCATTACGAACTGCTTCCGATCGGGTTAACTGTTGTGTCTGATTAGTTTGGGCGAAATAAAGATCTTTGTATATAACGTCTTCAATTTCGCCTTTGAAAAGATAGGCTATTCCACTTATGGATAAAGTAATAATCAGTGGAGCAACAAAAAGGCCAGCATAAAAATGCCAGCGCCAAAACATACGGCTAAGTATCTGATTTCTTACCATCTGTCAGCTCCTTTAATAACATTGTTCGATCTTGTTATTTTCCGTGATTTTCGTGGTTCTCGTAGTTATTGTGATTTTCTTGTTGATCGCTATTTCCATTAGATCCACATCCCATCATTACAGAAAGCAAGCAGGTTACCAAA
Source organism: Paenibacillus sp. NMA1017 (assembly GCF_058895805.1). Lineage (NCBI taxonomy): Bacteria > Bacillati > Bacillota > Bacilli > Caryophanales > Paenibacillaceae > Paenibacillus > Paenibacillus sp. NMA1017. Next base: position 217,074 of record NZ_JBZXYR010000007.1, on the reverse strand, counting down.
GTAAAATACAACAATTTTTTCATCGTATCCCTCCTCTTATGATGTTAACTATAAAAGTTAATGAACCTAAACAAACAGGCTCAATAGGGCTATATTTAGACATCATTCGTGAACATTATGTGATTAAAGTCATATTTTTATCGGTTAACCTCCTTCCTTATTGATGTAAAGCAAGGGATAAAAACTAACGAAAAATAGCAGATGAAACGTATAAATTAGGGGGACTAAAAGAGGAAACCGAGGCTTTAATTAAAGGAAATTGCATATTATTCATATCTTCTAACAAAAAAAGGCTTCTGAGAACGATCTCGGCAGCCTTTACTATGGTTGTTCGGCATTCATCCTTTAAAAAGACGAAAATCGTAGACGGAGATCGCTTCGCTTTCGGAAGAAACCTTTATTTCGGCATCGACGTTAAAGACATCGCGCAGCATTTTCTGCGTAATGACATTCCGGGGAAGGCCGCAGTCATACAGTCGTCCGGATTGAAGCACGATGATTTGATCTGAAATCATTGCGGCTTGATTAATATCATGCAGGACCAGAACGATTGTGATGCCCCGTTCGACATTTAACCGTTTAATCAGTTCAATGATTTCAAGCTGATGGTGGATATCCAGATAGGAGGTCGGTTCATCCAGCAACAAAATCCCAGGCTGTTGAGCCAGTGCCATTGCGATCCAAGCCCTCTGGCGCTCTCCTCCCGACAAGCTATCTACCGTTCTCTCCGTTAGATCCGCTAAATGAGTAAGCGTGATGGCTTGATCCACGATTGCTTGATCTTCTTGATTCAATCGTTCAAATTTCTTTTTATGCGGGAAACGGCCATATTCGATTAATTGTCTGACCGTAACCTCGGGATTGCTCTCGTGTACCTGCATCAAAAAGGCGAGCTCTCTGGCGAAAGCTTTCCTGCTCCATTTATTGATGTCGCTATTCTTAAATAAAATCGTTCCGTAGGCAGCCTGAATTTGCTTTCCTAGCGCCTTTAAGAGCGTACTTTTACCGCAGCCGTTCGGTCCGAGAATACTGTGAATCTTTCCCGCTTCAAACTGAAGAGTCAAAGCCGAAACGACCTTATGATCGCGATATCCAATATGAACGTCCCTTGCCTCCAGTGTCATGTCGTCCTCTTCTTTCGCAGTAAATATAAGAAAAACGGAGCGCCTATAACACCCATGATAATACCGACAGGCAGCTCGATCGGCGCAAAGACGACGCGGCCGATGGTGTCGGATAAACACAGCACCGCCACTCCCAACAGCGCTGAAGCCGGCAGCAGTATTCTATAATCGTTTCCTACGATAAGCCTGGCAGCATGAGGGACAATCAATCCGACAAAACCGAGAAGACCGACAATGCTTATTGCACAGGCAGCAAGCAGCGCGCTTATGGCGATAAACCACAAACGATAACCTTCCGCGTTCAGTCCAAGCGATTTCGACTCGGCGTCGCCCAGCAGTAGCACATTCATCCGTTGGGCGCTCAGCAAGGCCAAGATTACTCCGATAATACTGTAAGGAACGATGATTTCTACATGTCCCCAACTTTTTGCGGACAAGTTTCCGACCATAAAGGAAACAGCCCCTTGTATGCGATCGCTATAAAATGTATACAGGGCCGAGACTCCGGAGTTTAAAAAAGCAGAAGCTGCAACGCCAGCAAGTATGATCCTCATAGGAGAAACTCCCTTGTCCCAGGCCAGCATATAAATGAGCAAGGCTGAAGCCAGTGCTCCAATAAAGGCAACTGGAACCAGCAAATGCGAAAAAGCGGGAAAAACCAGCAGCATGCCCGTTCCGAATAGACCTGCACCCGAAGAAACGCCGATAATATGGGGGTCAGCCATAGGGTTGCGCATAACTCCTTGCAATAATGCACCCGAAAGGGCTAAATTTATTCCCACGAATACTGCCACCAGCGTACGTGGCAGCCTGATATTCCATATGATCGAATAATAATCGGAGGATGCGTTACCGAATAAAATGCTTAAAATCGACCTGACGTCCACGGAAACCGCTCCAAAACCTAAACTAATCACGACACTGAGCAAAGCCAGAATCAAAAAAAGTCCAATAATGGAGAATTTCCAGCTTATCCTTGTCCTAAAGTCTTTGATCTTATTCATATATTTTACTATTTCGATTGATCTGGATAAACCAAATCTGCCATATATTTATAGGAATCGACTACATCGACGCCGGGTGCCATTACAAATTTATCTTTGGGAAGAAAGTACATCTGGCCGTTTGAAATAGCCGAAAGTGAACTCCAAGCCGGATTCGATTTAAAATTGCTGTCAATCATCTTTTCAGCGGCCTCATCCGTCGTATGAGAAAGAATAAACAGATAATCAGGATCAATCATCGCCATTTCTTCCAGGCTAAACGGGATATACCCGGCCATGACTTCTCCGTCTAACGACTCCGTTACATTACGAAGCTTCAACTGATCGGCAATATCTACCGCTATCGTAGAACCCTGCTCAACAAACGCGGCATCGCCCATAACCGTCACTATGGCATAAGTAGGCCTCTCTTTTTCTTCCGGAATTCGATCGATCAATTGATTGATTTCCGAGTCCATCTCTTTGATAAGATCTTCGGCTTTTTTCTCGTTGCCCGTAATCTTTCCCATCAAAATCGTATTCTGCCTCATGTCTTCAATGGATTGAGTGTTAAGGTCGGCGAAAGGAACGTTGGCGTCTTTAAAAATTTCTCTTAATTCGCCGTGGGTGAAACGCTGGCCGATCACCAAATCAGGCTTCAATGCCAATACCTTTTCGATATTAACCTCGTGCATGAATCCTACTTTCGGTACATTGGCCGCTTCCTCGGGCGGATCGATGGTAAAAGCATTCGTTATGCCGACTGCTGTGCCCCCGACTTGATAGAAGGAGTGAAGAACTTGATCGTTTAAAATAACGATATTTTGAGGTTTGTTCTGAAGCATAACGAGCTGCCCGTCAAAGTCTGTGAAAGATAGATAAGGTTTGGCCGATTGGTCGGTATCCGCGCTCATTTTTGCTGCCTCCTGCTGCGGTGGAGCGTTTTGACAACCGCTGACAATGACTATCATCATTAGAATAAGGATAATGTGCTTAAATAGATGCTTCATCGTTTTTCTCCCCTTTTTTGATAGATTTTCTTCATTAACAATTGCAAGCACAAGTGTATGATAATGAAACTTATAAACATATGCCCCAAACGAGCTATTCTCATTCATATCTCAAGAAAAGATTAAAATTTTGTGAATAAGAAGGATGGACGTAAAATGATTTGTTTGAATCATCGTGGAAGAAAAAGTACACGGATCGGGGAATACGAAAGATTCTGGCCAAATATTCGGAGGAAGCCGATCTTGTGCAAAACCTGTCTCCGCACAAGCTGCAACATTTTCTCTTAACGTGGCTTAAAAAGCAGGGCATCGATGACGCGCTTATACAACCGTATTCCGGTCACGAAAGCCTCAAGTCGTTGAAAGTTTATTCAAAGCTTGCAATCACAGATGCCCAGCTGGAGTACAATGAGGTTATTAATAAATTTCCTATTTAATTACATCTACTTCGCGGGTGGTGTCAGCTTCGCTGGTACTACCCGAACAAGGGCTACAAAAAGGAGAAAGCCTTGCCTGTCTGTATTACTACCACATTCGCCATCAATGACAGGAAAACGGCAAGAATCACACCCTTCTCAGTCCATGTACGCTAACACGATGAAGGAAAACATGAATTCTAAATATACAATCATCACGGAAGAAGAAATAAAGGAATTGTGATTACGAAAATTTTAGCGAAATATCTCGGAAGAGGCTAGTTATAGCCAAAGCCTATCGTAGTGCAAACTACGATATTATATTGATCTGGCTCATGAAGCAAGGCACCGACGGCTTACTTATACAACATATTCCAGTTGCTAAAAGTCTGAAGTTATAGGAAATCTAGTGAAAGCTTGTAGTCATCGATGCTTAGCAGGAATGTAAGAGGTTATCCATGAAATCCACATTTAATTACATTTACTTTAGCTTAGTGAAAACTAACACTGGTGCTACTCGAAATGGAAAGTGTTCGGTGAAAATAAAGTATTAGACTGGAGTCATTGATTCAACGCGGTTTTTGAATTAAAGAATCTTTAGCTTTTGAAAAATAAGTTTTAGACTGATCCATAAATAAAAGCAGCAGCGAATCCAGACTTGATAAATAAAGTCTTAGACTGCTGCTGTTGTCGTTGAACTAACGTTTCCCGTTAGCTTAATCGCCCTTACTTTTAAAACTTCGATCGTAATCTGCACTACATCAACATCCGCTGTGATTAGGATTTATATTTAGCATTATTCCGCAACAGGATACTACTATTAATAACGACCACCAAACGCATTTGGACTAACAGCATCAATACGGGCAAAATCATCAGACGTAAGATGAATATCAAGTGCCTTGATATTATCCTCCAAATATTTACGGCGTTTCGTACCAGGAATCGGCAATGTGCCTCTTTCTACTGTCCATGCTATTGCTAGTTGAGGTACCGTACAGTTTTTTTCTTTGGCGATCTCCGCTAGTTTATCAACGATGTTAATATTCTTTTGGAAGTTCTCACCTTTGTAACGTGTAAAAAGATTGCGCATATCATCAGCTTGGAAGTTCTCATTCATATGACGTTCCCCCGTAATAAAGCCTCTGCTTAGAGGACTGTAAGCTACAAGTGTGATTCCTAATTCTTTTACGGTAGGTAGAGCTTCTTCTTCAATTTCCCGACTCCAAATGGAGTATTCCGATTGGACTGCGGAAATAGGGTGTACTTCATGCGCTTTACGAAGTGTAGATGCACTAATAACTGATCCATTTAGGCCATTAGAAAGACCAAGATAACGTACTTTACCTGCTTTAACTAAGTCAGCCATAGCACCAACTGTCTCCTCAATTGGAACATTAGGATCTACCGCATGTTGATAATACAGGTCGATATAATCGAGACCAAGACGTCGAAGGCTTTCATCAATAGCTTTCTTTACATAGTCCGGGTGTCCTCCGATGAATTCCCAATTTGGACCATACGAAAACTTGGTAGCGACAATTGCCTGTTCTCTTCGTCCCTTCAACGCTTTTCCTAATAGCTCCTCATTATGGCCGTTGCCATATGTATCAGCAGTATCAAGCAAAGTTACCCCGAGATCAAGCGCCCGATGAATGGTTTTAATGGACTCCTCATCATCAATGGCGCCATATATGCCGGGGGACATTCCCATCATACCCAATCCGATAGAAGAAACGACGATATCGCTGTGACCGAGTTTTTGCGTTTTCATTTTAGTTACCTCGCTTTTTATATGTTTTAGCTTCGAGTTACATCTTAGCATAAAGGCATTTACACAGTAAACACTTTTAATCATTTCTGTATATTCTGCAAAATATGTTTGTGCCGAAAGCGAAATTCCGGTTATAATAAAAGTAAGGGGGGCTTTATGTGAATAGCCAGATATCAGATAAAAAAAACGAAACACGAGCTAAGCTTATGAATAAGCTGCTTCCTTATTTACGAAAAAATGGCCTTCAGTCCGTTCGGATGGACGAAATTTCTAGAGTAATGGAAATAAGCCGAGCGACTTTATATAAGTATTTCTCAACCAAGGAAGAAATTGTCGAGTTCATCGTAGATGGTTTTATTGAATACATGAAGGAACTGACTCACAACCCTTTGGATTCGGTTCAAAGTTTCGGTACTCGTTTTTTGCAAATATTTGAACAAACCATATCTCTAGTCGTTTATTTCTCGGATATTATCCTTCAGGACCTCGAAACCAGTTACCCGGATTTATTTGATCGCTTTAATGAAGCTATGAAGGAGCGAGAAGAGAAGATACTGGCTTTCTTTGAGGAAGGTAAACAAAAAGGGATTTTCAATCAACTTAACGGCAGGCTATTAATAAAGCAGGATGAAATTCTAAGAGGGATGTTCGATGTTAAATTTCTGATGACCAATCAATTCACGGTTCAACAAGTTTTATATGATTATTTTCAATTAAAGAGGATTCAGTTGTTTAAGCCCGAAAAGCTGACAGCAATTGATGATGAAGTGTTGATGCCGAAAATAGAACATTTAACTCAAAAAGTGACCAAAAACCTTTTTTAACATTTACTAACGCGATACCACAATGATAAGAGGCCCACCAAATTAAATTAATGGGGGTTCTTCACTAACCTGCCCGTTAGCTTAATGAGGTCGCCCGATTGGTCTGCGGCGGCCTCATTATATGTTTTCTGCGCTAACGTTTCCCGTTAGTTGAACGTTATATAATGATCTTCTCTGCTGAAGCATTAGTTAAATTCTCGATAGTAACTTTCATACAGCTTTCCACTGTATCTGTTAATGAATTTGTAGAGTAGAGAACTCCCCAAAAGCCCTTCTCCCCTATTATCTCGCTTATTTCTTCATCATGTTCAATCCATTTGAAGACCTGTGAGGTAAATAAACCATCCTTAGAGCGTCCCAAGAATCCCCGATTATAGACGTCGGTGTGCCCATGGCATCAATTACATCTTGAATGGAAGATCCTATTGTAAATGGAGCGGTCCCCTTCTTCTTTGAGCCAATAAATACTTTCAAATTATGGTTGATATTATTCCACCCAATGACATGATCATTAGAGTCCAATTCCACAATTGAATTCCCATAAGTCCATGAGTTTCCAATGATCGATGTCGAGTTTCCCATAACATCAATCACTTTTTGCTTCGGAGATCCTATAGTAAAAAAATTAGGACTTTCTTCTTTAGTAAACATGTCTTTTTCGGTAAGAGCTATCAACTCCGTCTCATTGCTTCCCGCTTCTGAACTCTTACTACTATCACTATAGACAGCTTGAGAATCGTTAGCAGAAATCGGAGAATCATGCCCACTGTTTCCTTCATTTCCGAATCCGGCTTGACTGGATTCGTCGATTACTTGTGGCATATCTGAAACTGAATTTTCATCGGGGTTACCTACACTTGTACTTTCATCCACCTTAAAAACAGGCATATTTCCTGATGAAGAATGGTTCCCTCTTGAAAACCCAGACTGTGGAGTTGTAGGAGATGTGTGGTGTCATATTTAATGAGAAAATCAACCGATAAACACCTTATTTAATAAGGTGTTTTTTCATAATTAATGAGAATAGTATCACCATCAGATCTTTATAGGTTCCAATGATCATAATTAATGAAAATATCCACATTGCTTAAAATGCATAAATATAAAAGTCGTTGACTGGAATACCAATCAACGACTTTTTCTTATACTCGTTACTAATAAGTTATCCATCACAATAAGCACCATTCTGAGGTATTTATTGACCAGACTGATTACCATCCCGAAAAGGGACAATTATAATTTTTCTAGAAACTCGAATAGAAAAACAGTGCCTTCTCATCTTTATATTTTGAGTTTGAATATAGCAAAGTGTCTACTGCGCCAAGTTCAAACCCGTTTTTCAAATAAAATCGGCAAGCAAGTAAATTAATATCTTGTGTCTCGAGTGTAAACCCCTTCATACCCTTTGTTACTGCCCATTCCTTTGCTTTGTTTAGCAACGCACTTCCTATACCATTTCCCCTATACCGCTCAATGACGATAAGCCTATCAATAGACACAAATTTAGTTTCGCCATTCGTGCTTAATCGTATATGCCCTAAGCATTTTTCTCCAGAATAATATAAGAAAGAGATGCTATCGTCACTGTTGATATACTCATCAAGGTTTTCATGTTCTGGATATGTTGACTGATAAGACTGATCATAAAGTTCTTCAAGATAGCTCCACTCGTTATTTTTATATTCGGGGATAAGTTTTCCTAAGACTGTGAAAGAATAATTTCTGCGTTCATAATCTTTCTCATTATCAAATGTCATCTCAACTATTCTGAAACCATTTAATTTCTCCAATCAAACTCTCCTCTAATCTTCTGTTAATTGAACTATAAAACTCTAAGCATTACCTTTTTGTTGATCTATTCTCATGTATTAAGTACACCACTCCTCTCACATTTTTTATTAATTTGTAATGTTGAACACCGACCATTACATTTAGTTTTAATTCTTAAAACGATCTTTCTTATTAGATAACCGGGTAATGGCCACATTTTCGCCTGTCTGTCTACATAACAGAAGAATGACAATGGCCGCTTTAGGTTATTAATGATTGGCTGTTACATCCCTCATAGCATTTCGATCATGTTTATATTTGAAGCTTACGGCAAAAACAATTGCTAGTACAAGCGTATATGCTCCAAAAACTAACCAGATATTCTGCCAATCCTTCACGCCGTCTACTGTGAAATAATCAACAAACTTTCCACTTGCGATAGCGCCTACATACGCTCCGATTCCATCAACCATGGCTAGAAATAAGCCTTGTGCACTTGCACGAATACGAGGATCGACTTCTTTTTCTACAAAATAGCTCCAGAGACGTTAAAGAAATCAAATGCACAGCCATACACAATCATGGATAACAGGAGGAGAGTGAATCCAAAACAAGATGGCTCACCCATATGCGAAAAACACAAAACGTAATGTCCAAGCCACCATACTAATGAGCATAACCTTTTTAATTCCAAAGTTACGTAAGAAGAATGGAATGGCAAGAATAAACATACTTCAGCAATCTGTGAAACCACGTTTTTAACTAATTATGTAATTCTATATATACAATAAAGTTGTATACCAAAATCCAATATTTGCGATTTAGATTATTTATTAATATTATAAAAATAAGTACGTTAAATCCTCATAAATATGTTCTCCTGCCTTTAACTTTTCTAATATTTCTTTACCATAATACCGCTCTATTTAAACCAAAGCAGCCGCCCCTTGATTTTAACAAAAGCCTGATGACACTTGTTCATCAGGCTTTTGTTTTTACTAATACAAATGTTGTTATGTTTCATTAATACTTAGTACACAAGTTTATTGTACGTAGACACATGAATGGTTTTGAGCTGATATTTTGATCATGCTTTACTTCAAGAACTAAAAACCAGTCGTCACACTCTATATAAATGCATAAATATTCAATTTCCATCAATTGTGAAATTTTTTTCTCATTTAATCTGAAAATTTTATCACTAATTATGACACCACACATCCACACACTAACAACGCCTCTTAAATCTTGTAAGCCTTCATAGCTTTTCTTAACTCTTTGAATGAAGGACGTTTGCCATACATTAAGACACCCGTACGGTAGATCTTGGCGGCCAGCCAACCGAACAACAAAATGGAGGCGACCAGAATACCAAGTGACAGCCAGATTTCCAGCAGGCTCGCCCGCTCCAAACCAATCCGCAGTAGCATAACGGTTGGCGAGAAAAATGGGATGTACCCGGCAACCTTAACGAAAATCGTATCAGGTGCGGCGATATTGAAGATACCGATATAAAAGGCTGCTAGTGACAGCACGGTAATCGGCATGATCGCCTGACCCAACTCCTCGGTACGGCTAACAATGGAACCCACCGCAGCGAACAATACTGCGTACAGAAAGTAACCGAGGATGTAGAATACCAGACCATAACCCAACACCGCGATATTCAGTTGCGACAGATCCAGCCCGGCTGAGCTAAGAATGACATTATTATGCGGCAGCATAAGGTTGGCGCACATAACGGCTGCAAAGACAGCAATTTGCAACAGGCCGACCAGGAAGATGCCGATAATCTTTCCGAACATCTGGGTCAACGGTGAGACGCTTGTGATGAGGATCTCCATGATACGTGAGCTTTTTTCCGATGTCACCTCTGCAGCAATCATATTCCCCGTCATCATGGAGGAGGTGAAGAATAAAATCATCAGTACATAGACCAAACCATAGTTAATCATAGAGGTCTCTTTTTTTTCTGTCCCCACAGCCCCCCCTGCCTCAGACGGACCGTCTACTTCCCTGCTATTCACCAATACAGGTGTGCTAATTTCACGAATTTGATCGCTGGTCAATGCATTTCCGCCCATAATGGCTTTGACCTTAGCTTCCTGAAGTCCCGTCTGCAACAATGTAATTACAGCAGGAGATGGCTCTTTTTCTATAGAGACGTACTCCACTTTAGGAAACGCATCTCCCTTGGTGGCCGGCTCCGTGAACTGCACGTAACCTTGCAGCTTCCCGTTTTTCAAAGCTTGCTGCATGGCTGGCGTTTGTACGCTGTCATAACGCACCCAGATGGCTGCCGGGTTGGATTGATCTTTTGTAAATTGCTCCAGCTGATTCGCCACTTCTATCCGGCTCCCGGCAATCAGTCCCAAGCGATGATGCTCGGCTGCCGTTGTGCCCGAACCTCCTGCCCCATCTCCTTTAAACAAAGAAATCAAATACGGCAGATTCATACCAAGCGTAATGAGCAGGGCCAGTACCAGCGTCGTAATGATAAAAGATTTGGTTCTCGCCTTCTGACGAAATGTAAAACCGATCACCGTACCCAGTCTATTCATGGGAATCACCCACCTCTCTTATGAAAATCTCGTTCAGCGTAGGTTCCTTGATCTCAAAATGCTCTACGTCCGTTTGCTCCAACGCCGTCTGTAAAATCAACTTCGCCGCATCCGGCTGCTCAATATGCAGCATCCAGCCGCGATCCATAGGCTCTGCACGGCGCACGCCGGGTAGCTGCTCCAGTCCGTTCACTTCACCTGTAGTGATGAGACGAACTTTTTCACGTGGGTAACGGCCCTTAATCTCCTGCACACTTCCCTGCACAACTGTATTGGAGCGATGCAAAATCGTAATATGGCGGCACAGTTCCTCCACATGCTCCATTCGGTGGGTCGAGAATAAAATCGCAGCCCCATCGTCGCGCAGCTCTTTCACCGTATCCTTAAGCAATTCAACGTTCACCGGGTCAAGCCCACTAAAGGCCTCGTCCAAAATGAGCAGCGTCGGGCGATGCACTACAGCGGCAATAAAGCCCATTTTCTGCTGATTCCCCTTGGATAGCTCCTCAATCCGCTTGTCGTAGTATTCCGGCACTCCAAAACGCTCCAGCCAGTAGCGTAGACTTTTGTCCGCCTCCTTGGCCGACATTCCGCGCAGCCTGCCTAAATAGTTAATTTGTTCGCTCACCTTCACCTTGGGATACAACCCTCGCTCCTCGGGCAAATAGCCCATCGTCCGCTGAAGCTCCTTGCTGTAGGGCTTGCCCTCATATTGAATGTTTCCTCCATCAGGGTAAATTAGGCCGAGCACCATGCGCATCGTTGTCGTTTTGCCTGCTCCATTGCCTCCCAGTAGTCCGTAAATCTCCCCGCCGTTCACATTCAGCGAAATTCCGTTCACCGCCGTGTGGTTCCCATATTGCTTCACGACCTCTTTCAATTGCAGCATGCTCATGATTACTCCGCTCCTTTTTTCTGCGTGTATGTCTCCGCATCTTCTGATAGTTGTCCCGCAGACCAGTGTACTAAAATATCATCCAGCTCCAAACGCCGCACACGGATGGGGCGAATGCCCGCTTGTTCCAATATGGCGCTGGTCTCTCCGGCTGCCAACGTTACAATTCGCTGCAATCCGCCTTCGCTCTCCGTCTCTACCACTCCCGGAAGCTCCGATGCCTCCTCTGGCGTGCCTTCAAACCACATTTCCTTGCTATTTTCTAGCAAATGGTCTTTTTCCAGCTTGCCGAGCAGCCTGCCATCATGCATCAGGACAATATAATCCGCCAAACGCTTGATCTCATCTATAATATGAGTAGCGATAATGACCGTCGTTTTGCCGTTCTCCATACAATCCCGCAGTTCTTCCAGCATGATTTTCCAGGCAAAAGGGTCTAAACCCGACGAAGGCTCATCCAGCAGTAACAAACGAGGGTGAGGCGCCAAGGCAGCAGCCAGCTCAAACTTACGGCGCTCTCCCTTGGACATGCGCGATAATTTCGTCTGCCGTGGAACCTGAAATCGTTCCATCAGACGCTGAAAACGTGTTTCATCCCAACCGGGATACCACAAGGCTCGAAAAGCCGCTGCTGCTTCTGCTGTAAGTCGATCTTCCTCACGGGTTGGCTGCTCTGACATATACCCAACCCATTGTCGTGTATCTGCCGGCATACCGTCTGGATACGCTTGACCGAACCAACGGATTTCACCAGAATCCGGGTGGATAAGCTGAGTCAGTAGGTGAATCAATGTACTTTTGCCCGATCCGTTATGTCCAGCCAAAGCGACTACATATCCCGGTTCAATAGTTAGATTTATCGGTCCAATTTCCCGGTTACCTCGGGTTTTATAGACTTGGCTCATCTCAATAATGGGTGTTTTTATCTGTATCCCCATAGGAACTTCTACATGATGGTTTACATCGTTCTTCACGGGCGTCACTCCTTCACTTGGACTTCATACCTTCTCTTCACCATTCCTGCGAAAAGCTCCAACAATTCCTGTTCTGTCATCTGTACAGCGATGCCTGTGTCAATCGCCGTTTCCAACGCCTCGGTCACTGCTTTAAGGCGGTAACCTGAGCGCTTATCGTCTTCGACCAGAGCTACGAAGGTGCCCGTTCCCTGCCGGGTACGAAGCAAGCCTTCGTTCTCCAAATCCTGATAGACCCGCCGGACGGTGATGACGCTGCAACGGAGCGTCCCAGCAAACTCACGTATGGAGGGAAGCAGCGTTCCCGCTGCAATCTGTCCGGTTACGATGAGTGAACGAAGTTGCTTTTCAATCTGCGCATACAGCGGTTCCGCGCTATTCTCATCAATTTGCACTGGTATATTCACCTGCTTCTCCCCCCTTTTTCTCTATCTTTGTACACATACCGCTAAGTTAAGTCTCGTTTCATAAGCTTACGCTGTGTCACCCTGTAGGACATCCACATACCCAGAGCTCCTGCCAGCAGCGCTCCCCACATCACCGGAGACAACAGCTGCCATTCCTTGCTGTAAAATGCCGTTAGCGATACCAGATTGGTCCCACAAACTCGAACTATAATTGATACCATCCCGCAAATTAACATGATGACAATGGATAGCCAGAAGTAGGACTTTCCTTTTTTAAGAAATTCTAAATGAATAAAAATGGCTTGAATCAGCATTCCGTAGCCTATCCAGGTAAGTGCAAACGATACAAAGAAACCTGTACTGGCATATACCCGAAACGTAGCTGACAACGTAAACAAGAGAGTAAAAAATATCACACTATTCACAACAAACGCCAAAAGCGCCTGTTGAATTCGACTCATAATCACCGCATTCATCGGTATAGGCAAGGTGCGGAAAAAGGCTAGCATATGCGTATAGGAATCTTCTTGAAGATATTTAAATGAACGGCGGTTATAAATGAATCCGAGAAACGGAATCAACACCAGCATGATAAAATCGGCTACTGGACTCAAGTTTCCACGTTCATCCCAATGCACACTTACAGCAAAACTCATGGTAAATCCCAAATACGCAATAAACAGCAATGTCCACAGCATGACATATGGATTGTTGCGAAAATCCTGCCGGGTAATCTTCCATGCCTGCTTGATGATTGTCATTTTCTTATCCTGATCCCTTCTGCACTGCCTGTAATGAAGGCCATATTCTCTCTTCATACGAAGTTATTATTACAGTAATCAGTGTTATTACTGTATATATCCTTATACACAGTATATAAACCATGAATTACAACTGTCAACACCTGAATGTAAATTGTGCGTACAATCACAATAGCTCGTCAGGACCTATGCTACTCTGTAAATGATAAACGTTCTCAATCAAGGGGATGAACAAATGGATAAGATACTGCACTGGGATGAGCCGATATTTAATCTTGTTAGCCGTTATCCCGAAGTAAAGGACATTATGGTAGAGCTGGGTTTTCACGATATCGCCAAGCCTGGTATGTTACAAACCGCAGGACGTTTTATGACACTGTCCAAAGGTATTGCATTGAAAAAAGTAGCTATGGAAACCGTGGAACGCACGTTTTTGCAACATGGTTTTACCATTCAAAAATAAAGGAGCTAACAATCATGAGCGAGCTAATTAACAACCGTGAACATACAGCACAGGAATTAACGGAACGCCAACAAACGCTAAAGGAAATTATAAAAGAATTACATGCCGGGAAAAGCGTGGAGGAAGTCAAAGCGCGTTTCGCAGAGGCTGTTGGCGGAGTAAGTGTGGCGGAAATTTCAGCTATGGAGCACGCACTGATGACCGAGGAGGGAATTCCCGTATCGGAAGTGCAGCGTCTTTGTTCCGTGCATACTTCGATCTTCAAGGGCTCCATCGAGGATATTCACCGTCCTTCAGGACCGGAGGAACAACCGGGACATCCTGTCCACACATTCAAGCTGGAAAATCGTGAGATCGAACGACTGGTCAACTTTAAGCTGGCATTGCATGCAGAGCAATTTCAAAAGGAGGACAGTCCCAAGGTTATTTACAAGCTGCTTGAGGATTTAAGTCTGCTAATGGATCTCGACAAGCACTACAGTCGCAAAGAAAATTTGGTCTTTCCTTATCTAGAACGCTATGGAATTTTTGGCCCAACCAAAGTCATGTGGGGTGTGGACGACGGCATTCGTGCCGCGATTAAGGAGGCGAAGAGTCTGCTCGCCGATTATAACGGGGATCGTGAACAGATTGGGAAGGCGCTTGCCCATATCATGAGCGAAGTGAATGAAATGATATTTAAGGAAGAGAATATTTTGCTGCCGATGGCACTCAGTAAGCTGACAGAGGATGAGTGGCTGAAAATAGCTCGAGAAAGCGAGGAAATTGGATTCTGCCTGACCGCCCCCGAACGCGAATGGATACCTGAACGGGCAGAGGAACCTGCAGAAGCCCTTGAGCAAACGGAAGGCACATCTGGAACACCGCAAGGCTTCGTGCGATTTGAGACGGGGATTATATCTGTACAACAATTGGAACTACTATTGAATCATCTACCCGTTGACCTGACCTTTATCGATGAAAATGATGTTGTTCGCTATTTTTCCCATGGTAAAGAACGAATCTTCGCGCGCACGAAAGCCGTCATTGGTCGTACCGTACAGAATTGCCACCCACCCCAAAGCGTGCATGTCGTTGAGAAGCTGCTGGAAGATTTTAAGGCAGGCCGCAAAGATGTTGAAGATTTTTGGATTCCAATCAAGGATAAATTTGTATACATTCGTTATTTTGCCATCCGTGATGCAGAGGGCCGCTATCTGGGAACGTTGGAATTTACGCAAAATATCGCACCCATTCGTGCCTTGGAAGGACAAAAGCGTATTCTATCCGAATAGTATCCAACCGTAAGCCACCATGTTCAGGTTTTTGCCACCCAAACTTATAGTATGTCGTTCTACTATAAGTTTGGCCCCCAGCTTTTCATAAAAGGTACATGCTGGATTATCTGCTAGCACCCATACGATTACAGAGTGAATATCGATACTATTAAAATGTTGAAGCAGACGTAAAAATAATCTCTTCCCCAAGCCTAAACTATGGTATTCACTCAAAACGTAAATAGCCGTTATTTCTCCCCCATACGGGGGATATTCACCTGACTTTTCCGGACCCCCACTCACAAATCCGATGATTTCCCCCTTCTCATTTTCAGCAACATATACCTGATGACCGTCTTCACTGGATAGATTCGCATTCCACAGTTCTGTTCTTTGCTCATAGGAAAGCTGTTCCAGAACCTGGGCAGGCATTATATCTTTATACGTCGTCCTCCAGCAATCTACGTGCACCTTGGCGATGCCCTCGGCATCTGATATCGTTGCTTCCCTGATGTTCATGTGAGTTCCACTCCTAGTTTCCAATATTATGCTTTTTATTATACCGACAATCTAAATCTTGATCTTGATCGCAAGTCCGTTCATTCTATTGGTATTTTATGTACGTTCGTGGCGGTGGTAGTATTGATCATAGGCTGGAGTATCGGGTTGACGCCCGTAGGAATCTGGTCTTTCACTTACTTTACTATACATATTAGTAGCTGTCCGTAACATATATCAGGGACTTATTATTAACAAGCACCGAACGGCATGGATGACATTCAGCTCGTCCATACGTATACCTTCCTTTGCTATATTCGGCGCTAGTGCTGGTTATCTTGAATCCTTCCATCCAAGCTGCGCTGAACAATACAACTGATCCACTTTTGACCGTGGCATCCTTTTCTGTAGCACTGCAAATCCTAAATCTATTTGTCTGGTTTTGCAGCTCTTTGCATCAAATTGTCATTCAATTTTATACGTCCAAGCGTCGGGAAGTGCTGATATTTTTGAGCGAGCTTTTTGTCTATCCTGTCGCCGCTGCTACTACTGTTACTTTCCTTTGGATTTGCTGGCGATCCTGTGTTACAGAGTGTATTGGGATTGGAAGGAGAACTATTGTTAGAAACCAGAGGATTGCTTCGCATACTGGCTGTCTATGTCGCATTTTATCCTTGGGTGGAATATTTTATTGGACGGTCGATATTAATCGGTAATACCAAACCTATCTTTATCGGTAGGCTGTTTTCTGTGAGCTTTGCGATTCTCGCGCTTATTCTGTGTGAAAAAAACTTACCTAGAGAGCCTTATGCAAACGACCCGCACATTGACTCCCTATGGCATAACTCTCTTTTATGAGGTCAAAATATAAGGGCCATTCTTTGTAATCGCAATCGTGTGCTCGTATTGAGCCCCCCAACTGCCATCTGCTGTGCTGATGGTCCAGCCATCATCCCCCCAGAGCACGGCCCCCTCGGTTCCGAGGGTAAATACCGGCTCAATGGTAATCACCATCCCTTCGCGCAGCGGTAATCCCGTTTTGGGACGACCGTAGTGCAGAACATCCGGCGGCTCATGCATTTGGCGACCAATGCCATGCCCGATCAGAGGCTTGACGTTGCCGAACCGCCGCCAGCCTGCCGTTTTTTCCACAGCATGCCCGATATCCCCCAACGTCCTCCCCGGGCGGGCAACCTCGATACCGCGTACCAATGCCTTATGGGTCTGCCGCAACAGTCGTGCTACCGGGCGGCTAATGTTACCTACCGCATAGGTCCATCCTCGGTCAGCCAGCCAACCATCCTTGTTAACCACAATGTCGATGGTCACAATATCCCCATCATGAAGCACTCGCTCCGATGGAAAACCGTGACACACCACCTCGTTGACCGAAGCACAGGTGGCATAAGGGAAACCTTTATAGCCCTTTTGTTCAGGCGTGGCTCCGCGCTTGCTTAAAAACTGCTCCACCCAAGCATCGATTTCAAGCGTTGTAATTCCCGGAAGAATACGACTTTCCAGCGCACGATGGCAATCTGCCAAAATACGTCCGGCCTCCCTCATATAGCCGATTTCCTCCGGTGTTCGTATCGCTATCTCTATTGGAATCCGCCTCCTTTGAGCATACAAATTCACTAAACCTATCCCATTGTATGCAGGGCGGACACAAAAAAACCGTCTCCTCTGTGGATAGACGGTTTATAAAAGTCGTATTTCTAGTTTTTTGGGTAATCGAACCCTTTAAGATACTGAAGAATTTATGCGACCGAGTTCGTTTTCCACCACCATGGTCAACTCTTCCTCATACCCTCCTGTAATCCGGTATTTTCGCACATATTCCTTTACAAATTTTTTGGGATCCTTAGGCCGGAAAATTCGAGTCATTTCCCGCAGACTTTCCTTAACTTCATTGTGACCTTTCGTTGCCATGTAACTCCCTCCCAAAACGTTGAAAATAAGTGCTCCGTTGAAGAGAATGCCGAAAAGTATTGATGTCCTTATGCAGTGAAGTAGTATGTCTAATTGCAGCTTAGGTCGGGAACGCCTTAGGCAAGGCATGTACCTGACACTATTATTAACCGATTTTCTTTTGGCTGAATCACTACCCCATTATAACATATTCAGATACAGCTTTCAGCTTTCCAGTAAATTTACATTGATTTTACCTATCTTTTACGCATCATGTCATTTGGGGTATCCATCAGCTGTTGCACAGGGGGTATACCTTATTTATCGGTTTTTGGAGTGTATGTGTTTGGGGTAAAATAAATAAACATAACAAGGAGGGAAAAGGATGAGCCGCTATGCTCCACTGTTCACTGCACCTGTTGCCCGTATGTCTGTCCTGAACATAGGAACTTGTGAGGAGGAGGGCATCAATGTCTCCCTACTTGATCAGGCAGACCGTGAAATTCAAGCCAAGTTTCCTAAAATGCACAGCTTCCTGCTGCTGCGCCACGGCAAACTGATCTGGGAACGCTATTACAACGGTCATGAAGCAAGCTCTCTGAACGATTTGCGATCCGCGACCAAAAGCTTCACTTCCACGCTCATCGGCATAGCTATGGCTCGCGGTGATATGCCCGGCCCAGAGACGGCTGTGCATAAGCTGTTGCCTGAGTATTTACCTAGGCGGAAGGAAACACTGCTAGAGCAGATTACGATTCGCCATCTGTTGACCATGACATCCGGCTTGTATTGGCAGACGGGCAAAAAGCTCGGAGAAGCTTTTATCCACCGTTTTCATCGCAGCAAAAGCTGGCCGTCCTTTGCCCTCCGCTTACCTGTACAGGAGGATCAACTCGGTGTATTCCAATATCGCAGTGTTGATTCTCACCTGTTGTCCGTGCTGCTGACCCAATGCTGTGGGATTGACGCCTATACGTACGCTCTCCAGCATCTGTTCGAACCCTTAGGTTTCGGGAGGAGTGGTTGGGCACAAGATCCAGAGGGCTACACCATGGGACACATCGGGCTATATCTGACATCGCGTGACATGGCTAAATTCGGCGATTGCTGCCTTCATCAAGGCAGCTGGAACGGAAAAGAATTGATTCCGGCCGATTGGCTACATCAGGCGACACAGCGACAGGTTGAAGGCTATCCAGAATTCGGGGATTACGGATTCCAATGGTGGACAGGACGACTCCACGGCATCAACTACGCGTGTGCGCACGGACATGGAGGACAGCAAATTTATCTTGTGCCAGAAGCGAACGCAGTCGCGGTATTTACAGCAGACAGCAAGGTGAGCCGTTGGAAAAATCCGCGAACACTGCTGGAGCGTTACGTTTTGCCAGCCGTATCCTCCCTCAACTTGGAACGTTCCTGAAATGAGCTTCAATGTGCTTATTGAATATAGGGGGCTAAACAATCATGGAAGTCTCACCACCAAAAATTCTAATATTGTACGCCAGTTACGGGGAAGGCCATGTACAGGCCGCCCGGGCAATTAAGGACAGTTTGCGAAGACTCGGACGCTGCGAGGTACAACTACTTGACCTAATGGCTGAATCTCATCCCTGGTTGAACGGTCTGACCAAATTTGTATATATGCAAAGCTTCAAAACCATTCCACAGCTTTATGGATGGGTCTATAACATCACGCGCGGTATGCAGGCTACATCGGCCTTCGGCCATGTGTTGCATTCATTCGGAATGCGTCAACTTACGCTCACACTGAAAAAGGAGTTGCCCGACCTCGTAGTACATACATTCCCGCAGCTCGCTCTTCCGGCGTTACGCCGCAAAATGGGAATGAATCTGCCTATTGTCAACGTGGTTACGGATTTCGATCTGCATGGGCGCTGGCTGCATCCCGATATTGACCGCTACTATGTAGCCACTGAGGATATGCAGCAGGAAGCCGCCCAGCGGGGAATACCGATCGAACGCATTGCCGCGACAGGCATTCCGATCCACGCTTCTTTTTATAACACGTCTGCCGACGAAGCTCCTGTTCAGGAACAGGTAATTCCATCGCTACAGCCTGAGACTACTACGCTGCTCATTATGGCAGGTGCCTATGGTGTACTATCCGGCATACTGGATATCTGTCGGCAATTAAGCCAGCTTCCTCAGTTGCGGCTACTGATCGTCTGCGGACGTAACCAGCAACTGAAAGTAGAATTAGATGCGTTGTATGCAGACCATCCCGACATTTACACCTATGGATTCGTGGACTTTGTTCCAGCACTTATGCGTGCGAGCAATCTGGTGATTACGAAGCCCGGCGGCATCACACTTTCGGAAAGCATCGCATCCGGTTTGCCTATTCTTGTGTTCAAGCCCGTACCCGGTCAGGAGCTAAATAATGCTCTGTATTTAGAGCAAAAAGGAGCTGCCCGTATCGCTCGCACTACGGAGGAGCTGGTTCAGCATTGTCTCGACCTGATTTCCACCCCCTTTCTCGCCGAGGAAATGACACAGGCGATTGAGCTGCTTCGCAAACCTCATCCGGCCGACCAAATTGCCGAGGATATTTTGCATCAGCTTGTGGATAAAAGAACCTCCGTTCGGACAAATTAACGAAGAATAAGCCAGACGGAGGGGATACCAATGGAACGCAAAGGAAAGGATTTACTCCCACTAACGGGAGAAAAGGTAGAAGTGGACGGTGTTTATATTGATGAGGATGGACATGAGCAGCATTTACACAGGGGGCAGCATTTTCCCGCTGATGTTGTTCTGGGTACTTCCGAGTGGAAAATGACCGAATACGCCTTTGATAATCATCATGAAGGACGTACGGATGAACGACTTATCCCCAAAGAGGATGACAAGAATAAAATGGGTAAAATCACACACCCACGCCGCCATTTAAAAACTGGTGACCGATAATTACGGAAGTATATCCACAATTACTCCCAATATGTTGATAGTTTGTGGACAAACTGTGTGCAAATTATGAATTATCAATATATTGTCTACAGCTTGTGCACAATTTGTGCATAAATCATGTTGTTTTTGTGGATAAACATTAATATGCGGTGGATAAAGTGTATACAACATGTGAAAAACATGTGCATAACCGTTTAAAAGGCTGAACGAATCCCTTTCGTTCAGCCCTTTTCGTATTTTTATACACATTCTCTAATTAATTTTTTTTACCGAGATCGGGTATGTCCGAACGAGAACATCGCTTCCGGAATGATGAGTTGCCCAAAAAGGACTCTATCACATTAACGGAGACTAATCGAAAATTCGCAAATAGCGCATAGAGGAGTGTAAAATGGAAACGGGGACGAACAGAGTCAAAAGAGAAATTACCGAAATGTAAAAAGGCGTAGTCATCATAGAAATCTCGCTTCAGGCAGGCGAACGAATGCAGGAACGCGGTATATAGAAGCATCTAGAAAAACTCGTTGACCAAAATTTGGAGTGGGGTGATCCGAATGGCATCTATTAAAATCCTTTCACTTAATGTCGGCATGCCCAAGCAGATCCAGTTTAATCAGAAGGACGTTTCTACGGGGATATTCAAGTCGGCCACAGATGAATATTTGTATTTATCTTATCTAAACTTCGAAGGGGATGGGCAGGGCGATCTAGTTCATCACGGGGGTAAAGAGAAAGCTGTATGCGTCTATCCCTACGAGCACTATCCGTTCTGGGAAAATGAATTGCGGAGACCGCTCGATTACGGCTCGTTCGGGGAAAATTTAACGATAAAGGGTTTGCTAGAATCCGACGTTTGCATTGGAGACGTCTTTAAGCTTGGCAAAGCTATCGTTCAAGTTAGCCAGCCGAGACAGCCTTGCTACAAGTTGTCCATCAAGTATGGCGTACCGGACATGCCCTTGAAGGTACAGCAAACAGGCTACACGGGATTCTACTTCCGCGTTCTGGAAGAGGGAGTTGCCTCTAAAGCCGACGGACTATCCCTCCTTCATCGCCATCCGAAAGCAATTACGGTTTCATTTGCCAATCGAATTATGCATCAAGAGAAGGATCATATCGAGGGTATTAAACAAATTCTCGAAGTGGAAGAATTGTCCGTAAACTGGAGAAATACGTTTCTAAAACGTTTGGCGGGAAACGAAACGGATTCTCGGGAAAGACTATCAGGCAATTCGTAAGGTGGAAGTGGTTCATGAGTCTGCAAGCTCGTCTGCCTGCAGTCGAACATCGAATCTGCGAAGCTTGTGGGCGATGCGACAGAAGCGCAGTCCAAAGGTTATCGCCAAATTCGAGTATATCCATTCGCTTGACCGCTTATCCTTGGTGTAGAGTCAACTTTTTTACCGAGATCGGGCATATCCTTCAATCCTGTCCTCATAGCTTGTATAGTACGGAGACTTAGCTTGAATCTTTTATAAAGGAGGATATGCCTGACATGTCAGTCTATAAGTCTTCAACGGGATTGGATGAAAATATAGCAGCTGTCCTGTGCTATCTATTCGCATTTATTGGCGCACTGGCCTTTGTCATGCTGGAAAAGAAAAGTCGATTCGTATTATTTCACGCGCTGCAATCCGTATTTTTGTTTGTCACCCTCATGATTGGGCATGTGCTGGTTGGATTCATTCCGCTGCTCGGTCCTCTGCTCGCTTCCCTGCTAACGCTGGCAGTTCTTGTATTGTGGGTCATCCTGTTAATTCGCGCGGGTCAAGGCAGGTGGCTCAAGCTTCCCTGGATAGGTGATCTGGCTCTTCACCAAGCCCGGCAGTTGTGAAAACAACAAAAAACCTTGATCCTTAGCAGGATTCAAGGTTTTTGCTGTTTTGATGATTACCTTTTATTGCATGTTCGCTTCTTCTGTCAGATATGAATGTATCCCAGCTTATCTGGGTTGACCATTAAATAAAAATTCTGAATATGCTCCCCGTCCGGTGTCAGTCTGAGACATAAGGTTTCTCTCACTTTTCCGTCTTCCAGAAATGCCAGCTGAACCTCGCCATTGATGACGGTGTAGAACACATCTCTTTCTCGTAAAACGGTTAATACCCGACGAGAAGTCAACAGGGCAAGAACGCCTTTGCGTACAACCATCGGCCTCATCACCGTATGCACCTTACCTCCGCCATCTGATACGAATACAGGTTGTTCAGCCAGTAGTTCCAGCATAGCAGTCACATCGTAGGCGAGAAAAGCGGTTGTAAAACGTTCTAGCAGTTTTATACGGGAAGAGTTATTCACATTGCGACTGGACTGAGCCTCAAGAGCAGATTCTCCAGAAGATAGAATACGACGGGAGCGACTGAACAACTGACGACAGTTGCTCTCAGTCTTCCCTAGCAATTCCGCAATATCTTTGTAATCATATTGAAAAGCTTCCCTCAGCACAAAAACAGCCCGCTCTATCGGCTTTAGCTGCTCCAGTAACACCAGAAAAGCGTAAGATATCATATCTTTACGCTCTAACCAATCCGCAGGGAGATCTGCACTTTCACCCAACGGCTCCGGCAGCCACTGTCCTACATAGGTCTCTCTTTGCTTGCGTGCAGAGTTCAGCAGATTCAGACACCGATTCATCGTCATTTTGGCTACATAGGCTTTGGGATTGTGTATATCATCCAGGGGCTTATTCTTCAGCTCGACAAAGCAGTCTTGAACGACATCCTCGGCATCCGTAACCGTTCCAAGCATACGATAAGCAATGGCAAAAGAATATTTGCGATATCTTTGATACAGCTCCTCCAGATTTAAATCCACCGATTCTTGTTCAATTCTGTTTTCTTTGCCAGTCAAAGCATAGCCCCCTGTTCATTAAAGAATGCCCGGATACATCCCTGTTGCAATCGCAATCCGGTTCCAACTGTTAATCACGTTAACTGCAGTTATCAAATCTACGTATTCTTCCTCGGTAAAATGCTCTCTGACCCGATTATACAAATCTGTAGGTACCCCTTGTTCTGAGATACGAGTAACCGCTTCGGCTAATTCAAGCATAACACGTTCTTTTTCCGTGAACAAAGGAACCTCCCGCCATAAGGCTAGCTGCAAAATGTGGTCAGCATAATCCCCCAGCTTGAGCAAATCCTTCGCATGCATGTCCAGACAATAGGAACATCCATTGATTTGGGATACTCTAATTTTCAGTAATTCGTACAATACTTTGTCTGCAAAACGACCGGAAATATATTTTTCCATCTCCATCATCGTCTTGAATGTACTAGGACTCACTGCTCTGTAATTGAATCTTAAACTCACGATACATCGCCTCCATTATTGGTTTACATATAGAAGACAAATGAGCATGTGATTTTGTGACAAAGTGTAATACATCAATTTGGAATTGCCCTCCATTGACATAGCATGTATTATAGATAAATGATTTTATGTAAAGAAGGTGAGCACTCACATGAGCGGAAAAGGTATTATAAAAGAATTTAAAGAATTCGCTGTACGGGGTAACGTGATTGATCTCGCGGTCGGTGTTATCATCGGTGGAGCGTTTGGCAAGATTGTCACTTCTGTGGTAAACGATATTATCATGCCTCCGATTGGTAAACTTCTGGGCGGCATGAATTTTCCAGACTTGTATGTAGCTTTACAAGCTGCCGATCCTTTAAATGGTGACGGTACACGCAAGACTTTGGCACAGGCTAAAGAAGCAGGGATTGCGGTCCTCGCCTATGGTCAGTTCATTAACGTCCTGCTGGACTTTCTGATCGTGGCCTTCTGTGTGTTCATGCTGGTCAAAGGGATTAACATGCTGAAACGCAAAGAGGAAGAAAAACCTCCTCAGGAAAAAACGATCAAGGAATGTCCACATTGCCTATCCGAAATTCCTGTAGCCGCTACCCGTTGCGCACATTGCACTTCCAAGCTGGAAGGGTACGTGGAAGCACGCTGACTCAACCCACTTATACGACTACAATAAACGGCTTAAGACGGTGTATCGTCTTAAGCCGTTTTGGCATGGTATAAAAAATCCAATTAGTTGAAATTGGTGATAATGCCACGGGGTCTGACGGGCAAGCCCTCAGCGTACAGATGGGAAACATCACCGAAGCCGATGCAACGGGGAACTGCCCATTCCTGGGAGCGCTCATCAAACAAGATCGTGGTTACGGAGCTAGGCGGCATCCAAAAACCGGACCAGACCAAGGCCAATGGCAGTTCCAACAGATGAGCAAGCCAGGTCAACCCAAAGCCGCCATGACAAAATACGGCCACCTGATCTTCGGTGTGCTTCAGAATCCGATACCTGCCCTCCACCCGCTCAAAGCCTTGCCGCTTCAGAAATTCATCAGAATGAAGCTTCAGCCGCTCGAAGGTTTCAGGGCTTTGCGTTCCCTGATAATAGGAAATCTCCTGCCAAGAGTCATGGGTCGGCAGGGGCAACTCGGAACGGATCACTTCACCGGGCAAATCCCAATGAGAAAGACGGCCATATGGAGTTTCCTCCAGCTTTAGAGCCAGCTCCTGCGTCCAGTGTTCCACTTCATGAGTCATACCTAGAGACTCGGCGGTGTAGCGCATCGTATCCAAAGCCCGCCCCAAAGGAGAGGCATAAATTCGATCCAGTCCGTGACTGGAAAGCCGCTTGGCCAGTGCCTGGGCTTCCAAATGCCCCTCCGGCGTGATGGTGTTGTTGGGGTAATCGGGGTCTGCGTGTCGGATAATATACAATCTCATCATTGTTCTCCGTTCCTATGAATGGCGACAGGATCGCTTTATCTCATTACATCGATTAGTTTTCCTGATCTTAACGTTTATTCAGCAAAGTTTCCAAAATCGCGCGCAAATCCCTGTCTTCCTGGTAGACTTCCTCACCCGTATCCAGCTCAATAACCCGGATATATGTATAATTGGCTCTGACATCGACTGGTTTAAAAATCAATTCCTCCGGATTGTCTGGGCGGACATCATAGCCCATATTTTTGAACATATCCGTGATTTGATCAATCCCCGGCTTGCCCCCGCTTTCCAGCATAATCAATCCGCGGAGTTCCTTGGGTTCCTCCGGATGCATGACTCGAAAATGTACTATACATTCCATGTAAAATCGCTCCTTTCAATCATAAACCTGTGTGATGTTGCAAATCCTTATGTTCCCAGCATACCCCAAATGCCACTCCACATTCCACACCCGCCTTCATATCGTCAGGACAGAAAACACGTTATACTGTAAAGTAGACCTTTGATTTCTGCTTACTATAGGAGGAACCACGATGACTAGCGAGCTTCTCGATATCTACGATGATGAAGACAACCCCCTTGGCACAGCTTCCCGACAAGACGCACATGCCAAGGGATACTGGCACCATACCTTTCACTGCTGGCTAGCACGAGACGCTTCGACAGGCCGTCGCTTGCTATTCCAACAGCGTCAGGATACGAAGGATACCTTCCCCGGATGCTACGATATTACAGCAGCCGGTCATTTGACAGCAGGCGAAAATATGTCTCAGGCGGCTCGCGAGCTGGAGGAAGAACTGGGCATTCATGTTCCCTTTACCTCATTAACACCGCTGATGACCGTTCGGTATGAAAGCAAAGGTACCGCCCAGGGCACCTCTTTTTGGGATCGGGAGATTAGCTCGGTGTTTGGACTGCTATCGAACCAGCCATTGGAAGCTTATCATCTCCAGCAAGAAGAAGTAGCCGGACTGTACGAAGCAGATCTTGACCAAGCACTGGCCCTTTTTGAAGGCCATATTCCCTTTATCGAAGCCCAAGGCATTACGTCAGGGCCGAACCCAGAAAAAACTCGCCGCCTGATCACATCGGATCAATTCGTGCCTCATAAGACGGGCTATATTACATCTATATGCCGGGCACTGATGGAACTTCCTACCCGGTAATCTTTAGCTATTCTCCAGCTGACATATATTTGCCGATAATGCCTTCATACCGCCAGCCATACCGGGTCGACAGCTCTCTGCCCATATCATGCTCCAGCTCATACAGAATAAGATCCTGAGCAAAATGATTAAGCAGCAGGCCTGTCATTACCGGATGCTCGGTAATAAGCGCCTGTGTCGGGCAATTCTCTCCCCGCATACCCAGCATGCACCAACGCCGATCAATAACAAAAGAAAACTTGCGCCCTGCTGGTTCCTGTCCGTCTGTACCAGACCTAAGCGGTAACCACGGTCCCATCATGCTTTCCCCGTTATCGCAGGACCAGAGCAGACGCACACCTCGACTCTCGGCTTTCTCCAACTCTGTCCGCAGCAGTTCGGCTTCCTCGCGCCACAAATCCAACACAATCTCATGCTCTGCCCGTTCCAATTCACGTGTCAGACTTTCCAGTACCTTCCGATCGCCTTCCGCATTATAAAAGGTCGGCTTGGTTGGTTCTGTTCGTGGCATTTCCTTCTCCACTGCGCGTAGAGACTCCTGCATTTGTCCTTCGATCATCCGGGTCAATTCAGCCGGTGGCAGCATGCTGTAACGTACAGGCTCTCCCGCACTGGTTCTGAGGTATCCCTGCCCGGCCAAACGCTGTAAAGCCGCGTACACGTTGGAGCGTGATGCACCCAGACGCTTAGCCACTTCATAGCCGGAAGCCGCATTTTGCCTCGAAAGCTCGACCATAACCTTGGCTTCCATTTCCGTAAAACCCAGATTCCGCAGATGATGCAGCAAACGCTCCATATATTCTGTTCCCCCTATGCTGCCCGGCGTTATGTCTGTGTCCTGCAGCAGCCTGTTCGGCTGCGTCAAATCTGTTCAGCTCCGCAACGCGGGCACCACTTGGACCCTTTGGGTAGTTCTGCAGTGCAGATTTGGCATTTTACATTTTCACGTACTTGTGCAGACGGCGTTGCCGGTTTCTCAGCCCCGGAGTTGTTGGCCTTCCAATATCGAATCCGCTCGTCCAGCTCCTCCTGACGCTCCCGCTCGCGTGCCAGTTCTTCAAGACGACGGTGTTCTTTCTCCAGATCTTCCTGACGACGGCGCTCCCACTCAGCGTCGAATGCCGCTTTTTCCTCCGGTGTAAAATCAGACACTGTGTAATCGCGGTCTAGTCCCGCTGGTTCGTGTGTTTCATACCGCTCATCCTGTTCCTGTTCATGCCGATCCACTACTTCATGTTCTGCGTACTCCGTGTATGCAGGCGCAGCATCCTTCACTACCTCTGGCTTGCGCAGATCAAAAGAATAGACGTCCGTTGGCACCTCTTCACGCACAGCAGCTACTTGTTTGGAAGCAGTCTGTCCTTCATTGAGCTTGCGTCCGCATTTAGGGCAAAAGTTCGCATCCAGAGGCACAACCGCTCCACAGGTGCATAAATGAGCGTTCTTCAATTCTGCAATTCTACCGCGCAGCTCGTCAATTTCATCCTGAAGCTCATCACATGCGGTGGATAGCTGTGTCATCTCGGTTTCTGCCACCGACATGTCGGATGCGCGGTAACCTTCGTAAAAGATCTGACCCATTCGTAAGAAATGAACATCCATTTCCTGCTGAATCGTTGTAATTTGTGAATTGATCTTACTAATCTCGACAGCATGCTGCGCCTTTTCTGTTGCGCGATTTGCGCCTTCCTTTATACGTTGAATCAGCTTCATCGTTATTTCCTCCCCATATCCAGCCGGATTTCACTGTACCGTCTGTATATCCCAAAGTTTTTTTCTGTTGGCAAACCTCGAACTCCTGTATAATGGAATGCGGTCATATCGCCTGTTTGAAGGCTATAGGCATTGGCGTCAACGTATTGACGTTCTGTCGCTCCGGCAAGATCCGCATGAATTTCAGCATTATTTTAGTCCATCGCCTTGTTCTTATCGTCAGCTAAAGCTGACTAGAACTCTATCATACCAAAAACTACCCCCATTTGTGAAAATGGAAGATTTTAAGAACGAAAGGGGTTTCAGGATTATGGACCCAAATCCTTCTTTTTACCCCCGACCCATCGGGGTTCCTTATTCAACGTCGAGCCCTCAGGCACGTCGTGCTTCCATGGATACCAGTATGACGCTGGTGCCCGACACCGACCAAGACTCGGCCTATTTTCGTGCTTTAGAGAACGCCGGCATTCACCTGAACCGCCCGCAGATCCAGGCCGTCCGCCACGGCAAAGGCCCCCTTCTGACCCTTGCAGGGGCTGGCTGCGGCAAAACCACAGTGCTGGCTGCCCGCGCAGGCTACCTGATGGCGATGCGGGATGTCCCTGCATCGTCCATTCTGCTGGTGACCTTCACCAGCAAGGCAGCTGCCGAGATGAAACTGCGTATCGCGGGATTGCCCGGTGTGCGCCCTGCCGCTGCACGTGCAGTTCAGGCACGCACGTTCCACTCATTCGCTTTGGCGATGCTCCGGCATCGCGGCGTGCAAGATGAAGTGTTCGGTGAAACGCAGGCCCAGCATACCGTCATGAAAATGATGCTGCGGCAGCTTGGACTCAGCGAGGCTTTCCAGCCGGAAAGCCTGCTGTCTGCCCTCTCCGCCTGGAAAGCGGAAGGCCGCAGCGCGGACGAGCTGCCGGAAACCGTGCGCGAGGAATCGGATGCAAAGCGTGCCATGCTCGCCTATGAAGCGTGGAAACAGGAGCGCAATAAAATGGATTTTGACGATATTCTGCTGCGTGCATCCGCACTACTGCGTGACCCGGATGTGCTTCAGCCGCTTCAGCGACGTTTTTCGCATATCATGGTCGATGAATTTCAGGATACGAATGCCCTACAATATGAGATGGTGCAGCGGTTGGCTGCCCGACATCGCAATCTGATGGTTGTGGGGGATGATGATCAGACGATCTATACCTTTAATGGGGCACGCCAGGAATCCATTCTGGAGTTTGACAAGGTCTATAAGGATGCAAAGGTCATTACTCTGGATATTAACTATCGCAGTGATGCGCGGATTTTGGGGCTGGGCTCTAACATTGTCGCCAAAAATGTTCATCGACGCTCCAAACGTCTTTCGGCTGCCGGGCGTGAAGGCTTGCCACCGCAGTTTGCCACCCCATCCGGACCTGAGGAGGAAGCGGGGCATATTGTTACCCATCTACTCGGGCAGGTAGAGGAAGGTCGGCTGCGCTACCGGGATATCGCTATTTTGCACCGGACAGCCAGTGGAAGCCGATCTATTTTTGAGCAATTAATTATGCGGGATGTCCCATTTATTCAGTACGGAGCAGGGGCTGTATTTTACGATCAGTCTCTGATTCGTCCCTTAATGGATCACCTGCGCTTGTCGCTAAATCCCCGGCGTATGGAATCCATTCCGAGCACCCTTGGGCCGCTGTACGTCTCCCGTGAGGCAGGTATGGAATGGATTATGCGAGAGGAGAAACAGCAGGCTAAAAAATACCCGCTGATTCATCTCAGCCGCTGGGATCGACTACGTGATTTTCAGCGCGAGCAGGTGAAAGAGCGTATTCGTCTGATTCGCAGTCTCACTACCATGAAACCTGCCTATGCCATTCAAGAAATGCGGCGCGTCTTTTATGACAAATATTTGGAAAGTGGAGATACGGGCGCGTGGACTCATTATAAGGAAACGATGCAAGAAAGTCTGGAGGAGCTCGAAACGGCAGCCAAGCGGTTTGACACCGTGGAGGCGTTCGTCAGCTTTGCGGACGAGCTTTCCGAACGTCACCGCCAAATGGAATCGCTGCGCAGAGAAGAAGACAGCGATGCTGTTCGGCTCATGACGATCCACCGCGCCAAGGGGCTGGAGTTCCCTTGCGTATATTGGATCGGAGCCAGCGAAGGCATTCTGCCGCACAGCTCGGCGCTGCACAGCGAGCTGCCGGAGGATCGGCGGGCAGGCGCCGCCCCCACAACGGCTGTGGATAACGACGCAGCGCTTGAAGAAGAGCGCCGCCTCGCTTACGTGGCCGTTACCCGGGCGAAGGAGTTGCTGTACATCACCTCCCCCGCCTCTAATCATGGCAAGCCTGCCGCCGTGTCACGCTTCCTGCTGGAAGCCTATGGGGTCACCCCTGAGGCTTCCAAGCCGGACACGCGCCGCAGTAGCTTCGGCCAAGCGAAAGGTGCTTCCGGGTATAGCAGCCGTGCTGGCGCTGGATCGCCAGCGTCTGGCACAGCGACCCGCGTGAGCAGCAGGCCGGGACCAGGCAGCGCTACGGCACGGACAACCTCGTCGGTGCCAGGATCTCAAGCGGAACCACGCATCAACGTGCCTGTGTGGAAATGCTCCGACGGTGCCTGCAAAGCGTGGATGCGGCGCGATACAACAAGCGGACGCCGTACAAGCGCGGCTAGCACAGGCACGCCGCCAGTGTGCCCGCTCTGCGCCTCCCCAATGACAGAGGGGACACGCAGCATCCCAGCCAGATAGGCATAAGGCGTATAGATGGTATGGAGAATTGTGCAGACCTATAATGAATCAAATAAAGCTTTGGACAGACCAAATAAAAGAAAGAGCGGTAGGCTAGGACGTGAAAAATAAAGTCCTAGTCTGCCGCTTTCTGTTTCAACTCGTTATTGAACGTTCGTTTTCCGTTAGTTCAATGCCTTGCTCTTTGTGATCACCCAATAGGTGTTCCATCAGGTAGTTTGATATCTGGTTTCAATAGAACCACATCCCCCTTTTCGGGTATTCCTCCAAGAACCAATACCTCTGAGTTAAAGCCTGCTATCCGTCGAGGTGGAAAGTTGACTACACCTATTATTTGTTTCCCTATAATATCTTCAGCCACATATCTTTTAGTAATTTGTGCACTCGAAGTTTTTACACCAATATCTTGTCCAAAATCAATTTCAAGTTTAATAGCAGGTATTTTTGCTTCTGCAAAAAACTCAGCTTTAATGATGGTTCCAACTCGAATATCTAGTTTCAAAAAATCATCAATCGTTGCCATCTAAACATTCTCCTCATTGATTGTTTTCTTAAATTTCACGATAATCAGTTACAAATTTAATATTTTGCAACTGTATACTTTAATGATTTTGTCCAAAAATACATCCCCATACCGAATAAAGTCATCATTCCACCTGTGAATTGAAATGCAGAGATTATTTCTCCCAAGAATAAGTAGGCGAGAATTATGGCAAGAACAGGCTCTCCAATAATACCAACTGAGACCGTAGTTGCACCCATTGATTTCAACAACAGATTGAAAATATATTGTCCAAAAATAGTTGGGATTACTGCAAGTAACAAGAAATACATCCAATCCGACGAGTCATATTCAATCAAGGAATAATGGTTCAACAAATTGTAGACCAGCATGACGCTGCCACCAATAAAAAAAACAATAACACTATATAAATTCGCATTTATTTTGTGACTTACTTTCTGTCCTGCCAACATATATGCTGAAACCAAAATTGTTCCTAATAAAGATAATCCATCTCCGATCAATGCCTCTCTCGAAATCCCTATGTCTCCCCAAGCAATAATGATTGAACCGACGAGAGCGGCGATCAAACAAAGAATGGTTAATATGTTGGCTCGGTCTCTGAACATAAAGTATGAACCTATCATTACAAATAAAGGCTGTAAGGATAAGATGACCATGGAGCTCGCAACTGAGGTATATACTAAAGATTCCATCCAGAATAAGAAATGTAACCCGAGAAAAAGACCGGCTATGAAAACGGTAATCCAATCTTTTTTGTTCATTTCTAAGGTACGGAACATTTTCCAAGGTACAAAAGGAAGCATTATTAGTACTGACATATACAATCTGTACATCCCAGCCACAGAGGTTGGAGTATCTGAGGATTTGATCATGATGGATGAGATAGAGACAGACAGTATGCTGATTAAAAGCAAAATATACGGATGAAACGGTAACGACGATTGATTTATTTTCACATGTACGCCTCCAAGAGGTCTTATCCAATCGCCTGTGCACAGGATTGTGATGATAAGCCGAAGATCTGGTATAATAATATCACCACTTTTATTTATTTTGTGTAACTATATCTTTAATTTATATAGAAATATCGTCATTAGAAAGGACCTCGCTAAAATGGAAAAACAATTACATGAGACCATTCTATATCCCGATGTTTCATTTCCGTACATCATGTACACCCATACGATTCATGCAAGTAATCCTGAAGGTAGAGGATTCAACGATTTACATTGGCATGAGGAGCTACAAATCACTTTGGTTACCAAAGGGAAGCTAGTGATACAAGTTAACGGGATTGATCATGAATTAGAAACAGGTCAGGCCATTTTAATTAATAAAGGTGTTCTTCACGTGACTACACACCTTACACATAACGGCCAATATGTCAGTTTTAATTTCCCGGAGAAACTGCTGGCCTTTTATGCAGATAGTGCGATGGAAAAAAACTATGTACTGCCTTTTACAAACTCTCTCTTATTGTCATTAGTAATCAAAGGAGATGTTGAATGGCAAATTCAAATACTGCAAATGCTTTGGGATATGAAAGAGAAATTTGATATGAAAAAAAACTGGGGGTGGGAATATGAGGTTTCTATTAAAACAGTACAATTATGGTTCATCATAATTTCTAACATTTCGCTTTCTTCGGAGGAAGCACCTAAATACATGAAACTACAACAGGAAAGACTTCAATTGATGCTCAGCTTTATCCATCAAAACTATTCAGACAATATAACACTGCAAGAAATTGCCGAAGTAGCACATTTAAGTATTTCGGAATGCACTCGTAGTTTTAAAAGAACCATTCATATGACACCTTACGACTACTTAATTAAGTACCGTATCAAGAAAAGCAGCGAGTTATTAATTTCAACAGATTCTACAATAACTGAAATAGCCCACAAAGTGGGGTTCAATCATGTAAATCACTTCATTCAGTCTTTTAAGAAACATCATAAAAAAACGCCTAAAGAATTCCGAAAATTTAGAAATGAATTCATTAATTAAGGAATGAAGCAGCCGTCAGCGTAACGACTTACTCTGTTGATGATCCTGTTTTCAATCAACATTCAAATGTAACTCCTACATCTTCCTCAGTTTCATGTCATTCATCATTCGTATAAAAAACAAGGCTTCCCCCTCTCCGATCAGTACGGCTGCTACGCGCAAAATGCCCCTTTTCATACAAAAAGGGGCATAACTTAAATAATTGTTTTTTCTCTTTTGGCAGTTTACTGTTGTACTGATCCTTTAAGCCTTGCCGGACCTTATTGCCCGGAGCCTGAACCATCCACTTTCATAGTCTTTCTGTCTGTAGATAAGAGGGAGCCCCAACTTCATAAGCCTATCCCCCCCATAGATAGACTTTTGCCCGCTATTTCCTGACTGAACTTCATATTCGAGTTCTGGATTAAGTCCGTCAAGGCGGAGAACTCGCCAAGGCGCGTTCGGGACAGCCATGACTTGGAAATAGTAGACGATGGCATCCTCTTGGTCTTCAGAAACAAACATCCAAGCCGATTCGTTATCCTCAAACGGACTCTTTAGACGATACAAGTCACCTTTCTGTACTAAGCCACGAATCTGCTTGTAGACTGCGATTTGGCGTTTGACCGTCTCTTTTTCCTCATCGGTGAATTTCGTAAGATCAAGCTCATATCCGAAATTTCCGGACATGGCGACATCACCTCGGAAATCAAGGGGCGTTATCCGTCCAACTTGATGGTTCGGAACTGCCGACACATGCGCTCCGATTGCGCTTACAGGATAGACAAGGCTAGTTCCATATTGAATCTTCAGGCGTTCCACCGCATCGGTATTATCACTAGTCCAGACTTGAGGCATGTAGTAAAGCATTCCTGGATCAAAGCGTCCTCCGCCACTTGAACAGCTCTCGAAAAGAATATGTGGAAATTCGGTGGTGATGCGCTCCAACAGCTCATACAATCCAAGAACATAGCGATGAGCAGTCTCGGATTGTCGTTCTGGCGGCAGAGCAGCGGAACCGATTTCCGTCAGACAGCGGTTCATATCCCATTTCACATAAGAGACTGGCACGCTGGAGAAAATGGCCGAAAGCGAATCGTAGATGAAATCGCGCACTTCCTTGCGAGTATAGTCCAACACCAGCTGCCATCTGGCTTCGCTCCGCCTCCGTCCCGGAACGTGAAGACACCAGTCTGGATGCTTCCGGTACAACTCGCTGTCTGGAGAGATCATCTCTGGCTCAAACCAAAGCCCGAATTTAAGCCCCAGCCGATTGATACGGTTCGCGACATCCGCAAGTCCGTCTGGCAGCTTCCGACGATCCTCGTACCAATCGCCGAGAGACGAATTGTCGGAATCCCGTTTTCCGAACCAACCGTCATCTAAGACAAATAGTTCGATGCCTAGCTCAGCCCCCTCTTTCGCTATCGATACCAACTTATCTGCATTGAAGTCAAAATAGGTAGCTTCCCAGTTATTGACCAGAATAGGTCGTTCTTCGTCCCGATATTTCCCTCGGCAAAGTCGGGTCCGATACAAGCGATGATACGTCCGCGACATATCTCCCAGTCCCTGACCGGAGTAAACCATAACTACTTCTGGCGTTTGGAAGCTCTCCTCTGGGCTCAGTAACCACGAAAAGTCAAAGGAGTTCACGCCGATGCTAAACCGTGTAGAGCCAAATGCATCTATTTCCGCTCCCGCCTCAAAGCCCCCGCTGTAGACGAGGCTAAAGCCGAATGCCTCACCATAGCATTCCGTTGTCTCCCGAGTGACCAATGCTGTAAAAGGATTGAGTTGATGGCTGCTCATGCCCCTTTTACTATCAATTCGGGTTTCACCTTGAAGAATCGGTTTGCGGGTAATATTTCCCTCCCGACCCCATGCTCCCGAAAGATACATGAACTCTAAATCGCTTTTACCCGAAAAATCGACACAAGCACTTAGAGCACGGAGAAGTCGAAGATTCTTTTCTCCCGCATTACTCAAACGAGCCGAACGAGCGATTACGTTTCGATCTGCGAAGACGGTGTAAAGAAGAACCACTTTAAGGCCTGAAAAGTCATCTTTTAACTCCAGTTCCAACGTATCCGCTTCGTCTTCATTCTCGATATATACAGCCGGAAGCCCGGTTAATGATGGCTTTCCCTTCATGATCCGGTAACTATCGTATTTTAACTCCGTGATACGAGTTCCATCCTCAAGTTCTACTTGATACGCAGGGTTACGGAAGTCTCCGCTCCCATACTGCGGGTATTCTTGCGGCAACCGATCCAATCCAGCCGTCGCAGGAGTGTGAAGCAATAGATCAGCCATTGATTCACGGTGCTTCAGCCTGCCTCCCCAATATACATGTACAGGAAATCCATCCACAATCTGAATAATATAACTCATGTCCGATGACTGCAGATGAAACAGCCCCGTTTGCTCTTGAACAACGATACCCATTGGAAAAATAACCCCTCCCTCTAGATAATCCCCCTCGGTAATCCGCACCTAAAAAGGTGCATAGAAGAACCTTTTTGTAAAAGCCATCTACTAAGTACACATGGTGTAAAGCTTGATAAGCTCCTCATATTATCGCAATAGGGTCTACAGAAATGATATATTAAACTAAGATATGAAGTACATGGCATGATACTCACTATTCATGTTATAATGCTTGATAATTTACATAAGGAGATTTGCCGTGATAGAATATTTGCCACGCAGTAAGCAGCACTCTGAATTGTATCTAACTCAGTTTGGCATAGAGAAATGTATATCAGGGCACTTTTTTGGACCTGCGATAAGAGATCACTATCTGGTCCATTATATTTTGGACGGAGAAGGTACCTTCGAGGTCGGTGGGTCCAGTTATCGCTTGCGGAAAGGTCAGTGGTTTCTAATCTGCCCCCAGGTCATCACTTATTATCAAGCCGATGAAGTGAATCCTTGGTCTTATTGCTGGTTTGGTTTTAACGGGGCACTGGCAGAAACGCTCCTCAAGCAAGCAGGCCTAACGATGACGCATCCAATCCTCTACTTTGAAGGAGACCATTTGATTTATCAGTATTTGCAGCGAATGAACGAATCAAGTGGGTGCCATAAAGCTCGGGAAACCAGACTGACCGGTCTGCTTTGCTTAATGTTATCGGAGCTTATAGAGTTCGGTCCGGTAACACCTCCTGAACAAAAGGAAAGCCGGGCGGAAATTTACGTGGAAAAAGTGAAGGATTTTATCGAAATGAATTATGCTCAGAAGATTACCATTGAGCACATTGCAAATTTTATCGGACTCAATCGAAGCTATTTATGTTCGTTATTCAAACAACAAGTGAACACAAGCATTCAGGATTATTTGGTTCGCTATAGGATCAACAAAGCATGTGAATTGATGGGAAACGCTGAACTTTCGATCGGTGATATTTCCCGTTCGGTCGGCTATAATGACCCTTTACTCTTCTCGAAAATTTTTAAAAAGGTAAAGGGATTCTCCCCCAAACATTATCGAACCGAAGCCCATGCTCAAATCCAAGCCGACTACTAACAAAAGAGGTCAACCAGAAAAACTGGCTGACCTCATAAGCTTATTTTGAAGTTTGTCCTTCCAAATAAGAAACCGGCTCTTTAACCTCTACTTTGGTGCCGCCAAATTCATCTTTAATGTATTTTTGAGTATCCTCGTTATGATAGAGATCCGCTAACTTTTGCAGCCCTTTGTCATTCGCCTTATCAGATGAAGTCACCAGGACGTTAATATTATTTTTGGTTGCCTGACTGATTTCCTCATGGAACAAGGAATCTTTCAGTACATTCAGACCCCCTTCTAAAGCAATCGTATTCCCAATCAGCACCAAGCCTACATCTTGAATCACTCGTGGTCCTGTTTTGTCATCAATGAGTTCAAATTTTAGGTTTTTAGGATTGCTAGTAATATCATTGACAGTACCCAAGGCATCATTAAAGTCAGCCTTAAGCTTAATCAAACCGGAGGCTTCCAATAACCTTAAACCTCTTGCTGTATTGGCCGGGTTATCTGCCAAAGCTACCAGAGCCCCGTCGGTCACTTCATCGATGCTTTTGAATTTTTGCGAATAAATCCCCATAGGCTCCAGATAGGTTGTGGCTATAGCCTTTAGATCGGCTTTGCTCTCTTTGTTATAGCTAACCAGGTACGCCCACGATTGGAATGCATTCACGTCTACTTCGCCTTCTTTGGTCGCATTGTTCGTTTCAATTCCGCCGTTAATTTCCTTCACTTCAATGTCCAGCTTGGCATCCTTGGCGGCCTGGGACTGGGCAATATGCTTCCAGATCTGGGCGTCAGAGCCCATGGAGCCGATGACTACTTTTTGCGTTTCCGAACCGGAAGCGGCGCTGGAGCCATTGCTGTCTGAACTTTTATTACCGCATCCTGCCGCAACCAATAATAAACTAATCCCTAATAGTAAAACGAACGATTTCCTCATGTTGTTTTCCCCCAGATCATGCTAGTATGCTAGTGCATCGTCATTCCACCTGTAACATTAATCGCTTGTCCTGTCATATATGCAGAGAGCGGACTTGCCAGAAACAGCACCACATTGGCGACATCCTCCACCTCGGCCGTTCTCCCCAAAGGTACCTGCGAGCAATCTTCTTCGTATATTTCTTGAGCGGTCATTCCGCGAATGACGCCCCCTTCAATCCGTTCACGATGCTTCATCGGCGTTTCTACAATGCCGGGGCAGACCGCATTTACCAAAATATTTTGCCGGGCAAGCTCAATGGCCATTACCTTGGTCAAGCCGAGAACCGCATGTTTGGAAGCACAATATCCGCCCATCGCCCGATATCCATTTTTTCCAGCCTGCGAAGCCATTTGAATAATTCGTCCTGATTTACGAGCGGCCACCATTTCTTTGGCAAAACGTTTGGACGTTACATATAATCCGGTTGAATTGATCGAAAATACTTTCTCCCAATCAGCTAACTCACTATCAATAACATAATCCATCGTAGAAGTACCCGCGCAGTTCACCAATATATCAGGAACTCCCGCTTCGCTGATTAGTAGATCGCACCATCTTTCGATATCATCCGGTTTGGATATGTCCAATTGCGTTTCAACCAACTGTGGATTGACCACTCTATACGGCTCTTCATAAGAAATATCAGCAGAAATCACTTTAGCTCCGCTTTGAATGAAAAGTTCTACAATTCCCTTGCCTATGCCTGACTTACCGCCTGTCACTACCGCTGTCTGATGAGATAGGTCAATCGAAATCATAGATTTTAAAATACTCTTTCGAAAGGATCGCGGCTAATGCCCGCTTCCAATACAATCTTCACATATTCCTGCGCTGAAAAAAGAGAGTGGTCCTTGTAGTTCCCGCATTCCAAAGCAGTGACAGCCGGAACCTCTGTCGTTTCCAGAATTCTTTTCAAGGTTTTTTCCAAAGCGAGTGCAATTTCCTCAGGCTCATGTTCATTCCACAAAATCAAGTAGAACCCCGTTCTGCATCCCATAGGAGAGATATCAATAATTCCTTTGATTTCATCTCTCAGATACGTCGCTAATAAGTGCTCCAGCGTATGTACAGCTGCTGTCGGAAGTGCGTCTTCATTAGGTTGTAAAAATCTCAAGTCATACTTTTGTACTGTGCTTCCTTTTTCGTCATGCTCTACTCCAGCTGCTCTTACATAAGGAGCCTTTACAATCGTGTGATCTAATTGAAAACTTTCTACTTTTGCCATTTTTATTTTCCTCTTTTCTGTAATTTATATTTTTAATCTAATGATGGATACTCTACATTTGTGGTTTTTTTAAAAGAATTAAATGCCCCAAATCAGCATTTTTGTAATTATACATCGGATTACTCGGTTTTACCACTATAATTCTTGTCGTATTTCTTTTTTTCTTTGACCGTCTCTCCTTTGCCTGTAGGTTTTGACATAGTGTACAATGTATACGATAATGCATTTTTACGAAAAAGATCGAGGACATCATAAGCCTCATTTAGGAGAATGCTCTGTGAATGAACCGGATTGGAAGCACCTGAATGCTGTCCCATTACCCTTGCAGGAATTTCAGCTACAGCTGGATCAAAACAGTGTTAACGCCAAGCAACTAGAGGAGTGGAGGAAGATTCCCGTCCTTTATCAGCTGGCTCTGGAGGAATTAAAGAATAAAATTAAGCTAATCCAGACGGAATGGAAGCTGTTAGACGGTTTTAGCCCGATTGAGCATATTAAAACCCGGATCAAAGAGCCCCACAGCATCGTGGAAAAGGTTCGGCGCAAAGGGCATGAAGTCACCTTGGACAATATATTGCGTGAAATTCATGATATCGCGGGAATGCGCGTGGTATGCGCTTTCGTGAAAGATATTTATCGTCTGATGGATCATCTTCACACGCGGGAAGACATTCGTATTCTGGAGGTCAAGGACTATATAGCCCATCCTAAGCCCAACGGCTATCAGAGCCTGCATGTCATTGTTGAAATTCCGCTGATCCTGTTTGAGGGCACACGCTGGATCAAGGTTGAAATTCAATTGCGCACATTGGCTATGGATTTCTGGGCCAGTATGGAGCATATTTTGTACTATAAGTTCGATAAGAAAGTGCCTGAACATGTCGTTAATGGATTGACCGAAGCCGCACGTGCAACCTACGAGCTGGATCAGAAAATGCTGAAGTTGCGCGGCGAAATTTTATCGCTTAGCGAGGAACAGGATGCGGAAGAATCCCCGGCGAAACAATCCGAAGAGTCGTCCTTGAAGACACTCTCCCTCCCTGCAGATCACGCCACTTCACGGCCACAAACCTGCTAAGTATTTGTGTACAAGATAACTTAGGAATTCAGGCGAGGCTGCAAAAACGTTGGTTCAGTCTCACGCTGGATTCTTATGTATTGGGCATAAATAAAGAGCCATCAAAACCGCGTTCATCATGGTTTTGATGGCTCTTTTACACATTTTTTTCGATCAAATATTACTGCTTCTCGCGAATCTCTGTGCTGATTTTCTCTACGATGTCCGCAATGCTGAGTGATCCCAGATCGCCTTCGCCGCGTTTACGAACCGCTACAGTACCGGTTGTTTTTTCATTTTCCCCGATAACGAACATATATGGAACCTTCTCCAATTGCGCCTCGCGGATTTTATAACCAAGCTTCTCATTACGAGTATCTACTTCGACGCGCAGACCTGCTTGCAGCAACGCATCCTGTATCTCATTGGCAGTCTCGATATAGTTCTCGGATACTGGCAACAGCTTCGCATGAACAGGAGCCAACCACAATGGGAATGCACCTGTAAAATGCTCAGTCAGGATGCCCATGAAGCGGTCAATCGAACCGTAGATGGCACGGTGAATAACGACTGGACGGTGCTTCTGGTTGTCCTCGCCCACATAAGTGAGGTCAAATTTCTCAGGCATTTGGAAGTCCAATTGGATCGTTCCGCACTGCCAGCTGCGTTTGAGCGCATCGAGAATGTGGAAGTCAATTTTCGGACCGTAAAATGCTCCATCTCCCGCATTAATGCGATAGTTGATGCCCAGGTGATCCAGCACGTTTTGCAGAGCTTGTTCCGCTTGATCCCACAGCGCTGGCTCGCCCATAAAGTCATCTGGACGTGTGGACAATTCCACTGTGAAGTCAAAGCCGAACACACTATACATTTCGTTAATCAGCTTAATTACGTCTGTAATCTCTTGTTCAATCTGACCTGGTGTGACGAAAATATGCGCATCATCCTGACAGAATGTACGAACACGCATCATACCGTTTAACGCGCCGGACAGCTCATGGCGATGCACTTGTCCAAATTCGGCTATACGAATCGGCAGGTCGCGGTAGGAGTGAAGCTCATTTTTAAACACAAGCATGTGTCCTGGGCAGTTCATCGGTTTCAGAGCAAATGTAGTTTCATCCACTTCGGAGAAGTACATGTTTTCCTTGTAATGCTCATAGTGTCCCGATTGTTCCCACAGACGGTTGTTCATCATCAGCGGCGTACGTACTTCCTCATAGCCATGCAGACGTTGAATGTCACGGGAGTAATCTTCCAATGCAGTGCGGACAACCATACCTTTAGGCAGGTAGAACGGCATGCCTGGTGCTTCTTCGGAGAACATGAACAGTTCCAGCTCTTTACCCAGCTTGCGATGGTCGCGTTTTTTCGCTTCCTCCAGCAAATGCAGGTGCTCATCCAGTTGTGCTTTTTTCGGGAATGCTGTTCCGTAGATACGTTGCAGCATCTTGTTGTTGGAATCGCCTCTCCAGTATGCGCCCGCTACACTTAACAGTTTAAAAGCTTTGATGCGACCAGTAGATGGCAAATGCGGGCCACGACACAGGTCAAAAAATTCGCCTTGATCATAAATTGTAATTTCCGCTTCTTCCGGCAAATCACGAATCAGTTCCAGCTTCAGTGGATCTTCCAACTCTCCAAAAATACGAGTGGCTTCCTCACGGCTGACCACACGACGTGTAATCGGCAGATTTTCCTGTGCGATCTTCGTCATTTCCTTCTCGATCTTGGCCAGGTCGTCAACGGACAATGGGTTTTCGATATCAATGTCATAGTAGAAGCCGCTGTCGATAACCGGACCGATACCCAGCTTCACGTTTTTCTCACCATAAATGCGTTTGAGCGCCTGAGCGAGCAAATGCGCTGTACTGTGGCGATAAATTTCCAGACCGTCTGCACCGTCCAGCGTAATGATTTCAAGGTCAACGTTCTGATCCAAAACGGTGTTCAGATCTACAGCCTTCCCGTTCACTTTACCTGCTACTGCGTTCTTTTTCAGCCCAGAGCTGATCGAACCCGCCACGTCGGCGATCGTTACGCCCTGCTCGTACTCGCGTACGGCTCCATCCGGCAATTTCACTTGAATACTCACGATTAAAGCCTCCATTCAAATTGTGTGCTATATCAAAATTGAACGCAAAAAAACGCCTCTCTCCCTCAAGGGACGAGTGCGTTCAGCTCGTGGTTCCACCCTAGTTCGGCCCGCTCCTGTGCGTACATTCATGTTCATCGGAACATGCTCATGCACGACATGCGTGACCCTCCATTGGTATCCGTTAACGGGGATAAAGCGGTAGGCGCTTACTGATGTCACTGCCAGATTGCAGAGCTACATGTTCAACGTCACGGCTACAAAGGGGTAACTTCACATGCGGTTGCCGGAAAAGCTCTCAGCCTCGTCTTTTCTCTCTGAACGGCCCTTCAAGGAAATCATGTCTTTGGTCAATGCCTTGAATATCACTATATGCTACAGCATTATAGATCAAATTCGCAGGTATTTCAAGTGGGCGTTTATGTAATTTCATGCCTCCTATGCATCAGCTGGCTAAGGGAGCTAATGTGCCCATATTTACACAGCTCTAAAAACACTGTATTATAATGCTCATCTAGACGATACCGTACAGAAAGGTAGTGGGAGAGATGCCTAAAATTATTGTCACAGAAGAACAATGGATTCAGAAAGGAATCGAATGTTTTGAACAGGGTGGAATAGATCAACTTGTTGTTGAGAAAATGGCCGTTGCTTTAGGGTGCAGTAAGAGTAGTTTTTATTGGTATTTTAACAATCGCAGCAGCTACATTAGACAGATTGTGGAGACATGGAAGGAACAGACGACACAACAGGTTATTGCAGCGTCCATCATCCATGCTGCCGCAGATGAGCAGATCAGAGCGTTGTTAACCCAGATGTTCGGGAAGACGAAACGAGGAGATTTT
The DNA here is from genome assembly GCF_058895805.1 of Paenibacillus sp. NMA1017. Classification (NCBI taxonomy): domain Bacteria; kingdom Bacillati; phylum Bacillota; class Bacilli; order Caryophanales; family Paenibacillaceae; genus Paenibacillus; species Paenibacillus sp. NMA1017. Next base: position 173,930 of record NZ_JBZXYR010000007.1, on the reverse strand, counting down.
CTGTTTTATCTGCGAAAACTGTCATTGAAGGATGATAGTTACTATTCCCTGCTCAATGAAGTCGAACAGATGAGAATGGAGTTTATGAAGCAGCTTTTAATACAGAAGGGAATGCAACCAGAGAAAGCCTTTCAGAGATCATCGATGTTGTACCATTACTACTTAGGATGGTATGAGCGTCACAAGCAAGAGACGTTAAGTGACGAAGCCATTCAGCAACATATTCACATGGTTTGGACAGAGTGGATTTCGAATGAATCCAATTAAGGAGGATGTGAGATGTTGGAATTACTTACATGGGCAGTTGGCGGAATTCTATTTGTACTGAGTGGTATGCATCTATATTGGGTATTTGGCGGACAAAAAGGCGCTAAGGCAGCGATCCCAAGCACGGGTACGGATTTGCTCTTTAAACCCTCCAAAATAGGGACATCGATTGTTGCCATCTTACTAGCTTTAGCCGCTTGGTTCGTCCTAGAACTAGGTGGAGTTACACAATTCCAGTTTTTCAGTTCCTTTCATTCCTATGGTGCAGGCTTATTGTCGTGTGTATTTATTTTACGTTCTATAGGAGATTTCAAATGGGTGGGGTTCTTCAAGAGAAAAAAAGGAACTGTTTTTGCAAAGTGGGACACTATGCTCTACTCGCCCCTTTGTTTTCTCTTGGGAACAGCCATTTTAATCATTATGTTTTTGCATACGGCATAGCTTAAAGCTGACCTCTATCAGGTGGTTTGTTTCTTTCGCACGTCTCCACTCGTTTCTTTCTCAGTTAAAAAGTACAGCAAAGCCAGCACAGGCAGGACGACTCCTATCAGAGCACTGAAATTCCAACCTCCTAACGCATACGACCAACCACCTAATGATGATCCAATTGCTCCGCCTATGAAAAAAATAGACATGAATAATCCATTCAAACGCCCTCTCGCTTCACTTCCCAAGGAGTAAATCACACGCTGTCCAAGTACAAGATTTCCCGATACAGCCATATCCAGTGTAATCGCTGAAATAAAGAGAAGTACGAGTGCAGCCGTCGAATGACTTTGAAAAAGATAGATGAGCAAAAAAGACAAGGCTGCAATGATCATAGCTAACCCGGTTAAACCTTTGCTCCAGCCTTTATCCGCCAATCTGCCGGCAATCGGAGCAGCTACTGCGCCGCCTACGCCTACTAAAGCAAACAATGCAATCCCTTGTTGAGACATTCCGAAATCATCCGCCAAACGTAGAGGAACAACAGTCCAAAATAGGCTGAAGGCTCCAAATAGGCAGGCTTGATAGAGGGCACGGCGGCGCAGTGCAGGCGTTTGTTTCAGAAGAGTGCCTAGCGAGAAAATTAATTTACTGTAAGATACCGTAGGCACAGGCTTACGCTCTGGAAGGGCTCGCGAGAGCAGAAACGTCAACAGCGTCAAGACAATGGCTGACAAAATAAATACGGCTTGCCATCCCCAGATGCTGGTGATAAAGCTTGCTACTGGCCGTGCGAACATAATGCCTAGCAAGAGTCCGCTCATGACATTCCCAACAACGCGGCCGCGTTGCTCTTCGGATGCTAGATAGGTGGCGTACGGCACCAGTATTTGGGCTACCACAGATCCAATTCCAATGAACAAGGATGCGGTCAGGAACAACGGGGCATTGGTAGCAAAAGCGGCAACAACCAATGCACAGACTGTAATGATTAGCGATACGACCATGAGCCGTCGATTTTCAATAATGTCGCTGAGCGGCACGATAAATAGCAATCCCACCACATAGCCGATTTGAGTCAAGGTGACAATGAAGCCCGCGGCTGTAGAAGAAAGACCCATAGCAATATGAATAGGTCCTACAAGGGTTTGAGCATAGTACAGGTTGGCAACAATAAGGCCGCATGCGGCTGCCAACAAAAACATCATCCAATTTGAGATACGGTTACTTTCTAAGGCTTGTTGTTCTCTTTGCATGATAATCCTCCTCGTTAATTTAAATACTAAACGTATAGTTCATTAATTCGATAGTTAAATAATATACTGAACGTTTCGTTTTGTAAATAGGCAAAATCAACTTTTTATTTTTACATGGTATTTGATATACTGAACGTATAGTTTATTTTTTATGTTTACTTATATCTATTAAGAAGGTGAGCATTCCAGTGCAGAGCAAAAGAGGACGTCCACGTAATGTCGAGACGCAAAAATCTATCCTTAACGCTTCCTATGATTTACTGTTGGAGCAAGGCTTTGGGGCGGTTACGGTAGAAAAAATTGCTGAGCGAGCGAAAGTTAGCAAAGCCACCATTTATAAATGGTGGCCTAACAAAGCTGCCGTAGTGATGGATGGTTTCCTGTCAGCCACCATAGCAAGATTGCCCGTGCCCGACACGGGCTCTGTATTAGATGATATTCTCATTCATGCCACGAATTTAGTGCGGTTCTTAATAAGTCGAGAGGGTAAAATCATTACGGAGTTAATAGGCGAAGGGCAACTTGATTCAGGATTGTCAGAGGCATATCGGACCCGATATTTCCACCCTCGGCGACTTGAGGCCAGGCTTCTTATTGAGCGCGGAATGGAGCGCGGAGAATTGAAGGAAAATCTCGATATTGAATTATGTATCGATCTCATTTATGGGCCCGTTTTTTATCGATTGCTGGTAACTGGTTATCCATTAGACGATTCCTATGTGCGACAATTAGTCATGAATGCGTTCAAAGGAGTTGGCATGGACTGAATGACGTGGTATCAAGCAGCCCTCACAGAGTATCCTCTGTGAGGGCTGCTTTTTCTTTTACCTGCCACGATCCTCTGGCTAACTCCTTATTTGTTTATTTGTTTATTCGTCAGGGTCTATACTAATTTTTTGTAGTAAGCCGATCAGAAGATCCTCTTCCTCTTCGGATAGATTGTGGACAAGGCTGACATTGAGCTCGTCCAATATTCCTTGTAAGACAGGAGCGAACTCTAACGCCTTGGCCGTGGGAGATACAAGTTGGGAGCGACGATCATTCGGGTCCGTTTTACGTTCAATGTAGCCTGATTCCTCCAATTGTTTCACAGAGCGTGCCGTGGTTGCCTTGTCAAATTTAAGTTCATTCGTCAACTGCTCTTGTGTAATGCCCGGCCGCTGCAAAATGAGCTTTAAAAAGCTGTGTTGTCCTCCACTGCCGATTCCGTAAGGGGCCAGTTTTTTGGAAAGTATTTTTTGATTTCGACGGTACAAGTGGGAAATTAGCTTTCCAATCGGTTTTTTTCTCATCAAATACACCTCATTGGCTTGAAAATGACACATCCCCAGTTGGGACCAAAGCAAAGTTTACAACAATATTGTTGCGCACGCAACTAATTTGCTGTACACTAGAACCGTTCATTTAGTTGCACGTGCAACTAAATAGAAATTGTTAACGATAACGAGGTGTAATGATGAGTTCAACTGCTACAACGGCTACAACGGCTACAACCTATCAAGAGAATATGGAAGTCCAGAAGAAACGTTGGCTGATTTTAATTGTTTTGAATCTGTTTACGTTTATGTCCACCTTGGATGGAAGCATCGTTAATATCGCTCTTCCTGTGTTGTCTCGCACGTTACATTTACCCGTGGCACAGATTGAATGGGTGACAACCGCCTATTTAATGGCGATATGTACCGCTATCTTATTTTTTGGCAAGCTTGGAGATATCGTCGGTAAAATCAAAATATTCAAAATTGGCACAATCGTATTCATTCTTGGCTCCCTAATGTGCGGTCTTAGCTCTTCGCTCTCTATGCTGCTGATTTCACGTATTATTCAGGCGATTGGGGCGTCCATGACCATGGCGAACAGCCAGGGGATCGTGACAGATATCTTCCCGTCCAATGAACGGGGCAAAGCACTTGGCCTCATTGGAACCTTCGTTTCTCTGGGCAGTATCGCCGGGCCAAGCTTGGGCGGTATTATTGTCTCGTCGCTGGGCTGGCAGTACATTTTCTGGGTCAATGTACCGGTAGGGCTGATCGCTGTCTTTCTTGGCTGGAAGCTTCTGCCGAAGGATTTGATCAAGGTGAAAGATAAAATTGACGTTCCCGGTAGCTTAGTGTTTGCTATTTTTATTCTCACTTTGTTCGTCGGATTGTTGCTGGGACAGCAGGTCGGGTATGGAGACACACGTATTATTACTTCGCTGGTGGTGGCTGTAGTTGCTTTTGCCATGTTTATTAGGTTGGAACTTCGTCGTCCACAGCCACTGCTACAGCTCGCGCTATTCAAAAATCCGTTATTTTCGCTCAGTATTTTGTGTGCTTTTCTGGTGTTCGTCGCTAATTTTTGCTTTAACATCATTTCACCTTTCTATGCGCAGAATATGCTGAACTTGTCGCCTTTTCATGCCGGGTTCCTGCTGATGCTGCTCCCCATATCGATGGTTATTGTGGCCCCTCTCAGCGGTGCGCTTTCCGATAAAATCGGATCTGAACTGCTTACATTCGCCGGGCTGGTCGTTATGGTTATTGCCCAAATTGGATTGGCCCAATTGCATGCAGGCAGCTCCATCCCGCTCGTGGGTCTGTGGATTGCCATGCTGGGCATTGGCAGTGGTTTATTCCAATCGCCGAACAACTCGCTGATTATGTCCACGGTACCCCGCACACAGCTCGGCTCAGCCGGGAGTGTCAATTCGCTGGTTCGCAACGTCGGTATGGTTGTGGGGATCACTTTGGCTACATCGATCCTCTTTTATATTATGAGTAAAGAGGCTGGTTATCGGGTCACCGGCTTGGTCCCGGGTCATCCAGAAATTTTTCTGGCAGGCATGCATGTAGTCTTTATGACATCCGCCTCCATCTGTCTTGTGGCGGCATTGTTAACAGGCTGGCGGCTGATCGGGGCTAGACGGGCAAGAACGCAGCAAGAAAAGGGATAAAGACCAACATTTACAATTTTAAAAATGGGATACAAGGGTGGAGCTTACATGAAATATTGCTATGAATGCGGAACAAAATTGATGGTGAAGAAGTGTGAAGGCGAAGGCCCTATCCCCTTTTGTCATACATGCCAGGTCTTTCGTTTCCCAATATTCAGCACTGCGATCAGTACCGCTGTATTGAATAGTCAGAGAGATAAGGTGCTGCTCATACAGCAGTACAATATTCAGGGCTTCATTTTATTGGCAGGTTATGTGAACAAGGGTGAATCCGCCGAGCAGACATTGGTGCGTGAAGTTAAGGAAGAAGTAGGATTACAAGTCGTTGAGTATCAATATATGCGCAGCGAGTATTTTGAACGAAGCAATACACTGATGCTGAATTTTGTATCCATTGTGAATGACGATCAGTTGGATGTTCTTAGTACGGAGGTAGATCAAGCATGCTGGTTTACACTGGAGGAAGCCAAACAAGCTATTTTGAAAAACAGCTTAGCTGAATCCTTCTTGCTGACCATTATTCAAAAGATTGAGACAGGATTGATTTGAAGTGATATAAGTGTGGCGATGCCAAAATGATGAAAAAGATGAATTTACAGATATATTGAATTGCTAAACCGCAAGATGGCTGATCTTTCCAGGGAACCCTCTTGCGGGTCACAGCATGTTTATACTCTTTGTCATTGCTGGAATTTCAGCGACTCCCCTCACATCCCCTACATTTCTACTAAACGTCCATTCTCTTTCCATGATTGCAGTATTTTCTCAAGTACCCATTGGTTTTTGTAGCCGTCCTCGAATAAGGGGGCACGATCCACAGACTTTCCCCTTGCCAGCTCAACAAAATCTTCATAGGCCGTATGATTATAGATTGCAGGGACAGTCCAAGTCTCGTATTCGGCACCCGGGTGTTCCAGGTCACGCAGCACGATGCGGATACTTTCCGGGTTATTGAGGCTGGCGTGCAGCGTACCAAGTTCTCCATAGATATCGACTTCGATATCGTGCCGTATGCCGATGGCATTTTTATGAGTGATAAAGGTTCCCACGGTATTGTCGCCTACGATGCCATGAAAGGCAGCGAGATCTTCCACATCCACTTTTACAGGCAGACCCGTGATCGGATCGAACCGCTCGGGAGTAATAGTATGTAGTAGCGCCGCGACACTTTTAAATTCACCCACTAGAAAACGGGCCAGATCAACGATATGTGAGGCTGTATCCCCCACTACTCCAGAACCAGCCTTGGCTAAATTGTGACGCCATGTATACGGGTGCTGACGATACGGCGCAAATGCATCCATTAGATAACGAAATTGAATGTTATAGATTTTGCCCAGCTTTTGCTTATCCAGCAGTTGCTTGGTATATTGGAAGGCTGCGCCGTAGCGATGCTTGTAGTGAACCAGCAAAGGCACCGGATTCGATGTATATAGCTTTTTCAACTGATCCGCTTCCTCCCATGTGAGAGTCAATGGTTTTTCTGCCAGTACAGCTTTGTGTTCTTCCAGCGCAATACGAATAATGTCAAAATGCACATCATTGGGTGTGAGCGACAGAATCGCATCTACCTCTGGGTCACGGATTAATGCTTCATAATGGGCGTACCGCTTGGAAACAGGCAGTTGCAATTGTTCTCCGATGGCTTGAAGGCGATTGGGATTCACATCACTAACGGCCACAATAGATACCCCCAAGATGGTGTGCAGTGATCTCATGTGATATTCAGCGATAAGACCCAGGCCAATGATACCCATCCGAATGGGTATGGTTGGGGAGGTGGAGGTACTCATATGTTCAGAATTCCCTTCTCTTCAATTTGGTTTGAACTCTGTAGCAAATTCCTTTTTGCTATGCAGTATCACCCGTTGCTTTGTAGAATAGTCCCCACAGGAAGTGATCGTCGACCTTCAATTCAACTCAACAGGCTGATGCCGGGCAGTGAATACAATGTTCCATAAAAAAAGGATCTGCAGCTCCGTTGTCCGGTGTTGCAGATCCTTGGTATTCCTTCTCTATATCAACTACATCAAAAATGTACCTACCACAAAAGACACCCCGACGATAATCGAGCGCAACAGCTGTGCCAGAGCCACATTGCCTTTGGCAATTTCCTCGCATACTTTGGTACGCGGCGTCACCAGATCAAAAATCACATACACCAGACACAACACTACAATGCCCACAGCCGACCATGTCAGCATATCGAGCCATGAATGACTGCTGTACGACACCATCCCCACGATGATACACAGACCTAGCAGCTTTGCACCCATATAGATGCCTGCCGCCTCATTGCCGCGTGCGATTTCTTGATTATCGTTATAACGTGTCAGCAAGCTGAACACAAAATAACCTACGATTAAGATGGCAAATAGGATAAGCAGGCCGATACCTACATTGCCCAATGCGTTGCCCAAACTGATATAAGAGTCCAATTTTCTTCCTCCCTATGATACTTCAGGATTTTGCAAAATCCTCACTTGTGAAAATGAACAGATATGTTCAAATATTGTATATTGTTTAATTCAGCTTATATAACGTGCGGATTAGGAGATGCGGTGACAACGGCGGCGGCACAATAGTAGGCCATATCACCGGTTACCTTTTCACCGATTCGCGGCAGGACACCCGCAAAACGCCCCCCAATTACAAATATGCCTGTCAGCATATAGCCGTAGAATAGCCCTTCCTCGGTCTGTACCTCTGCGCTCTGCATCGGCCACAGCCGCTGATAAATCTTAGGCTGTCCCTCGTAATAAGCAGCAATATGTGCGGCTTCCTCCTGCTCAGGCGTTCGTGGAGCATCAGCTTGGTGAAGAAGATCGGAGTTGTCAGTCTCCGCAGGTTCAGCCTCTCCCAAGGCGCCTTTTAGCATCTCTTCGGATTGAGGATGTTCAATCAAGTGCGTCCCTTTACCCTCCCGTCCCCATATGCCTTTGGCCACATAAGGCTCTTTATTTTGCATAAACACCGAGGGTTCAAAATACGTAGGCAGCAGGTAGGTTCGTATCACCTCCAGCTCGCGGTCGTCAAACAAACGAAAACCGCAGAATTCTGGTGTCTGCTCATTGCGCTCATACAGTGACCACACGGTTGCGGTGAACCCTTTACTCTGGGTAATGATATGCTGCGGCGGGTTGATTAATCCTATTTTCCCGTCTGCCACCATATTCATTAGCGCCTGCCCCACCTCAAGCCCCGTATCCTCCTCCCGGTCATCAATGAGATACTCCAGCGGATACAGGCGATAGAGAATGTGGATTTGCTCTCCCCGGTGATATAATCCTTCATTCGGGATGATCTCCAGTTCTTCCAAAGGCGCATAAACCACTTCAAACCCGGCTTGTTCACATAAACGCATAATATATTTGGTATTTGTCTGATCCTCAATGTGCCAGTCATAGCAAGTAAAATACACCTTTGTTCCTAATCCCTTATTGCTATAAAAATGAATGAGCTCCGTCAAGGCAGACTGAATCGCCTCGTCCATTCCAGTTGAGGGTCCATGTAGTGCATTGTCATCCTCCGACATTCCTCCCTTACTCAGCACCTCCAGCAGCTTTCCTTCGAGATAAGCCACCTCGGGAATCCCGGTTGGGGTATCGGTGTTATTCTCAATGCACTTGATACCCGCTTCCCCCACAATCCAGTCCTGGCGAGTTATCCCATCCGGCTCGGTCTCCATTCGTGCAGCACGCAGCAAGCCCGGATGAATCCCCAACCGTTCCACCAGGTATTCATCCGGCATATAGCGCTGGATAAATTGCTGGACCTTGCGATAAACACGATGTACCGCCTCAGAAGCAGCCTGAAGCTCTGCCAGTTCGCTTTCCTGATACACTGTTAAGGCCGGCACGCAATAGGACTTGCCGTACATGCGATGATACGGAATCATACGGCTGATTTCACCCTTAAAAAGCTCGTCATGTTCATAAGGCAATTGCCGAATCGTGCGCATGCTCATCTTAACCCCCAGAAAAAAAGCCGCTGCGTGATCCGCTGCTGCCAAAACCGCTGTGTGAGCTGGAAGATGAGGATGAGCTTTTGCGGTATGAGCTGGAAGAAGAACGACTGCTATGGTATGAGGAGCCTCCACTATAATAGGTCGATCCGCCATAGTAATACCCGCTGCTGCCTGAATCCCGACACGCCGTTTGCTCCGATACAGGAAGCTCATCGCAGTCATAATACTCGTCGTCACCGCAACCCGTCAGAGCGGCCGGGACAGCCAACATCAGGGCAAAGGCCGCCATCCGTGTACGAGAGCCGGGCTTGGATTTCATTTTTTCCCAAGTATGCTCCATCACAGATCGACCTCCTTCACAAACAGATGTACCTTTTTCAACTGAGGGTCCAGTACCGAATATATAAATTCATATGTTTTGCCACCTAGTACTGTATAGTGATCTAATAGCCGTTGGGCCAACTCCAAGGTAAATACCGAACCATCCCGCTGATCCATACTACGGAATGCAGGTTCATGCCATATCCAGTACATTGCACTGAATGTGGAAGTGTAACCTCCCTCACTGGCCAGCACGAGGTCTGTGATGGACGCACCATAAGGCTTTGCACGTTCCCCTGTAAATTCAGTCACATAGACGGAATGATCCGTATGTTCCTCACTTTCATTCGAGATATGCGACCATAGTTTGTCATGGAGACGCGTAGCGTCTACAAGCTTGCGTAGAAACAGCTCATCTCCCGATACGGATTCCCGTGTCAGGCTGCGCAGTTCCTTTTGAGTGTCTTCCGACCATTCGCGATACGTTAATGAATAATAAATGATGATTCCCTTCCCTTCCTGTACGCTTCTGTCATGAGGTTTGCAACAAATCAAAGCGCTTCTGTCGTCGTTCACTATACGAGATTCTACCTTGAAAAGGTTCAATTTGGAAGAAAAACACGACAAAAAGCCGCAATCCCTAAGATTACGGCTTGGTTTTAGCTGCTACAGCTTAATATTGTTCTCGTCGAAATATTCCTCCAACGTCATCCCCTGCTTGACTACATCCTCCGCAATGTCTGTTCCCACATAACGAATATGCCAAGGCTCGTACACGTAGCCGGTTACATCTTCCTTACCCTTCATATAACGAATAATAAATCCGTATTCCGGTGCATGTTTTTCCAGCCATTCGCCTTCCTTGGAAGCTCCGAAGGATTGCTCCAGCACATTACCTACACTTGGGCTGGATACATCAATGGACAAACCTGTCTGATGCTCGCTCGTACCCGGTACAGCACTAACTTTAGAGGCATATTCCTGCCCCTTTGTCTTTACATTGTTGTTGAAAATAGATACCTGACGCTTATAGGAACGGTATCCCGATACCGCACGCAGCTCGATGCCGTCTTTTTCCGCACCGTCGAACAGCTTCTCCAGTGCCTCTGCCGCTTCCTTACGCAAATGCCGCTTTTCATGCGGCCCCTCGAAGGAAAATGGCACCTGCGGCTCCACCAGGTCATCCGGGACATAGCCTACAGGCAAGCTGCGCTTTTTGTTCACAACGACTGTATCCGAAGTCGCATTGGTGACGATCGCGGTTCCATCCTCTTCCTTAACCGTGGCTTGCAGCGCACTCTGGCTTCGCAACGCCATCACAGGGTCGGCTTGTCCATTTTCTGTACCCACAGAGACTTGTCCAGCGCTAGTGCTGCCATTGCCCGCATCCGGCTGGGTGGAAGGCTGCACATTCTCCTGTACCGCTGTAGATGACTTCAACGGCTCGCTTTCCTGTCCACCTGATCCTCCCTGCTGGCAGGCTGCCAGTAACAGACCTGGCAGGATCAGCCCTGGAATGAGCGCTTTGGTCCAGCGCTTAGTTGCTCGCGTCTGTTGTATATGTCGTTTCATGCTGGTATCTCCTCCAATATTGCATTTGATGCATGACTTGCTGTGACTTTTCCGTTTCCCCATTGTAACTGAACTTTTGGCACTCTTCGAAGCCTTTATCCTGTTCGATGAAGGCGAATAGACTCGAAAAAGGAAGTATATACCCGAATTGTTACGGAGTATGACGTTTTTGCGGGATTGCCGCTCGGGACCGCTCGGCTACCCGTTCACGTATGAGTTTCAATGCCTCTTCCGCACGAGGTAAACCCGGCAGCAGAGACGTAATATCCGTTTCCTTCTTTGGAACAAGCTTCTGCGGCAGACGAATCTCAATCGCGTGAAAGCCCGCACCGGGACGGTGCAATGCTCCTTCTGCAGCAGACTCTGCAATCCATTCGCTAATCGCTGCCGATCCGCTGCGTCCGCCCTCCGGCCGCGAGGTAGACTCAAGCGCGGGGGATGTCCCCTGCACATGGGATAACTCCCCGGCCCAAGCACTGAATACGTACTCCAGCAGCTCTTCCCGTGTCATTCCGATCAGTTCTAGACAGGTCTGCGGCTCGCTTTCCAGACCGGTTTGAAGAGCTTTCTTCATATCGTCGACTACACCCACGCCATCCTCCATGCTGGAAGTGGCTGCCTCAGCTGCTAGCTGAACGATCTCATCCAGCGATAGACAGGTTTTCCCTTGCAAAAAACGGTAGATGTCCAAAGGATCTGCTTTTAGCTGCTCCAGCCATGCTTTTCGCTGTTCGGGGTTCAGTACAGGCGCTGGGCCAGTCCATTGGACAGCATGTGTGGAAGGTACACCCGTTGATTCGCCTTCCAACCCATTTCCGTCTGATTCCGCTATCCATTGACCGTCAGTTACTTGCAGCTTCACTCGCGGCCTCGTCATCGCCTTCATCCTTTCTCTGCTCACTCAATCCATACATCATTTTGCAACGCAATCAGACCGCGCAATTCATCATCAGACATTTCAGTAAGCCAATGTTCACCGGAGCCGACAACCTGCTCGGAAAGTGCCTTTTTGCTCTCGATTAGCTCGTCGATTCGCTCCTCCAGCGTACCTTGGCAAATCAGCTTGTGCACTTGTACATTGCGACTTTGACCAATACGGAATACGCGGTCCGTCGCCTGATTTTCCACTGCAGGATTCCACCAGCGGTCATAGTGAATGACATGGCTGGCACGTGTCAGATTCAGGCCCACACCACCTGCACGCAGGGAAAGTACGAATATATTCGGCCCTTCCCCCTGCTGGAAGTTGTGAACCATTTCATCCCGTCTGGTTTTCGCCAGTCCTCCATGCAGAAAATACGGCTCTTCCCCGAAGATTTTGGCCAAACGAGAGACCAGCAATTCTCCCATCGACACATATTGGGTGAATATCAACGCCGATTCGCCGTTCTCGCGAATCGTCTCTACCAATTCCAGCAGTCGCTCCATTTTGCCCGAATTTTCAGTTTTACCACTATCAGCCCGCCCCGGAATGATCAGACCCGGATGGTCACAAATCTGCTTCAACTTGGTCAGTGAAGACAGAACAAGCCCTTTGCGGGCTATACCGATCTGGCCATCCAGTGTTCCCAATAATTGATCCACCACGCCCCGATACAACCCGGCCTGCTCTGGTGTCAGTACACAGTAGGATTTCAACTCCAGCTTCTCCGGCAAATCCTTGCGTATATCTGGGTCGCTTTTGAGTCGACGCAGCATGAACGGGGAGACGAGGCGATGAAGCTCACGCAACGCGGACCCCCGCTCCTCTCCCGCCAGACTGTACCGTTGGCGGAATGAAGAAGCCGTACCGAGGTAGCCTGGATTCAGAAATTGAAAAATAGACCACAGCTCGCTCAGCCGATTCTCTACCGGGGTACCCGTCATGGCAATCCGGTGTGGAGCAGACAGCTTCATGACGCTTTGTGCTTGCTTTGTTCGTGCATTTTTTATATATTGCGCCTCATCCAACACGATGGAGGACCAGTGTACCGCAGATAAATCGCTGCCGTCCCGGCCCGCCAAATGATAGGTAGTGAGGACGATATCATACTCACGTACACTTTCCTGAAACAGCTCGCCGTGAAGTCGCTGGTTGCCATGGTGAATATACAGCGACAAATCCGGTGAAAAGCGCTTCAACTCGCGCTGCCAGTTGCCGAGCAAGGACGTCGGACAGATGATCAACGCCGGACGTTGATCATCTGCGCCGATGCCACCGTCGAGCAGACAGGTGATAACCTGAATCGTTTTACCAAGCCCCATGTCGTCCGCAAGGCAGACGCCAAAGCCCAATCCACGCATCGCGGCCAGCCATTGAAAGCCGCGCTCTTGATAGGGCCGTAATGCACCGTGCAGCGTCTCCGGCACAGGCCGCGGCTCTACCGAACGAAGTACGCCCCCCTCAGCCAAAGACGCAAGCAATCCGGCGGATTCCGCGCCAAAGATGGACAAGCCTTTCCACGAGGCCTCGCCTGCACTTTCATTTTCTGCAGCCAGATGCATCCATTCGGACAAGCTCATCTCACCGTTTTCCCCGCGCTTGATAAAGCGCAGCACCTGACGAATTTCCTTAGGATCGACCTCGATCCATTCCCCTCCGAGACGTACATAAGGCAAATTGGCCGCGACGATGCTTTCCAGCTCCTCCATCGTCAAAGTCGTATCACCCAGCACAACCTCGGCATCAAACGAAATCATGCGGTTAATGCCGACAGACGATGTATCGGCAATCACACCATCTGACTTGGAACCCTGCTCTGTCGAACGCATTTTGAGCCGCAAGCCTGCACGTCTTCGGCCCTCCCGGCTCCAGCGTGAAGGCATTTGCACGGTGATACCGTTCTTTTGTAATGCAGGAACGGCTTCCGTCAGGAAGCGGAAGAACAGCTCTGGCTCCAGTGTCAGCCCTTCGGGATAAGGGCGGTTCAATGCTTCTTGCAATAAAGGTGCCGCTTCAGACGCCTGTCCGAGCCTCATTAGCAGTTGCGCCTGCACTTGACGATATACAATTCCGCCGCGAACCAGATCACGTTCAGAATGCGCCCATAGTGCCAGAGCAGGCAGCCGCAACCCCGGCTCAGCATCGCTTTCTGTCCAAAAGGTAATACGCCATTCCTTCACACTCTCTTCCAGCGAAGGCTCCAAACGAAGGCACAACCGCAGTTGCCCTTCTATCGGCTCCTTGTCTTCCCGTTCCGTGACAGGCATTGCGCTCCCCTCAAGAGAAGACGCTTGAATCACCAGCTCCTCCATCTCAGCGGGCGTTCCCTGAATCGCCACCGGGCGGGAACCTGTCAGCAGACTGTTCCACCACAGCTCTGCCAGCGGCGACCCTCCGCGCCGATACTCTGCGCGATATCGGCCCAGCTCACGGTCTGATGCTGCCAGCACCGCGGTCGTTTCCGCATGGATGACCGCACACAAGAAGGAGTACAGCACGATTCCGGCTGCATCCTCGCGTGTTTCAGGCTCCTTACCCGCGAACACGGCCGGAGCCGCCATACAAACAGCCGGCATCGCAGCAGCCAGCTCATGGAAGCGGCGTATGTCCTCCTCTTGACACAGTCGAGGAATCCACACCCCGACAGCCGCTTCCGGACCGCGACGACGCGGTCCCGATGGACGCGCCTCTGTAAGCGATGGCGCAATTTCGCCCCGCTGCATCAGTTCTAGCGCAAAATAAGCGGCTTTTCGCCAATATTGCATTTCCTCGCCCAGCGTAATGCCCGATGCCGCACAGCCCTTCTCGTCCATGCGGGTCAGCAGTGCCATCGTCTCGCGCGGTTCCAGCGCCAAACCCTCCAATGTACGCCCCAGCATGGAACGTCTTTTGCCAGCTCTGCCCGCGGTTTCCACACGAGCAGTATTCGGTATCCGTACCTCAGCAAGACGCAACGCAGCCTGCCGAAACGGCCGAAGGTCTCCCTTTAGCGTCAGCCTGCGGATTACACTGCTCCACGCATCGATACGTGGTTCCGACGTCTCACCAGAAAAGCAAAAAAACACATCTCCGAGCCATATTCCATAAAGCGGTTGATTCATATCTGTCTCCCGTCCAGCCTTTTGAATTATTACTCTTCATCATATACGAAAACGGGCTCTTTTCAAAACTTTATCACAAAAATAAATGGAAAGTCATAAGTCAATAACCTTAAATATTCATGTGGTTAACTATAAATAAGAGAATCAATTTACAGGATTAATTGTCTTTTTCTTCATCATCCGCTTTTGCATCCTTCAGATAAGGGTTCAGGCTGTCTTGCAATAGTTGCTTGACCTGTACACGCAGTTCTTTGGGATATACGACCTCGGCCTCTGGCCCGTATTTTAACAGAAGTCTGGATACATATCTAAACTCTTCGACCGGAATATATCCCTGCCATTCCTGACCCTGCCCATCATGATGGGCAACATTTTGGAAGAGGGCATCTGATCCGGCCAGCCTAGCACCCAATGCGGTAAATTTTATTTTAGACGGAATTCCTAGACGGGAATCCTCCGAAGCCAACCATTCCTGAAGTGTGGGGAGGCTGTCCAAGGTGTCGTCCAGCATCGTTATTGTGATCACCCGATCTGAACGGTACAAAATGATGCGATCTTTGTTATGCGCTGGCATATACCAATATCCGTGATCAAAATACAGCCCAACCGGATATACCTGGGTCCACTTTGCCCCGGATGCAGAGCGGTAGTGCATGTTCACCCTGCGCTTATTCAGCGCAGCCTCCAAAATGATTGAGGTGTAGGGTGACTCTGCGTGAGTGGGCAGCATACGAAAAGAAATGTACTCCTTTAATTGATCGATACTGTCCTGCACATCCTGTGGAAGCTCGGCATAATAATGCTCGGATAAATGCTCACGAACCGAGCCAAAAGGGATATCTGGAATGTTCTCCAACAGTTGCAGCATGAGAAAAAGACCCAGAGCCTCGTCGCGGGCAAGATGAAGGGGAGGAAGAAGCCGATTGGGAAGTGCCCGATACCCGCCATGAGGGCCCATTTCGGTATAAAGGGGTAACCCGGTCTGCTGCAAATAGTCGAGATCTCTTTGTATCGTCCTGACGGAGACACCAAAACGTTCAGCCAGCTCACGTGCCGTATATTTTTTTCGGGAATCCAGTATCCTCATAAGAGCAATTCTGCGTTCGTTCATAAGGTACCCCTCGAATCAAAAATTAATTTTAAATGACCGTTTAACTACGACATACGATGTCATAAATACATTGTAACATTGGGAAATAGAAAGGAGGAATGAACTATGGAAGATTTGAAATCAAACGCAGTTGTGCTGTATATTGCCATGAGTCTCGACGGGTATATCGCTTTGCCGGACGGTTCGGTGGACTGGCTGTATGATGTTAAAGGGGATGGCGGGGACAATGGATATGCCGACTTTTACGGCACCGTAGGTACGGTGCTGATGGGCCGGCTGACGTATGAGGAAGTATTGAAGCTCTCAGATGATTTCCCTTATGCTGGCAAGCCATGCTATGTGCTCACACGAGCATTAACGGAGCAACAGCAAGCGCCACATGTTACATTTACGGACGAAGCTCTGTCTGAACTGGTTCCACGTCTACAAGGACAATCGGAAGGTGCGGTATGGCTAGTCGGTGGAGGCCAGTTAGTCCAGGCCTTCTTACAAGCTGGACTGCTAGAGAAGGCTATCATTGCGATCATTCCCAAAGTGCTTGGACAAGGAATACCGTTATTTCCAGAAGGAACACTACCAAGTACGTTTGAGCTTAAAGAAATAGAACGCCGCGGGGATATTGTTCTTCTCCATTATAATGTATAAGCCGCACACGAAAAATGAACATAAAAACGGAGTAGGCGGAATGGTGCTGTACAAGCGTAGCGGTCGCTTTTGTCCCCGGATTTCTCCCCTATATAAACGACAATATTCAAGAAATCCGGGGGCGGTGGCGATGGGAAGCACCATCCGTCTGCGCAGTGGCACGATAGGCAACCTTTAAATTGCAGCTTTGATATCTATAATTGTGTTCACAAAAAAGCCTTCGTATTTCAGGATCATGCAATCTCCCTGAAATATGAAGGCTTTATCGTGTGCTTTTGATCATTATTTGGTCTTCAAATTATCCCATGTTCTCTGGAAATCCTCGAATAGCTTCCCGGCATCTGATTTACCTGCTACATAGGCTTGCATCTGACTTCCGAATTCTTGCTGTGCTCCTTCAGGATAGCGGCTAAAGAACCAGCCCAACAGCTTGTTTTCCTTACTGTATTTCACTACTTCTGCACCCAATTGGCCCATATCAGCCT
Organism: Paenibacillus sp. NMA1017; assembly: GCF_058895805.1. Taxonomy (NCBI): domain Bacteria; kingdom Bacillati; phylum Bacillota; class Bacilli; order Caryophanales; family Paenibacillaceae; genus Paenibacillus; species Paenibacillus sp. NMA1017. The sequence continues at coordinate 156,922 of NZ_JBZXYR010000007.1, read as the reverse complement.
CTGCCCCTTCGATATTCTTGAACGCTGGAATAAACTTAAATTCCTTGGTGATGTACTTTTTACCCTGCTCGGATGTCACCATCCAGTTTAAGAACTCCTTCGCCTCGGGTTTGACAGCCGAATTTTTATTAACCACCCAGTTGTTGGCGACACCTACAAACAGCTTATCTCCGGCTGTTGCGTCTTCACCAATCGGCATAGGCAAAATCCCCAAATTCAACTTCGGATTAATACCGTCAATTTGGACCTGAGTCCAGTTCCCTTGCTGCATCATGGCGGCCTTTCCAGTGGCGAAGTTCGTTACCTGCGTGTTGTAATCGGTCGTGAGCGGCTTCGAATTGCCATACTTCAGTGTCAGATCGAACAGCTTAACCCACTCAGCGAATACAGCGTTGCCCGGAATCTTTGCAGTACCATCATTCAGTCCCTTGACGAAGGCCGAAGGGTCCGGCTGATTGGCAAATGCCACGTTCAGCAAATGATTGCCCAGCACCCAAAACTCCTGATATCCATTCGAAAAAGGTGTAATCCCTGCGGCTTGGAGCTTTTGCGCAGCTCCCTCCAGTTCAGACAATGTATTAGGGGTCTCCGTAATCCCCGCCTTCTTGAACAAATCCTTGTTATAAATAAAGCCGTATCCTTCCAGATTCATCGGCTGGCCATACAGCTTGCCGTCTTTGGTCATCGGCTCTTTGGCGACATCGACCACATCGCCAACCCAAGGCTGGTCAGACAGGTCCTCCAAATATTCCAGCCACGTATCTAGCTCGCGGTAACCTCCTACGTTAAAAATATCTGGCTGCTCCCCGGAGGCGAACTTCGCCTTTAACGCCGCTCCATAGTCACTTCCCCCGCCCACGGTCTGAATATCGAGCTTGATCCCTGGATGAGACGCTTCGTATTCCGCCTTCATACGATTCAGCGCTTCTGCAATCTCTACCTTAAACTGAAAAATGTGAATTGTTTTTTCCTTCACTTCCTCTTTGCCTGCATTTTGTCCGCCACTGCTGTTACAGCCTGCCAAAACCAGAGCAAAGGCCGCGAGAAGCAAGATCAGTGCTTGAGCTTTCTTTTTAAAAGTATGCGTTTTCATATTCATGTTCCTTTCTATTCTAAATTCATATCAGTTGAACTCGAAAAATTCATGTGAAAACGAAGCAAACGGAATGGTACTGAACAAGCGATAGCGCTCACCTTTGTCTCTAGATTCCCACCTTTATTCGTTTATTCAGGGAATCTGGAGGCAACAGCGATGGTAAGCACCATCCGTTTGTGGAGTGGCACACCGTGAACATTTTCAACTCATCCCACACTCAACCCTTGACCGAACCCGCCATAATACCTTGTATAATGTATTTTTGCATGGCCAGAAAGAATACGATGACTGGCAAGATACCCAGCACCAAAGCAGGCAATGCCAAATCCCACTGCTTCGTGTATTGTCCGAAAAAGGCATAGGTCGCAATCGGAATGGTGCGCAGCTCAGCCTTTTGCAGCACCAAAGAAGGCAGGAGATAATCATTCCAAATCCAGAGCGTATTTAAAATAATAACAGTTACCATCATCGGCAGCATCAACGGATACACAATTCGGAAAAACACTCCATAAGGCGTACAGCCATCCACCGTAGCTGCTTCTTCCACCTCGACCGGCACACCTTTGACGAATCCATGAAAGAGAAAGATCGACATAGGAGCTCCGAATCCCAGATAACAGATCACCAGACCACTTATACTGTTCATTAAATCCAGTGTACTTACAACCTTGACCAAAGGAATCATCACCGATTGAAAAGGAATAACCATGGCAGCTACGAACAGGCTGAACAACACTCGATTATAACGCGTCGGACGCCGGACCATTCGGTAAGCTGCCATTGAGCTGATCAGTACGAGCAGCAGATTACTAACTACCGTAACTACAAGTGAATTCCATAAAGCTTCGGGAAAACGTGTGATGCTCCATGCTCTAGCATAGTTGCTCCATACAAAGGTTTGTGGCCAGGCCGCAGAATCGGTGAGCAGGTCACCAAAGCTTTTGACCGAATTCACGAATAAAAAGTAAAACGGGACGAGGAATAACAATGCGACGAGGATCATCACCATCTCGGTCGCCCATGTTCCAAAGCGGTAGCGCTTGCTTGTTTCCATTTACGCTTCCACCTCCCGACTTTTCGTCAGTCGTACCTGAAGGCTCGTAACCAGAGCAACAATGATAAAGAAAATGAGTGCTTTAGCTGTTCCCAGTCCATAACGATTATTCACAAACGCTTCATTGTAAATATTGAGTGCAACCGACTCTGTGGACCCGAAAGGACCTCCCTTGGTCAGTGACAAATTGAGATCGAACATTTTGAACGACCATGATATCGCCAGGAAAAGACATACCGTAACGGCAGGCATAATCAAAGGAAGTATAATCGACCGCAAAATTTGCATCCGGCTTGCTCCGTCAATTTCGGCTGCTTCCAGCATATCGCGGGGCACATTGGTCAGGGAAGAGATATAAATCACCATCAAATACCCGGCGGTTTGCCAGATAAACACAATGACTATGCCCCAGAAGGCCGTGATCTCATCTCCCAACCAGGACAGGTTGAAGAAGGACCAGTTCGTGCTCTCTCCGATGGCTGCAAATCCCTTGACGAAAATAAACTGCCAGATAAAGCCCAGCAACAGACCTCCGATCACATTAGGCATAAAAAAGATGGTTCTTAGTACATTTTTTGTTTTCAGCGGTTTGGTTAGAAAGTACGCCAGCAGAAAGCCAAAAATATTCGCAGCCACCACTCCTACCACCGTAAAACGGACCGTAAACCAGAACGCTGTCCCAAATTTGTCATCATTCCATAAAATGTGACTGAAATTATCCAGCCCGACCCACTTTGCCTCATTGGCTACCCCATTCCACTCTGTAAAAGAATAGTACATTCCGAGCATAAAAGGGATTACAATAATGATAACGAAAAATAACGTCGACGGCCCTACAAAAATGCATTGCTGGAGCCATTGCGACGACTTGGCGCGATTCAATCCGATCCCCCCTTTTGTTGTCTGTTGGTGTCTGGAACGCTCCCTTACGGCTTTCTTTCAGCAGCATGATGCTTGGGCCGTACGGATATGCGATTCACATGTTCATTATGTCGAATAAGCGCTCTCGAGAACACGTAGGATCGTGAACCATTAGGGGGGAATATATTGACCTCTGGCTCACCTTGAATTGTGAAAGGAGCTCACTGCATGAAATTTCACAGCATTCGTTCCCGTCTAATCTGGTTTTTGCTCATTGCGGTCACCCTGCCGCTGCTGCTGTCGATGACCATGACCTTCGTTCTCACCAAGCAATCCTTGCGGGAGCAGGCCACACAAGAAAATGAACGGCTTATTTTTCAGGGAATTACGAATCTGGATAACTATTTACAAGGATTGAATCGCGCGTCCATCGGAGTCTATAATGACCCTCATTTTCTGCGTAATTTGGCCAAAATCCCAGATGATTACCGGGCCGTCGCTGAAATTTACACCACGCTGCAAACGATGATGAATGCTTCGTCAGGCATTGACCAGGTGTATTTGCATTCTTTTGAGGCTGGGCAATCGACATTGATTACCAGTACAGTCCCTCTACGGGAATTCCGGCTGGAGCCATTTACCGGCTCTATTCATTACGGCCCTTCCGGACTATTCATACAGCCTTCGCACATGAAGCATTTGTACGGTTTTTCAGCGGTTTCCTATACGGAGCACAGCACAGAGCGTCAGGTATTTACACTTCATCGGGCGATTCGGAACATTCCTGCCTCAGAGACGCTTGGGGTACTGGCTATAGATGTTGATCTGGAGCCGCTGCGCAGTATTTGCCGTCAATTGTATGATGCGGATACAGAGGAGCTGTTTTTGATCGACCGGAACGGAACGATCATATATAGCGGAAAAGAAGCATCAATTGGAACACACTGGAAGGAATCTGGCCTGCTCAATCGAATTTCTAAAGAAGGCGAGCACGGAGTGATTGAGGATGATACAGCATTGCACGTGTACGGCAAGCTGGATGCCAACCTGTCAGGCTGGACGCTCGTCAAGAAAATTCCACATCGTACGCTGTATTTACGGGCTACTCGCCTGACTCAGATCAATGCGGTCATTACAGGCACAGCGTTGCTACTTGTAATTGTTGCCACGTTATGGATTTCGATAAAAATCACAGAACCTATTAAGCGACTGACTCGCTACATAAACCAGATTCAGTCCGGTCAACTGGATGTAGACATTCGGGCCATGAGTAACGATGAGATCGGAGTACTGTCGCGCCGTTTCAGACAGATGATGGATACCATCAACAACCTCATTTTGCGGGAATACAAGCTGGAGCTGGCTAACAAGACACATCAATTGAAAGCGCTTCAAGCACAGATTAATCCTCACTTTTTATATAATACGCTACAGTCTATTGGAACCCTGGCTCTACAGCATGAGGTGCCGCGAATTTATTCTCTGCTCTCTTCCCTTGCCAAAATGCTGCGTTATAACATGCGGGACCATACGGTCGTTACACTCAAGGAAGAAGCCGAACATGTAAAACAATATCTTGATTTACAAAAGGAACGCTTCGGTGAGCAATTAGAGGTCACTTACCAGTGGGAGGATGAGGTCCTGAATGATCGGGTGCCTAAAATGATTCTCCAACCGTTGGTGGAAAACTACTTTAAACACGGTGCCGATCCCCGACTGGGGCCCGGTGAAATTCGCATTACAGGTAGCCGAATCCGGGAAGGCATTGTGAAAATAACAGTGGAAAATAACGGAACTTCCATTCCGCAGGCCGATTTGGAGAAACTCCAGCATATGTTAAAACGTCCACTGAAAGCCTACGAAGAGCCAGACACTAGCGCGCAAGACTCCATTGGCCTTCGTAATGTTTTATTGCGTATTCAGCTTCATTCGGAGGATGGTTCTAACACCCTGTGCGTAGACAACATTCTGCCTCATGGCGTCCGTTATACACTCGAAATTCGCACTGAAGCCCATACGGAAATTCATATTAAGGGAGAGTGATCTGTCAATGAAAGTCCTGATTGTGGATGATGAGAAGCATGTACGCCATGCCATACGGATGCTCGTACATTGGGAAGCCTGCGGTGTGAGCGAGGTGATTGAAGCTGAGTCGGGCGATCAGGCGATTGAGGTCATTACCGCCCTTTCCCCACCCGTTGTACTCACGGATATGCGGATGCCCGGCAAGGATGGAGTAGCACTGATGGAATGGATTCAAGTGAATTCCCCAGCAACTAGAGTCGTGGTGGTCAGTGGCTATGATGATTTTGACTTGGTTCGACAGGTCATCCGCCGGGGAGGCATGGACTATATTCTTAAGCCCGTGGATCCAGTGGAGATTAACGAGGCTTTAAATAAAGCCACTCAAGCCTGGCGGACAGCGGAGCAAGACCGGAACAGGCAAACGATGCAGGCAATGGAGGTCAATCGCATGAGGCCGCACTATGCTGATAAGCTCCTGACTGAAATTGTTTCCGGTATAGCGAATACCCCTCTTTCCATTACGCCCTTACGTGAGGAGCTACGTCTTCCCGCAGCTATTCAGATATGTAATGCAGCTGTCATGAGTACCACTCAGCTGGATGCCGATATACTGGACAAATATAAAACGCGCCGTGCGCTTTTGAGCTTTTCCCTCATTAACATCTGCAACGAATTTCTCGGAACTTCTCAAACTGGAGTTGCATTCCGTCATCTAGAACGTATGGATGAAATTATTCTGCTGTATTGGGGCGAGCCATCTCGTTGGTCACCGCTTTTGCAGGATATTCATACAGGAATCAAAACGGCTTTGCGGTGCTACATGCACATCGGAGTTGGCTCTTTTGGTGCCTTTCCCATAGCGGCAGCCACTGCCTACCAAGAGGCACGGCAAGCGTTATGGAAACGGGATGTGTTGCAAACCGCCGACTGGATGCACCAGAATTCTCAGACACGGCAGAGCATTCGTCTTCCCCAGTTGCCTGAGATGGAAGAGGAACTACGGCTTAGTGCGCTCAGCTGTAATGCCAGTCGTGTGTCTATAGCGGTAGGCCGCTGGATAGCAGCCGTAGCCGAGCTGCCTTCGGTGACAGCAGAGCAACTAGCCAGTTGGAATCAGGAGCTGGACTGGATGCTGGCCCGCTGGCTGAATGACAGACCCGGAGATACCGATGGCGAGGAACTGGCAGATGAGTCCGGCTCCATCCATGCCTTGCCGATCGACAACCGCGGCATGCTTTCGTTGCCCTTATGGCAAAGACAGGTCGAAAACCGACTGCTGGCAGCCGGTCAGGCACTTACACCAAGCCATAGCCCAAACAACCCGACCATCCGTGATATTGCCCGCTATCTGGATGCACACTACGACGAGGACATTTCTCTACAAGATATGGCGAGCCGCTTTTACCTCAGTCGGGAATATATTTCTCGTAAATTCAAGCAGGAGTACGGGGTTAATCTGTCGGACTACTTGTGCCAGATCAGGATGGGCAAGGCGAAACTGCTGCTGCTGAATGACAAGCTGCGCCTGCATCATATTGCCGGTATGGTCGGGTATCAGGATGAAAAATATTTTGGCAAGGTGTTCAAAAAACTGGAGGGGGTCACGCCTGGTGAATTCAGAAGACGCCATTCTGCAAATCCTCAGCCGTGACCGCATACAGCACGTGATCTTCCCACACACCATTAATCTTCAAATAGTTGAGAGCCAGCCCTTCGCGGCGAAATCCTGCCTTTTCCATCACTCGATTGGAAGGCGTATTTCTTGGCATCACTCCAGCTTGAATACGGTTTAGTTCCAACTCATTTAAGGCGTAGCGTACAATATCCTTCACAGCGGAAGTGGCATAGCCTTGTCCGTGGTATGCAGGATCTACAAAGTAGCCCAGATTGGCGTTTTGAAAAGGGCCTCTAGCGACACCCGACAGCTCCATTCTGCCAATCAGCTTATTATTTTCCGGCAAAAAAAGTCCAAACGTATATCCCTGTCCGGCTTGTGCCGCTTCCAAACCGTTGGAAATCAGACGCGCCTGTTCTTCTAGCGTAAAGTAAATTTCAGGTCGTTCCGGCTCGAACGGTTTGAAAAAATCAAAATTTTCACGTCTGATCTCTAATAAACGTTCTGCATCACTTACTTGTAACAATCGAATCTGTAGCCCTGGATGGGTGGACTTCATCGAAATCGTACCCTTAGTTTCATTTAGCATTTTCATTCGCCTTCTTTCTCTGTTGCTCCTCTATTATTGTAATTGTAATTCACGGTCACGAGACAGGAAAATACCCCAGGTGCATGAGAGCAGCCTAGGGTATCTCCATCTTTCAAAATTTAGTCCGTAACAGGCATCCAGCCTGGAAGGGTCGTCAACACATTCCACAAATAGTCAGGAATGACTAGCTCCTGCTGAGCTTGCTTGGATAATGTCGTGCGAATGGTATCTTCTGTACCGTTTTGCACCTTCTGAACCCATTGCGGCTCCATCAAAAGTGGACGTCCCAGCGATACAAGCGGTACACCTGTCTCCAGTGCTGCAAGCGCCTCGTCCGGTGTATTCAGCGACCCGACTCCCATAATCGGCACACGGTTACCTACCTTCTCTTGGATGAGAACGGTACGTGACCGTTCGTCACTACGGTCACGGAACGAACCACCAAAGAAATGATTTACGGAAATGTGCAGGTAATCCAGCCCTTGATCCGCCAGACGGTCTACAAGCACCATCGTATCATCCAGCGTAATGCCTGGCGTGTGTCCTTCCTCAGGAGACAAGCGGTATCCGAAAATGAATGGACGCTTCGCATGCTCTGCGATCACTTTCTTCACTTCGTGAACAATCGCCAGCGGAAAGGCCAAGCGTTTCTCAAGGCTTCCTCCCCATTCATCAGTACGGATGTTGGAATGCGGGGAGAAGAACTGCTGCACCAGGTAACCGTTCGCTCCGTGCAGCTCCACACCATCATAGCCTGCTTCAATCGCGCGGCGAGTTGCTTCGCCATAGGCGCGGATGACGCGGTGGATATCGTCGGATGTCATTTCACGCGGCACAGGTGCGCCTTCTTTTTCCTCAGCTACTGCGCTTGCACTAATCGGTTGTCCGTCTGGAATCTGATCCGGTGGACACAGACGGCCACCATGATAAATTTGCAGGATCGCTTTCGCGCCCTCCTGATGAATCGTATCTGCCAGACGGCGCAGGCTAGGAATCATTTCATCCTTGTCCGCACCAAACTCATTAACAAATCCTTTACCATCTGGAGTTACATACACACAAGCGGTAATAACCGCGCCCACACCACCGGAGCGTTCACGGTAGTATGCCAGTTCCTCGTCACTGACTTCACCATTTTCGTGGGAAGCAAAGTTAGTCATAGGTGCCATGGTGATACGGTTCTTCAACGTAACACCGGATGGCAGGGTAAAAGCTTCAAATAGTGAATTATATTTTGGGTTCATTCTTTCTCTCTCCTTCAGTTAAATCAGATCAGATAATATAAGGCTGTTGAGCATGAAGCCGAATACGAATTCGATGTAGCTTTCCTCCATAACGAACTCAAGCTACTGTTGCTTACTTAAATACAGTGGTTATAATAACCACAGTATAATGATCCGCAACTATAAAGTCAAATCTATCCTTTCTGATCATCCCTAAACTGTTCGAAAAAGCTGAACCGTAGCCACTTGGCACAATCCACTAGCAAAGCTTAATGCTTCCCGGCTGTGCTTTTCTTCTCCTCCCGGCGGGAAAACCAAGTCGCGAGCAGCGAGCCGGAAATATTATGCCACACGCTAAAAATCGCACTCGGTACAGCAGCAATCGGATTAAAATGAGCTGCTGCCAGCGCAGCGCCCAGTCCGGAATTCTGCATTCCCGTTTCCAGCGTAACAGCTTTACGTTTGGAAAGATCCATGCCGAACAGCTTGGCAAACCAATATCCAAGCAGGAACCCGATTCCGTTATGCAAAATAACCACACCAAAAATAATCGGACCTGTCTCCAAAATCTTGCCTTTGCTGCCTGCAATCACAATAGCCACGATGAGCATAATCACCAGTGTTGATATGAGCGGTAGCGCCTGGACACTGGCTTCTGCCTGTTTGCGAAATAGCGATTTGACGATAACACCCAACACAATGGGGACAATAACCACGATGAAAATATCCATGATCAGCGACTTCGAATCAATATTCATCCAACGTCCAGCAAGCAGGTTAATCATGGCCGGGGTAGCTAGTGGAGCAATCAGCGTCGATACTGAAGCAATCGACACGCCCAACGCCACGTCGCCTTTGGATAAGAGCGTCATTACATTGGACGCGGTTCCACTCGGGCAACAGCCTACCAAAATGACACCTACCGCAATATCCGGTGGCAGCTGCAATACTAATGCCAATCCAAAGGCCAGAAACGGCATAATCAGATAATGCCCGACCACACCAATAGCCACATCCACTGGACGCCGGAATACTTCACGAAAGTCAGCGGCAGATAAAGTCAGCCCCATCCCGAACATGACAATGCCCAGAAATAACTGTATGTATCCTTTCAACCCTGTAAACGCCGCAGGAAAGAAAAATCCCAAGCATGCAAATAAAAGTACCCAGATGGAAAAGGTCCCTCCTACAAATTTCCCTACTCTCTCCAAGCCATTCATTCTACTTATCTCCTTACTTCTATATAAGCTGAATCTGAGGAATTTCAGCTTATATAGTGCTTAAAATTTTCACCATTGTACTACATATGACTGCATATACATACAAGTTTTTATGATTATACCGGGATCAAGAAACTTTTTCCCGTTCGGACATATTCGAAAGCAAAGTGGGTATATTCATAATAGAAGTTTGTGACCAGTCGGTCATTTTTGGATTATCATTCGTTGAGGAGGAGATATCCCTATGTCACGAAGCCACCCGTATAAATGGTGGAATATTATTGCATTTATCGCTGTCGTTCTCGTTAACTTTCTGGCTTCTACACTTCCTATCGGCGGCAGAAGCACTGCTGCTGTATCCAACATGTACCCTACCTTGATTACACCAGCAGGTTACGCTTTTTCCATCTGGTCGGTCATCTACGTGCTGCTCGCCTGCTTTGTCGTGTACCAAGCTACACCTACAGGGCAAGCTAAGACAAGTGTTCAATCCATCGGTATTTTCTTTATTCTAAGCTGTATTTTCAATATCATCTGGATTTTCCTCTGGCAGTATGTATACGTAGAACTGTGCGTCATCGTCATTATTCTATACTTGCTTTCCTTGGGCGTCGTGTATGTACGTACCCGCACGCCGCAGCCAACCCGCGGAGAAATGTGGTTCGTCAAGCTACCGTTCAGCCTCAACCTCGGTTGGGTATGCGTTGCTACTATTATCAATATTGCAGTGGCACTGGAAAAGAATGAATGGAGTGGCTGGGGACTCAGCGATACGACATGGGCGATCATTATCCTGCTCATCGGCACCGCATTGGCAATCATAGTCAGCTTCCCTTATCGCGACAGCATTTATCCTCTCGTATTTGTATGGGCCTATATCGCCATCGCCGTCGAGCATCCGAACAATGAAAATGCACGGCTAGCCGCATTGATCTTGGCGGCAATCATTCTGGTGTACGCGCTATGGCTATTCTTTGCCCGTAATCGAGACCGGGATTAAAGAAAACGAATATGATCTCTAGCAAGAACAAGCGAGTTTGGGTCTGAATCATCTAGCCCAAGCTCGCTTGCTTTGTTTATTCATTTTTAACCATGTGATTAGGTATAGACCTTAATCAAATCTATAAGCTTGCTTGTCGAGTGATCTGCACCGGGTGTCTCTATTTATTAGGGACACCCGGTTGCCATGCAAACTTTTTATTTTATGAACGGATCTTTCAGACTATTCGCTCTTCAATGCAATGACTTCAATCTCTACCAGTGCATCCTTGGGCAGACGAGCTACCTCCACCGCACTGCGTGCTGGATAGGGTTGCTCAAAGAAAGAACTGTACACCTCATTGACGCTGACAAAATCGTTCATGTCCTTCAGAAATACAGTCGCTTTCACAACCTGGTTCATGTTGCTGCCTGCCGCTTCCAGAATGGCTTGTACGTTGCTCAAGGACAGGCGTGCCTGCTCCTGTACATCCTTACCAAACTCACCTGTTGCCGGATTCAGTCCAAGCTGTCCCGACGTGTAAATAAACCCGCCTGCCTCTACCGCTTGGCTATAAGGGCCGATAGCACCGGGTGCTTTTTCAGTAGCAATTGTTTTTTTCATATGGGTTGGATTCTCCTTCCTGATACTGGTTCACCGTATTATAGCATGTGAAGTCCAAAGCCACTATTCCGTGCGACGGAAAAACGCCCTGGGTTTCTTTTAAGACATCCCATTGCTACGTTGCTATATTTTTTTATCTTCGCTGTAACCTTTAGCGTCTATGTATCATCTAACTCCTATAACCTGCAACAAAATAAATTCTACAAATCCAGATACAGGTACAATGATCATAGCTAAGTATAGACGGGAAAGGAGCACCATCCTTTGAATCTCGAAACAAACTTACACCAAGCAAGGCAGGGGGACCGCAAGGCATTCGTCGCCTTGATGAAACATATGGAATCCGATATGTACGGCATGGCGCGTTCCATTCTTCACAGCAATGAAGATTGCGCGGACGCGATGCAAGAGGCGATGCTCAAGGCATACCAGTCTCTGGGTGAGCTGCGTGAACCTCGCTATTTTAAAACATGGCTGCTTCGCATTCTCATTAATGAGTGCCATCTCATTATCCGCAAGCAAAAACGGATCGTACCCGTGGCGGAATTTATAAAGGAACCCTCCACCTCAGGTGGATATGAAAAAATCGAACTACGCGAGGCCATCGACCACTTGGAGGAATCCATGCGAACCGTAATTTCCCTGCACTATTTGCGGGATATGCCGATCAGAGAAATATCAGAGGTACTGGATGTATCAGAGGGGGCCGTCAAAACACGATTGCACCGTGCTCGCAGAACATTAATGGACCTGCTACAAAATCGCGGAGAAAGGAAGGCGACCTTTCAATGATCCCTTCAGAGTTTGAGAAACAGAATCAAGAGCTGGATCGGAAATTACAATCAGAAAAAGAAAACTTGGAAGCCGACACGGTAATGATTCCCGATTTGGTAAGAGAACGCTTAGATGCATTTTACACACAAATGGAATCGGCTGTAGAGCCGTTATCCAAGTCTCCTTCCTTACATCGACCGGTCAAAAGATTTCTTCGGGGGACCGTAATTGCCGCTGCTTCTGCGGCTGTCATTAGCGTTATGATCATTGGTAGCGCCTTTGTTTCGCCAACAATGGCAGAATCATTGAAACGGGTTCCCCTTGTAGACAGCGTGTTCAGACTTGCTGGGGATCTCGGGCTGCAAACCGCTGATCAGAGAGGGTTGGCAACTTCCTCGAATCTTAGTGTTACCCATAGCGGTATTACATTAAAGGTACCACAAATCATATTTGACGGGACACGCTTGGTCGTAGCGTTGGAAAAGAGCGGCGGAGATTCGCAACATCAAACCCTATATCCGGCGATCCAAACGCAAGGACAGCCCGAAGAGGACATTCTGGAGAAAGTGGACCTGTTCATCAATGGGACATCGGTCAATAGCAATAATGGCGCCTTTAATTTCATGTATGGCCGCCCAGGCAAAGATAGTAATTCTATGCTGATTGCGTATATGCGTGACCCTGCCAGTGGTAAACCCGCCTTACCAGATCAGTTTGAGCTAGAGGTATATGCCAAGTTAAAAGGTGTAGCCGAGCCGTTTCACATACAAGCCACAGTTCACAAAACTAAAATAAATAACAAGATACTTCAGCTGCAAATGAGTAAATCTAATCCGTATCTTGCATTTACGGCAGAAAAGGTAGAAATCACACCCATCACGACCAAGATCACAACGTCATTCAAAATGCTGACCGATATTGCACATATGCCAGATGATTACACCGTGGAGCGAGAGTACAATTACATCAAAAACGGACAAACGATCCAGTACACCAAAAAAGAATTGGATATGCTTGATTATGCTGTATTCGACGAGCAGGGAAGAGAACTCCAACTCCTAAGCGGCTCTGGAGTTCCCCTTACTAAAGAGCGTAACAGCAAAATGATCACCCTATTTACTCCTTTTGTGGACACTCCTCAGAAGATCATTTTCAAGCCTTATATCTTGCCAACACAACCAGGAGGCAGTGCCCTACTCGATGCTCATGGCAACTGGACACGCCATTACATGGATGAATTAGAGATTACGATAGATGTGCCGCAGAACACAAACCACCCATAAAACACAAATAACGTCGCTGTTGTCCGAATCATCGGGCAACAGCGGCGTTATTGTCATTTTTAACCCTAGTCGTGGTTTTACACGTTTACATCCGTACCCGTTCCTGAACCAGGTTCCTCATCATCGGATGTTAGTTCCGCACCGATGACCCGAATGATGTCGTTCGGATAAATATGTACGCCGCTCGCCTGCGCAAGAGCAATTCGTACCATGGCTCGTGCGATGACCGGGGCCGGGATGGCGCGGTAGGAAGCGAGCTTGCCCGTCATCAGGCCGTCCAGCGCTTTCATGACAACAGCGGCAGCGGCTTCGCCTAAACGTCGTTCAGGCCTCGCGCCCAAAATCAGCGACGGACGGAACAAATGCAGTGCAGGCAGTCCAATAGCAGCAAGCGCCTCTTCAGCCTCACCCTTGGTGCGGTTATAAAACACGCGTGAATCTGGATCGGCGCCCATCGCAGAGACCGCAAGCATCTGTACCGCTCCAGCTTCTTTGCCCAACTGGGCTGCCAGCACCGGGTAATCCAGATCCACCTGACGGAACTGCTCCTTGGAGCCTGCCTTTTTCATCGTTGTCCCAAGGCAGCAAAAAACATCATCCACCCCTTCGAAGGCGAACGCCGCTTTCTGTGGCTGTTCCCAATCGATGAGCGCCTGCTCCAGCTTGGGATGCTTGATGTCCAACGGACGTCTGCCCATAACCATGACGCGGTTGTATTCCTTTTGCACCAGCAGCTCTCGTACAACATAACCCCCGACAAGCCCTGTTGCACCCACAACGACCGCTTTGCGTTCCATGATAAACCTCCTTTGTGCCATAACGCTCCTGCTCCTACAATTGCGATTAGGTTAATTTAAACGGCTGTTCGTCCGCCTCCTTGCTTTTGGACGGACACATAGGTAGGTACAGGGAAAATGCACTTCCCTTGCCCTCCTCACTCTCCAGACGGATAAACCCGCCCAACAAGCGGGAAAAATCACGGCTGATGGACAATCCCAACCCAGTTCCTCCATATTTACGATTAATGGAACCGTTCGCCTGCTGGAATGCCTCAAAAATCACATGCTGCTGAAGCTTGGAAATACCGATACCCGTATCTTTAACAGCAAATACAACCCAATCTCCCTCCTGTCCCTTTCGATCCAGATGCTGTGTGCTGATTTCCAGCAATACACGTCCTTCATGAGTGAACTTAAAGGCATTGGACAACAGATTACGCAAAATTTGCTGTACGCGTTTGGAATCAGACCGGATTTCATTCGGTATAGGCTCATGCTCCTTTAAGCTGAATTCCAGGTTTTTATCCTTCGCAGTGACTTCAAAATGCATCATCATCACCTGCGCAATCTCACGCACATTGACCGGCTCACTTACGATTTCCATGTGCCCAGCCTCGACCTTGGACAAGTCCAAAATGTCGTTAATCATTTGGAGCAAATCATGCCCCGAGGCATAGATGAGATCGCTGTATTGGTATAACTCGTCCTCATCCAGTTCTTTTCCCTGCTCGTTAATAATCTGCGCCAGATTAATGATGCTGTTAAGAGGTGTACGTAACTCATGCGACATCGTTGCCATAAAATCTGATTTATATTGGGAAGCCATCATCAGTTGCTTGGCACGTTCCTCTAGAATGACCTTTGCCTTCTGCAACTCATCTCGCTGCTCTGATAACAACTCATTCGCCTGCTTAATCTGATGATTGCGCTGTTGCTCCATCTGAAAGTCCCGTAAAATCAGAGCAAATAAAAAACTGAGGACGATGCCGATTGGCAGTGTAAGAGGAACAACCTCCGCTACATAATAGCGCCAGGGAATGACGCCCAGACAGGCAATATTTAACGTATTTACGATATTAACCGCTAAAATGGTCACCGATGCCTTAATAATCAGACGCCAGGTGGAGCGGCGCATCCAGTAGTTCAATCCGGCGCACAGGACGCCCAGAATGCTCATATTCAAAAAGCCGACCCACGCCGCCATATGTAGACCAAAGGTAAATCTCGTAAGTCCGATTGCGACCCCAATAATAATAAGCGTATAGGAGCGGGGATACACCAATGCCGCAATGATCAGCGGTACAAAACGCAGATCAAAAATAACCGTTTCACTAAAGTTAAAACCAAAGCAAGAGCTGACCCATCCGCCAAATATCACTAGCAGCACCGAGCTGACATATTTGAACCGCGAAGAGGTACGACTCAAACCATATTTATAAATCACATTCGCCACATAGGCAACGGCAATCAACATCCCTAAATTCATTAAAAACATCATTGAAAATTGCATGGACTCACACTCCCATAGCGCAAAAAATTGGATGCCAGGCCTATGTTAACCGCGTTTTCCTTTCTTGTACATCATAACATGAAGCCCCATCTTTCGACATGTCAAAAGATCTTACATCCGTATATAAAAAAAGCGAACCTCAATGGCTCGCCCTAGTGCTGATACCTATAGAGTCAGCTTGTGATGCCTTTGTTTCGGCGCCACTCTTTGACAAATAATTCGGCAAAATAAGGGTCCCATTGGGTCCCCTTTCCCTCTTCCAATATCATAACCGCCTTCTCTTCCTTCATACCTTTCCGATAGGGACGATCAGACGTCATCGCATCATAAGCATCCGCTACAGCAATGATTCGCCCAAATAAAGGGATATCTTCCCCAGCGAGCTGATCAGGATATCCCTTGCCATCATAACGTTCATGGTGCGAGCGCACGCCAGGCAAATAAGGGGCCATAGCATAAGCCGGTTCAACTTGCCGAAGAATGCTCTCTCCCATAACCGGGTGCATTTTAATCTGATCAAACTCCTCGTCCGTCAGCTTGCCGTCCTTGAGCAGAACAGCGTCAGCTACGCCGATTTTACCGATATCATGCAACAAGGCTGTTTTGCGCAGCAAGTCGAGGTCTGTCTCATTCAAACCTCCCTTGCGTCCAATGAGTACAGAGTACTCAGCTACACGTAAAGAATGTCCTGCGGTGTAGGCATCTCGTGCATCCAGTGCTGCCGCCAAGGTGGCGAAGTAACTGTCCAATAGCTGACCGTTCTTTTCTTCCCGTTCCTTCAGGCCCTCGATCATCATGTTAAAGCCTTCAACCAACTCGGCAAATTCGTCGGAGTACAAGTCGCTGGCATTACTGTTCAGGCGGCCTTCCTTCACTGCATTCATTTTTTCCAGCAGGTGGTGGATCGGCTGTTCGATCTCACGGGTCAGCAACCTGCCTCCCAGATAAGCAAAGGCCACACCAAAAATTAAAATTGTACCCGCCCATGCCCAATAGGAACTAGAATTCGCCGCCTCCAAACGTTCCAAGCGAATCTGTGTAGCTAAACAAAATAAAAATAAAGGAAAAGCACCAATGAGCGTCGCACTTAACTGAAATTTATGCCGAAGCGATAGTAGGACTCGTCCTCGCAGAGACAGATTTAATCCATATCTCTGGTAGGTTCGATCACGAATTTCCTCCAGCAGCGGCCTGATTGCTCTCATTGTCAGGAAAAATTCAACCAGTGCGTGCATGGAAGCGACCAGACAAGCTCCTATACAGGCGATTCCTACATAATAAAAGGGAAAGGTAAGTTGTCCAGTATGTATCATCCATAAGGCAATGACGGTTGCCGGGATAGAGAAGCCTAACAAATGCGGTCCTACAATACGTAAAACTGACAAATTAGGCAGATGATGAACCCGGATATACACCGCTTCTACATCCTTGAGCGTTTCCTGGTTACCTAGAAAAAAACGATGAACCGGTCTCAAATGGATTCGAAACACTATGGTTTCACAAGCAATCATAATGACGCTGGAAAATGCAATAATTTTAACAAGACCCAGAATTTCATAGTGGGCTACATTTAACGTGGAAAATACAAAAATCATACCTACCAACAATACAGCGATAAACGAACCTATAATATAGTTCAGGATAACATGCTGAATAAAGCGCTTATAGGTCGGCAAATTGCTACCCCTCTTTTCATCCGTACACTCTAAAATATCTTGTGTATTCAATATCGGAGTCCAACCATCAAAAGTTTACCTTCTTGCTTGAGCATTTTATATAAATACGAGGACGGCTTTTAATCTGCAATTTATAGATAGGAAATCATTTTTAGCCAACATTTTTTCCAGTCTATCATCAAAAAGCCAAAAATGACTTGTGTTTTATAATCATTCTTGCTATACTATTGAAGTATGTATTAACCCCATAA
Source organism: Paenibacillus sp. NMA1017 (assembly GCF_058895805.1). NCBI lineage: Bacteria > Bacillati > Bacillota > Bacilli > Caryophanales > Paenibacillaceae > Paenibacillus > Paenibacillus sp. NMA1017. Next base: position 139,363 of record NZ_JBZXYR010000007.1, on the reverse strand, counting down.
GATTCCACGCAACAAGCTATTACTCCTAATCACCGTATGGAGCTTCTCCAAATTTTATGTATAACCCTAATGTAGAATTTTGAGCTTTTGCCGAAGATTTTCACATTCACACTGGCGCGGTCATCGGAGCCGCAAGGACGAAAGAGAGGTAGGGCTTTTGTCGTTTGGAAAATGAACAGTGGAATCACACTGCCCCTTATGAACATGCTGACCATATAATGCAAGGTAGCAGGGGTTGAATATATATTATGCCATCAAACGATGAAGTTTGAGCAGGCCGTGCAGTATATGCAAACTGCACCCATCCTCCGGATGATCCCCGGGGGATTTTTTATATTATACGGAAAGCGTATCTATGAACAAAAAAGTGGCCCTGCCGATACATCGGCAGGGCCTATAGCTTGATCAAAAAGGGGTTAATAGGGTCATTATAGTCTCGCTTTCTTAAAACTAAATGATATGCACCTTAAAAACTCATTAATTTTCCAGTTTTATATACCTTCTAATAATTCGTCCAATATTCTGTACCATCGGGCGGCATCGTTTGCGTAGTGGAACGTCTTGTTTCTACTTGAGTGCGCCTTTGGGTCGAGGGACGCTCCCACCCTTCCAGTAAAACAACATGCTGGGTATCCGAATTGTTTTCCCAAGTGATGTAGCGTTCCTGTTCCATATGTCGTAAGGCGACTGTAATTTCAGCGTCTCGCTTGCCCGTTTTTACGGTCAATTCCGCCATTGTGGGCATGTGGCGATGCTGGGCGAAATAATTATACAAAATACGTAGCAGCTTTCGTTCCAAATCTGGCAACATCGTCTTCCCTCCTGTAAAGAACATATGTTCCCATTATAACATATAAAAATGCACCCTCCTACTGGAAGATGCATTCGAGCTTGTATGCCCATGTTGAATTTAGTTTTTTTCCTTCTCCTGACGACCGACAGAGCGCAGCCACCAGGCGATTCCACCTACACTTCCAAGTGCCAGAACCGTTAAGAAAATAATATAGAACAAATGAAATGCACGATCACTCATGGCAATCGCCTCCTTACTTTATGTATACACTTTCCAGCTAAGCCTGTAAACCTCTTTTTAGTCCCACATTCTAATTTTCCCCAAGCACTCGACAATAGATACTTGCTTGAGATCCGACGGTACATACTAACTAAAAGTGGTTAATACCAAATATGAGACAGACCAAGGAGGTTATTGAATATGAAATTCCTATTGATCGTGATCATCGTCGTGCTGATCGTTGTATTGCTTATGAGAAGACGCAGATAAGCAGAGACATCCTTCATTTAAAAAAATACAAAAAAGGCTTTCGGCACATTACCGAAAGCCTTTATCCATCTGAGGTAAGGCTAAATTACGCCTTGTTCTTCTTGTTATATTTAATAAAAGCAATTACAAGCGCTACAGCAAACAATATTCCGCTGACCACCCATGTTGTCAGAAATGCCATACCCAAACCGACATTAGACCCCATCGTCGGGTGATTCATGGCGGTAAACACTGATCCCTGCATCATAAATATGGTACAGAACAAAACAACGGGCGCTAAAATAATCGTGCTTGCTGTCTTCCGAGTACCAGATACTGCGATCACGCACAGAGCGGAAATCACCAAGATCACCCAATATATAACTGCTTCCCAAATCACTGAAGTGCCCACCTGTTCAACCTCTTTTCTATCCATTCGTATATGCCTCTTCTATTGTAACAGACGTCACACAGTGAACCAAGCCATAATTTGATCAGAAAAGGGGTAAACCCTGCGGATAACGTAAATAATGTACAGTAGCAATCCTACATCAAAAACATGAAAGGAAATGATTCCATGAGAAGTGCAAGTCCTTTTGTCATTGTAAACGATGTGCAGCAGTCAATTGACTATTACCAATCGGTTTTAGGTGGAAAAATCAAAGTGCTAAACAAGCAGGAAGGCAGACTCTTGCACGCTGAACTTCACCTGGGTAGCAGTCATATCCATTTTTCGGATTCCTACGGCAAACCGCTGAAAGCGCAGCATGTACAAATCATTCTCGACTGTGAAAGTGAGGACGAGCTTAAGCAGGCTTACCACGCACTAGCAGAAAAAGGTATGGTTACCGTGGAGCTACAGGATACCTTCTTTGGTGCGCTGCACGGTGAAGTAACGGATCACCTCAATCAGATTGGATGGGTGATGAACTATTTTAAGAGATGATCACGTTCAGCCATAACCGAATACGTCTTATAGCCACCATCAACGTTCCTCACCCGATAACCGTATTGGGTCAAAATTCGGGCCGCAATATAGCCCCGCAGACCGACTTGGCAGGATACAGCGATCTCCAGATCACTAGGGATTTCCGCCATCCGCTCTCTAATCTCGGCCAGAGGAATATGAATCGAACCTGGAATAGCTCCTGCCTGCAGCTCCACTCCATCCCTAACATCAATAATAAGACCACCCTTGCGGTGAAAATCATCAACTTCATGCCACTGTATCGTTTGAACCAGCCCATCCATGATATTCGAAGCCACGTACCCCGCCATATTCACAGGGTCTTTTGCTGAAGAATAGGGAGGTGCGTAAGCAAGTTCAATATCAGCCAGTTCACGGACGTTCAAATGACCACGAATAGCCGTCGCAATGACATCAATCCTTTTGTCTGCTCCATCAGCTCCAACAGCCTGCGCCCCATAGATCATTCCGTTCTCGGGATTAAAGAGCAGCTTCATAGCGATGGGTGATGTGCCAGGATAATAACCGGCATGCGAACCAGGATGAATATGAACAGCCTGATAAGGAACGCCCAGCTGCTGCAACGTTTTTTCATTATTACCTGTAGAAGCTGAAGTCAATGCAAAGGTCTTAATTACGGATGTTCCAAGCGCCCCATCATAAGATATTGCCTGACCGTTAATATGATCCGCTGCCAAACGCCCCTGACGATTGGCTCCCCAGGCTAGCGATACCATCGTTGCAAACCCATGATTGCGGTCTTTGACCTGGATGGCATCCCCCACCGCATAAATGGCCGGATCGCTGGTTTGCAGTTGGGCGTTTACCTGAATAGCGCCTCGAAAACCAAGTTCCAATCCGCTTTGCTTGGCCAACTCATTTTCAGGAACAACACCGATCGCCAGAATAACCATGTCCGTCTGAAGCACACCCCCAGAGGTTAAACGAAGTTGTGTACCCTGCTCTTCAAATGCCGTGACTCCTTCCTCTAAACGCACCTCCACCCCATTCAGTCTCATATGCTGTTCTACTAATTTGGCCATTTCAGGGTCCAGCGGATTCAATAATTGTTGTCCCATATCAATAATGGTTACTGCAAGTCCACGCTCCCGCAAATTCTCGGCCATCTCCAGCCCAATAAATCCGGCCCCGATCACTGTGACATGTTTGGGATGTCTTTCATCTACATATGCCTTAATAACGTCTGTGTCATGAATGTTTCTTAATGTAAATACATTTATAGCTTCATGTAATCCGGGAATGTCCGGTATCATCGGTTTGGCTCCCGGCGACAATACCACAATATCGTACCGCTGCTCATCTGTTTCCCCTGTAATCATATCCCGGAAACGGACAAGCTTTTGCTCGCGGTCTATTTGTATCACTTCTTTCAGTACCCGCACATCTATATTAAAGCGGTCTCTTATCCCTTGAGGTGTCTGGAGAAACAGCTTCTCCCGCGCATGGATTGTCCCGCCAATATAGTAGGGAAGGCCACAGTTCGCAAAAGAAACATGCTCTCCGCGTTCAAACAGAATAATCTCGTCTTCCTCATTCCATCTACGCAATCTCGCAGCAGCAGAAGCTCCACCTGCTACCCCGCCAATAATAACTATTTTCCTACCCATTTCTTCCCCTCCTTATATACCCTACGGGGTATAATATATACCTATGGGGGTATGGTGTCAACCGCAAAAAAAGACGGAGGTTGCCCCCCGCCTGCTAAACAATGAACGAATACTGATCTGGGTCGAAAAATCACTTGCGATGCTACACGAATGCTCTGTCACACTTAGTCTAAGAAGAGTCTACTGCTACTACTGCTGGCTGGCCGCGATCGCCTGCTCCAGATCGTACAATATATCGTCTATCGCTTCTGTCCCAACAGATAGGCGTAACAGCTCTGGTTTGACTCCGGCAGCAACCTGTTCTTCCACATTCAACTGCTGGTGCGTTGTGCTTGCCGGGTGAATAATTAAAGACTTGGAATCACCCACATTCGCCAAATGGGAAAACAGCTTCACATTCGCAATCAGCTTGCTTCCCGCCTGGCTTCCACCTTTAATACCAAAGGTCAGGATTGCTCCTTGTCCTTTCGGCAAATACTTTTGAGCTAATGCGTAGGACGGATGGCTCGGCAACCCGGTATAGCTGACCCACTCCACATCCTTGTGGCCTTCGAGATATTGCGCTACCTTCAAGGCATTCTGACTATGTCTTTCCAACCGCAGATGAAGTGTCTCCAAGCCCTGAAGCAGCAGCCATGAATTGAACGGAGAAATGGCCGCTCCCAAGTCCCTTAGCAATTGCACCCTTGCCTTGATAATATATGCGATAGGCCCCACCGCCTCGGTGTAAACAACTCCGTGGTAGCTCGGGTCCGGCTCAGTCAGTCCTGGGAAACGACCACTCGCTTTCCAGTCAAACTTGCCGCTGTCCACGATCACCCCACCAATAGACGTACCGTGCCCGCCAATAAACTTCGTTGCAGAATGCACGACAATGTCTGCTCCGTATTCAATAGGACGCAACAAGTAAGGACTTGGGAACGTGTTATCCACAATCAGCGGAATACCATATTCGTGCGCAATCGCCGCTACAGCTTCCACATCCAGCACATTGCCCTGCGGGTTACCAATCGTTTCGGCAAATAATGCCTTTGTCTTATCCGTGATGGCTTTGCGGAAGTTCTCTGGATCATCCGAATCGACAAAATGTACTTTAATGCCCAATTTCGGCAGGGTTGTAGAAAATAGATTATATGTACCGCCATACAGACTGGAGGCCGACACAATTTCATCCCCAGCTCCCGCAATGTTCAGGATGGAGAAGGAAATCGCCGCCGCACCCGAAGCCGTTGCCAACGCGCCAGCCCCTCCTTCCAACGCGGCGATCCGTTGCTCAAATACATCCGTGGTCGGATTCATCAGACGCGTATAAATGTTGCCGAATTCTTTCAGCGAGAACAAATCAGCCGCATGCTCCGCATCCCGAAATCCATATGAAGTGGTTTGATACAACGGAACGGCGCGGGCAAAGGTAGTAGGATCAATTTGTTGTCCGGCATGGACTGCGAGAGTTTCGAATGACAGCTTGCGTTCTTCTGACATGGTTATTTCCTCCCTTGTTATACGTGCTGTATGAATCGTATCTTCCTGTATGCGTACTCATGGATGATTTTTCAATCATTCTCGCACAAAAAGAACGATTTGGGAAGATAATTCTCATTATTCAGGTAGGATATTATATTTTTACTAAAATATCAGGTTTCAGATCGAAAGGTTTTGCCCAAATGCTCACCCAAACCAAAATAATGACGGAAGTTATAGATGAGTGGGCTCCACTTTGTCGGATCAATATGGTTCTCACCGAGGATGATATCCTGATGAACATGCACCTGTATGGCTTGAGTTTCGACGATCGCAAAATAAGGAGAATGGTCAGGAATCCTTACCTCCTTCACTTTGGCTTCAACTTGAATAGGGCACTCCCTGATTCGGGCAGGCTTGACCCTATTCGACTCAATCGAAGTGAGTCCGCTGATCTCATACTTATCTTTATGGTGCATAAATCCATTTTCCTTCTTTTCCGCTGGAACAGGATTCTTGCCTGTATAAGGAGCCAAACGTTCTACATTTTCCCACATCGAAGGCCCCGGGACGTTGATTACACATTCGGGATGCTGCTTCATATTTTCAAATGCTTTCCCACTAATTCCAATGCCTAATACCACATAATCTCCTAATGCCCACGAGGAGGAAATGGGGCTAATATTGGTCGTTCCATCCTCATTCAGCGTATTGAGTAAAATCACAGGGGTTCCGTAGTATAAAATGCTAGGGCTAATCGTTTTAACGTCTAGGCTATGATTCATCTGATTTATTGGGTTCATTATCTCTTCTCCTTCTATTCAGATCTACCTCCCTATTGTAAAATATAAATATTTCAACCTTCATCGAAGTGTGGATTACAAAGGGGGATAACCGTGTCATGAGCACCAAGTCAAATGTAGCCATGATTGCTTCTCTTGTCAGCGAGCCTTCCCGTGCAGCTATACTCACCGCTTTATTAGACGGCAGATTCCACACGGCAAGTGAATTGGCCCATATGGCAGGCATCAAACCGCAAACCGCCAGCTTCCATCTGGCTAAAATGACCGAGGCACACGTCGTTACTGTGGAAAAACAAGGGCGTCACCGTTACTATGGCATTCAAGACCCCGAGGTTGCCCAGGTGATGGAGTCACTTTTATCCATAGCTCCACCTGTTCCAATCAAGTCATTCAAACAAGCCTCCGAAAACGAGGCCATACGGTTGGCAAGAACTTGCTACGATCATGTTGCCGGTCAATTAGGCGTACAGCTCATGAGTTTTTTCATGCAAAAGGGGATTCTTTCCGAGGATCAGGACGGGCTTCATATTACGGAACCAGGAGAGACTTTCTTCACTGACTTTCAGATTGACCTGAAAAAAACAAGACAAAAGCGCCGCTCCTTCTCACATAAATGCCTGGATTGGAGTGAACGACGCCATCACCTTGCAGGTGCTTTAGGAAGTGCTGTTCTGGACAGATTATTCGAATTAAATTGGATCGAGCGTCTGCCCACAACCCGAGCGATACGCATTACAGCCGAGGGTAAAAGAGGTTTTAAGGAGATATTTTCGATAGAGGTCGACTAGATGAACAGTTCATTGATCAACCTTCCTTGAAAAACTCTACCATTTCTTTAAATGATTGCTGAGCTGAGTGTACGTTATATCGGGGAGAGTACGGGTCACTGAATCCGTGCTGTCCACTGAATTTATGTACCCGGATATTACGGTTATCTAAAGTTGAAATGAGCTCATCCACATTAAATGATGGTTCTTCCTGTGGAAAAAAAAGCAATGTTGGACAATGTGGAGCTATTTCTAAATAATTTCTAATACGAGACCCATAGTATCCTACGATTCCATCAACGTACTTTTCTTTACTACACAGCCAGGCAATCGTTGCCCCTATGCTAAATCCGACGATAAATACCTTTTTATAGCGCGCTCGAATACTTAATAATAAAGTTTCGATATGATAGAAAGCCCGCTCGAATCCTATATTATCCATAAAATTGGTGTAGGCAGTTTCCACTTGCGAATAGTCATAAGGCGTTTCCTCGCCTAGTAAATTTGGACAAAAGACGTCATAACCCTGATTCGATAGTAAGCTGCAAAATTTTCGTATATGCTGGTTAATCCCATAAATTTCATGAAGCACAACGATTAGGGTGTCCGACTTCTTATCTATGCTTATCATATTGCACCCCTAACCAGGTTTGAATATGGGAAAACAATTCATCCGGATACGCATAATTATACTTAGCCGCCACTTCCGAGGATAACCGGTTGAACAACTCCAGGGATACGATCAGTGCTTCCCAACTATGATTGGGTTGAAAACTCATCAAAAGGGTTGTCCTTTCTTGCCCGGGACCCAACGATATAGACCGCTATAATCTCATCATTAGAAAGCCCCCATTCGGATATGCGCTCCTCGAGCACTTCGTAAGCATTATTCATTACAATATATCCTCCTTTTTTTAGAAAACATTATATCCAATTCAATAATTACGGTATATATTTTTTAGTTAACATTCAAAGGAATACTTCCTGATATACACCATTCATCAAATCGATTTCCCAATCTTCAGCCTGTGGTATAATTCTTTCAATATTACAGTTTGGAAGGATGGTGCAGATGTCGGAGCAGCGAGTATACATCCGGTTCTCTGAGGAGAGGGACGCCGCAGAATTGGCAGCAATGTACAAGCGCAATCAGGAGTTCTTTGATAAGTTTTCGCCAAACAACCAAGAGAAGTACTATACGGAGGAGTACCAGCTACAGACGATTATTAAGAGCAAGGCCGACATGCTGGAGGACCGGAAATATTCCTTTGTGGTATGCCACAAGGAGGACGACCGGATTATAGGCAGCATAAGCCTATCTTTTGTGGTGAGAGGACCGCTTCAGAGCTGTATGATCGGATACAGCCTAGACCAAGCATATAACGGCAAGGGCTATACGACGGAGGCGGTGAAGCAGGTGGTAAGCTATGCTTTCGATGAGCTAAAGTTTCACCGAATCTTCGGGGAAGCCTCTCCTCGGAATCCAGGATCCATCCGTGTGCTTGAGAAAGCTGGCTTTCACAAAGAAGGCATCTCTCGAAGCAACGTAAAGATCAACGGAAAGTGGGAGGATCACCAGGTACTGGCGATTATAAATCCGTCAGAGGATATCTAGTTTTTCAGAGCGAACAATCGTTTAACCATTGTAGGTGGTAGATAAAAGTACCAAATTTCAATATTCTTATTATTGTAATTGAATTTCGGGAAATTCCAAGGAGGTTATTATGAAGTATCAATCAATCAAACTGAATGAAAAGTTATCTAAATTTAGTGATCATTGGTCTCCAAAAGTTATTGGTGAAATGAATGACTATCAATTTAAATTGGTGAAAATAGTTGGGGATTTTGTATGGCATGATCATCAAGATACCGACGAGGTCTTTATTGTACTCGAAGGTGAGATGTTCATTGATTTTAGAGATGGACGGGTACAAGTTTCTCAGGGAGAGATGTTTATTGTACCTAAGGGGGTCGAACATAAACCTTTCGCCCATGAGGAATGCCATATCATGCTAGTAGAGCCGAGAGGTGTAGTAAATACTGGAGGAGCAGAGTCAGAGTTAACGGCAGTCAATGATATTTGGATTTAAATATTTAATAATAATTGGAAGATAGTGAACAAGAGAAATTGAAGCTGCTCGGAGATGGAGCCGTATGTACCCGGTAGCTGCCCACTATTTCATTAAGCAACGGGCAGGAGGATAGTTAAACAAAATTTCGAGAAAGGAAAGGTGTGGTGGATGATAAAAAACGCAGAATTTAAGAATAGTTATGCAGGATGGCGAGAAGTAGAAATAAAGGATTCCTCTCTAGGCATTACATTTCCCATGATGGTAATGTATCCAGCGGACGAACCCGAACAAATAGAGCGATTGGGTCCATACCAGTTAGAGTTGGCGAGAGAGGCAGATCTATCGGAAGGAAGATTCCCTTTGGTTATCATCTCTCACGGTACTGGCAGTACACCGCTTGTGTATCGGATTTTGGCGCAGTATTTAGCACGCAACGGTTTTATTGTCGGCATTCCAGAGCATCCATTTAACAATCGAAATGATAATAGTTTGGAAGGAACAGCCCAGAATCTTATCTATAGACCCAGACACCTTAATCTGGCCACCGACTGGTTTTTCGATAGTATGCTGTTCAAGGACAAATTAATACAGAATGCTGTGTCGCTCATTGGACATTCCATGGGCGGTTACACGGCATTAGCGGCGGCGGGTGGCGTACCGACTTCTTTTCCTCACGAGACCTCGGACGGAAAGCCCCAGCTTATAGAGGTTACACCCAATTACCGAGTAAAATGCCTTGTTTTGCTAGCGCCAGCGTCGGTCTGGTTTCGAGCTGAAGGCAGTTTGCGTGCGGTTAATCTACCTATCTTAATGATGGATGCAGAGAAGGACCAGTATACTCCCTCTTTACACGCGCGTATAATACTAGATGGCGTGCTGGATCCTAAAAAGGTACAATACAAAACAGTAAAAAACGCCGGGCATTTCTCCTTTCTGAGTCCTTTCCCGGAATCAATGAGGAATCCGGCATTTCTCCCATCGCAAGACCCTCCCGGCTTTGATCGCGAACATTTCCATAGGATGCTTAATGCTGACATATTGGATTTTCTATGTACTCATACACGTTAGTTGAATGATAACAGCGGCTGTCTAAGACTTTATTTTTCAAGTCTTGGTCTGCCGCTGTTTGATTTTTTGTTCAGTCTAAAGCTTTATTTCCACTGGATATTTTAAAGAAACTGTATTCGTTTTGCAGGACTCTCTCAGTGCATAATTTCTCTCTTATTCACCTTAACACCTGATAAGGATTGATCAAACATATCGAGAATAAAAAGGAACCTCTCAGCTTCACGAAATACATGATCGGCCAATAAAGGATGGATAATGCTTTTTATTCGGCACTCGTCGATTAAATCACGCGCGGTTTTCTTAAAATCACGTAAGGACTTCACAGAGACACGGTTTTCATCAACAAATTGACTCAGGAGTGGAACGGTCTGTGACTGTGGTCGCATATGACTTAAATCAATCGCTTGAAACATCAGCGTATCAAAATCATTACTAAACTCCCTAGCTTGTTCAACCAGTTTACGTTCGGATGGATCAAGCAAATGGCCTATAAATTTTGCGTGATCGGCCATGATTTTTAAGAAAAATACATTTTCATCAATAATTGCATCGGGTAATGGTTCGAGTTTTCCTGAATTGAGTTCCCCTAAACGGTTTCTGAAATAATTTGCTTCCCGGCTTATGTGATCTACCAGTAAAGGAAAATTGGTTTGTCCAGGAAGCTTGCATTGTAATATAAGGCCCAATACCATTCTCTTAAATGCCCAAATATTCGTCGCCGCATTCTGAACTTCCGCATTAAACTCTTTGATTGTATAAGGATCTGTCTCGATATTAAATTCATGCGACCTTTTCTCAATATCCTCAAAAATGGCGTAGAACTGATTGGCTTCTGTTTTAAGTTGAGTATCTTCCGCTCGAAAACCTAACCCCAGAAAAAAGGAATGCTCCTTCATGATTCTGGACCAAAATCGTATTTCATCTAATGAGCGTGAAACGAATGCATCCAATCATATCCCTCCTCTATGTGAGCAAAAAAGCACTTACTTAGTCATATGGGATATGCCTTGTCATTATGAATATTGAATTCTACGCCTCATACTAATCTAATTCCGAAGTTAACAAATTAAATTCCATAATAATACTCATATTTGAATATATATCATTTAATGTTTGGACAATTCTCCCATTCTAGTTCTATAATTCACTTGTTATTACATATATTTAGGAGGAAGTCATGAAAAATATTATATTCAAAAAACTAGGAACAATAGTGCTAGCCCTTCTTATTGGAGCTTCGGTGTTCTCCTTGTTTCCTACTGTTACAAAAGCTGAGACTACAAATGTGACTTGGTCCGATGGATCTCTAACAAAAACAATTCCAGAATGGAATCAAACCGATATTGCTAATGTAGGTAAAAGCTCAGGGAAATGGTATTGGGAAGTAACCCTTAATAAAGGAAGCGGCGATATTGGAGTCGCAAATTCAGACAAGAAAAAACAAATCAGGTACACTGGTTATCATGGAGGTGGTCATGGTCCTACCAGCCAATCTTTTGGTACAGGAAATTATGATTACGGGGCCGTTTATACAGTAAATGATGTCATTTCGGTCGCTTTAGATCTAAGTAATAATACAATTATTTTTTACAAAAATGGAGTTTCACAAGGTGTTTCTAAGTACACTCCTTCTTTATTAGGCGATACTGTATATCCCTACATAAGAAACGATCAATTAAATGGTTCTGTTGTATATACTGCTAATTTTGGAGCAAGTGATTTTAAATATCCTATTCCTGAAGGATTTTTACCTTATCAAGAATCGGGTACATCTACAACACCAGATCCATCTACAACACCGGATCCATCTACAACACCGGATCCATCTACAACACCAGATCCGTCTACAACACCGGATCCATCTACAACACCGGATCCATCTACAACACCAGATCCGTCTACAACACCAGATCCGTCTACAACACCGGATCCGTCAGATACCGATGGGGCCTCCCAGCCAACTGGTGATCGCGCCATTCTGACTGTAACCATGGACAATGGGTTTGATAAAGAATACGATTTGAGTAAAAAAGAACTGAATGCCTTCATCGCTTGGTATGACGCTAAAGATGCTGGTAGAGGTGCTTCTTTCTTTGCCATTGACAAGCATAATAACAACAAAGGTCCATTCAGCAATCGCAAAGACTACGTAATCTTCAACAAAATTCTCACATTTGAAGTAAGCGAATATTCAACTAAATAAACATGATGAAGTCCTTCTTTATATTTACTTAATCTCGAAATCACACCTGAATTGCTGTACTGGATGATACATTTTTTCTAGACTAAAGGTTGGCAAATCGTTTTATTTCAACAAAAAAAGCGCAGCTTCCAAAAAGCCTGGAAGCTGTGCTTTGCTTATATATTCAGCACCAATATTCGATAATAAAGGTAACTAGATAAAATGAGCAACTACCTCAACCGATGAGGATACTCGCAGGAGAATTCGTCATGTTAAAAAAAGTTCTATCCATTGCTCTACTTTCTGTAGCTCTAACAGCTTGTGGGAGCAATTTTAAAGAAACAACGACAAGGTCTGGGTCTTCAAGTACATCTTTTGCTACTGAACAAACAGCAAGCAATGAAAATACTGCTCAGCAAGCTTCTACAAATGAGGTCACAGATAAACAATATGTATTTGCCGAATTCATGAAAGATGGGACACCCGTTTTAACAGAAGATCAAGCTTCTATGGAACAAACCTCTTATGACTTCATTGTTAAAAACAGTGACTTATTTCCTTCCACGGATAAAAGCAAAATCATTAATCTAGTAGACAAATCCGTAACAACAAAGCACTTAAATAAAAATCTGAACTTATACTTAAACAAATTTGTAAAAATAAGCGGCGATGTAATAGATATAGAAGAAGATAACATTCCTATAGGGACAACGGCTATCGTTTATATTAGTGATGAAAATGATAATACAGTAATGGCAGTTTATCCGGGAGCAAGTGGAGAAATTTTTGAAGGAGACGTTGCTTCAGTTATTGGAGTTCCTATCGCTAATTTTTCATATGAAAATATTTCAGGTGGCTATACGAATACTACACTGTTAGCAGCTTCTTTTCTCACGAAAGAAAATCAATAAATTTTAATCATGTAAGCCCTTCGGGGCTTTTTCTTAAGCAAAAAACAAAACCCTTACATTCGAAGTAAGTGAGCATTCAACGAAATAAACAACAAGAAGGACTTTAACCGGCTAAATGCCCATAGAGTCCTTTTTTACATGTGACTAAAGGTTTGCACACTGTTCGCATTCTTCTTACTCCACCAGAAAAGCGCGGTCTCCAAAAGCTTGGAAGCCGCGCTGTGCTTGAGTTTCATAGTATGCTGGTAAAGGGAATTTACCCCTCCCCCCGGCCTACGCATTACGAGTGCGCCAAAATCTATAGCGATCACTTAAAATTTATCAGGAAACTGTTTGACAATGCCTTCTGTTAGAATGTCCGCTAAGTGAATCATATGGATCTCGTTTTTGTCGGTTGCTGCAATACCCGCTTTCCAATCTCCTTTGATATAGTCAAGGACTAATTCCGTAATCAACTGAAGGTGCGTATACAGCATATCTTGTAACGTTTTAAACTGCCAGTTCGGATTCGCATCACTTAAAAATTTGGCGATATCGTCGGCGTTTGTATGCCAATCCGCCTCTAGCTTTTTCACATCCGCCTGATTGCCCGCTTTGGCAGCCGCTACAATTTTGCCTGCGATCAGAATATGCTCCCTCAGGAGATCAGCCAGCTTATTACCGGCGGCTTCCCCATAATAAGGCTTGATCAAATTGCCTATATCCTGCTGGTTCCGTAAAAGCCGGTCCAATACGTCCTTCTGATCTTGGAGATTAGATAAGGCGCTGACAATATAGTTTCTCGTCCATATTGTATGGTTGATCCATACCTTCTGCATATCGCCCTTCAGTTGCACCATTTTGGAACTTAGGCAAGCAGGATCCTTCTGCTCCCCTATTTTAGCTTGCGCGACTACTAACGGAGTCATGCTAAAAACGAGCGCCAAGGTTAACGGCAAAGCCAACAGCCATTTGTTTTTCAATTTTATCTGCTCCTCTGAACGTTTGGAATAAAACAGGCTGTCTTATTATGGTTGAAATATCCGATTTTATACAGAGGATTATTGATTATCTACAGCTTTCCGTCATTGTGCAAAGCCATGCACGATCAAGAGGTTTTGTTAGAAGGTAAATTGAGGCAACAAGACATTATCACATTAGTTAGAAAATTGTTTCAATGGAACAAATAATCAAAGAAAATAACAGGAAATACCGATAATATGTATGGCAGATAAAAAGCAAATACCACAACCGATGTGGATATATGATAGAAGTATTCATGGGCTTGTTTGCACTAATTCTTATATTATATCCTTTCAAAGTACTGGTACGATGGTTATTAGGATTCTTAAATTTTAAAAATGTCGTCACTTCCTTTATTACTTTTGGCACGCTTGCTTTGTCGTATCTAATATTTATTACACTTAGATCACAATCAATAGAGGATATATTAAAGGGAGCTTTGATTGCCATACCTGTTTTTGTACTATACTTAATAATTGATCTTCAAAAAAGTAATGAACATAGTAAATTTATAAAATTTATTCATCATCTGGCGGTAAGGATTATTGTCTCTGTCTTTACTTTTATTTTGGTTTTGTCTTTCTATTATCAACAATTACATGACATTTTCTATATAAAGTCATTTTTGATTGCTATAGTTTATATGTTCGTCATTCTTAGACGGAGAACTAAGAAAACAACAAGAAAAGTTAAAAATAATGAAGAGAAGGAAGCTGCATTACCCACTACTACATAAAACAGAAAAGATACCCTGACGTTTTAAGTAAGTGAGTAATCAAATAAAGACTCTTATGGCAATATATTAGCGGAGTCGTTTTTCACATTTACTCTAAATTCACATTGATCACGGGGCCACCATACTCTACAATGTCCATCATATTATTACTCAACAGCTGGACAACATAGATCTAACCTGGCTTATTGCAGCCTGCGGATAGTTCTATATCCGACTTTAACACTTCATATGTATGGTTCATGCTGATCACCTCAAATAGCTATTCGTTGATCGGTGTGGTGAATTCTAATGTTAACAATCCCCGCCGGCCAAGTATGGTTAGCGGGGATTGTTTAGTTGTTTTTGAGTGTATTTACGATTATCTTTTACTGTGGTTTTCAGGCTCGCGACGTTTTAAACCTGCCAATCCAATTAACCCCAACAGACCAAGCCACCCCCAATTATTATTATCGTTATCATTATTATTAGTAGTAGTTAGCATTTGTGTTCTACCATTGTCGTTTGTGCCCATATTGTTTTCACTGTTTTTGGCAAATGCTACTGCCGCTCCAAAACATGAAATCATTAATGCTACAATAACCATTATCTTCATTTTTTTCAACATACCTAAACCACTCCTTTAAATTTGTGTTTGCAAATCAATTTTTTAATGTATTTAGCATGCCCAGTAGAACTTATTTCTTATGCACACATTAAATCTTCACTACTGGGAATCATAAATTTGTACATCATTAAAATTAAAAAAGGAGTGGTTTTTATAATGGGTATCCTAAGCGGGAATCCTAAAGACGAGCCTATGCATTACGGAGAAGTTTATAGTGTGTGGCAGTTTTCAGCGTTAGCGAAAGGCAGCGTTTCATTTTACCAAGCATGTTTAAACCACGCAGGAGACAAAGAACTCAAAAAAATACTGGATGATCTTATTGATCAAGCTAAACTGGAAATCCAAGAATGCGACGCAATGCTTACGGATAATGGTATTGCCCCAGCTCCTATTTTGCCTGAAAGACCCCCTGTGAAACTTGAGGATATCCCGGTTGGTGCAAGGTTTACTGATCCCGAAATCGCAGCTAAAATCGCATTAGATACCTCTGTGGGATTGACATCTTGCAGCCAAGCCATGGGTCAATCCATTAGAGAAGACATCGGGGCTTTATTTGCGAAGTATCATCTAACGAAGACTGCTTTGGGAGTCCGTATTCTAAAAATGAACAAAGAAAAGGGTTGGCTAATACCTCCCCCTCTTCAATTAAAAAGACCTGAACCCGTTAAAGCCTAAATTTCCTGTACGATTCCTCAACACACTGTTCCTTAGATCGTTCAACAAAAATCCCCGCCGACCAGTTAGGGTTAGCGGGGATTTGCTTTGCTTACGTTTAAGCACCTCCGATGGTAACGTTAGGCTGAATACTATTGTGGTGGTTAAGGGCTTGATCCGGCATAGTAACAATAAACAAAAAGCTAGCCGCGATGATCAGAAGTACCGTTTTTTTCAACATTGGTCATCCACACCTTTTCAATAAAATTTAAAAATGCTGCTTTGGTTTCAGGAGCCGCATAATCCCGAAAATGTAAAAACAAACCCATACAGTTTATAAAATAAGTCTCATTATTTAATGTATGATAACTTACTAATGAATACATCAAATGTTTAAAACCATCAATGTAAGAACCGCGATGTAAATAATAATAAGCTAACTCGTAACCAAACCACGCGGTGTAATCCGGTATCACCTGTTGAGTATACATATCATCTGATGATGGTTGCTGTTGTGCAAAAGCATTTATTTCGGCTTCAAATTGCTGAAGTATATCTTCCACATCTATACTATATTGGTTTGCTGAAATTATAACATTCAACAGTTTTGAGATTTTCTCATTCTCGTTAGTGGCTGATGTCGCTGCAATATATTCAACATAATCTTGAAGCACACTTATATCTCCTGACAACAGTTTATATACGTAAGTATTACCTTCTGCCCAACTTTTGAACAAGCTAACCCAGTGTTGAGTATCGTCGTCAGTCTCTTTGACCCAATCTAGATTAGCGTAGGTGTATGTATAATCTAGAGCTTGTTGATAGTCGCCTTGGGCTTCACAGACACTTGCACACAATAAATCGGCATATGAAATATATACAAACAACGGGCGACTTAGCTTCTTGGCAGACTCATCACGCTCTCGACTCTCTTGTTGATGTTTTAACGAATATTGAGCTTTCGCTTTCTGCTTCATTTTTTTCGCCGCTTCATCTACCTTGTTCCATTTGCGCAAAGACCTGTACACATTAGCCAAGTCCTTCAATGCATCAAGCTGGTCTATTTCATCAAGGCGTTCAACAAAAGCTTCAAATATCGTAGCTGCACTGAGATTTCGGCTTTGATCGTCTCCAACTTGAATCGTGAATATGCGATATTGACAGATGGCTAAGCGCTCAGAATGTTGGTACTTCTCCGCTTCAGCTACACCCTTATAGAGCAGCAACGCAGCAGTATATCGTCCCTGTGCTAATAGCGCTTCTGCCATATCAAATAGTTTAGGCGAATAGAGTAGGTTGTCCATGATGGTTTCTACCACTCGACGGATCGCATCCAGCTTGTCCAACTCCGCACAGCGAAACAAAAACGGCTCGATTCGTCTCATATTCGGGGGAGTGTCGATGATGTAGTTTTCTATAAATAAGTCGTAAAAGTAGCCCTCCGGTAAATCCATAGCTTCAGTAATCAGGTCAAGCTGGTTAACAGACATAGACTTATTCCCCGTCACAATAGCACTTACTATTCCCCTATTCATGCCTGCTATATGCCCGAATTGCGTTAGACTCATGCTCTCTTGTTTTAAGTATCTGTCTAATTCTGCTCGTATCGTAGGTGTATGCTTCATGCCATAGCCACCCTTCGCATAAATATTCCATAATTTTTAAAAACATACTTCATTTTTCACCATAATTGACCAACTGTCAATATACCGTGCAACTAATGCTAGAATTTAATTTTTAGCATGAAACGAAACAAAAAAACTAATTATATTTAGCACAATAATCCTACTAAAAAGACCTCAGCGTAGAAGATCGCTTACTACAACAAAAAAGCGCATCCTCCAAAAAGCTTGGAAGCCGCGCTGTACTTGAGTTTCATAGAATGCTGGTGAAGGAAATTGAACCCCCGGCCTAAGCATTACGAGTGCGTAATAAATATAGTTATCTTGCTCTAAAGCAAGCAGCCTCATATTCAGGAATATTTCCAATGGGGAAACCACCACTGAGACCAGAGGATACAAGTATTTAGGAAGTTAACAGAACAATCGTCAACAACAAAGAAATTTATAAAATTATGCTCCTCAAGTCTCAAGACCTATTCACCAAATAAATTTAAAATTGAATAGATTGTTTCACAATCAACATTAATATGCGGCGAATGGGAATTTAATCGACCATGAAGGGGTCAGTTGTTCTCTATTCAGACATCTTACAAAAGAAAAGCACGTTAAATTACTCAGTCGGAGGAATCACTATTTTGAGAAAGCTATCATTCTTTATTTCCATTATCATGTTGGGTGCAATGTTGTCCGCTTGTTCTGCCATTACATCCACCGTGGATCAAGCGACTGCAGGCGTTACGTCCGGCGAGAGCAAAGAAATCGAAAAATACAATGCGTATGTGAGGCTGAATAACTTGATGACAGGCAGAATCAATGAGGTTCTGGTTCATTATTTCGAGAAGTTCGGAGTTGATACACAGCCTGTAATCGAGAAGAACTTCAGCTTCATCATGCTCGGCGTTGCTGAAACTGAGCGGGAAGTTATTGATAAAGCGAACGGCTATACCGCAAGCCAACCTGCTTTTGCGAACGCAGACCCCGTAGTGATCAAACTGACACCGGTCATCAATGATCTGTTGTCCGTCCTGGACGAGATGAAAACCTACTATGATACAAAAGGCTACGTGGATGATGATTTCGCAAAAGGAAAACAGCTGCATACCAAGCTGGTAAGTGCCAATCTCGCTTACGAGACTGTCTCCAAACAATACTTCACGGCTATGCAAAAATTGGGTAACGAGCAGCGTCTGGCTGAACTGCAAAAGCTCAAGGATTCAGACCAGCAGATCAGGTATAATGCCTTGAAGTTCATGATAGATGCCGAGGCTACGGCCATTGAAATGGATGAGCAGGGTATCACCGCCGACAATGTGCTGCAGCTTGATATGACGAAGTTTAAAGCCAAATACGACATTATGACCGCAGATCTGAGTGCGCTCATGACAATCTCAAAAGACAAGAATCGAGTTCAAAAAGAAGGGGTTAACAGCTTTAGTATCAGGAACTATGTTGATTCAGCCACTGAAGCAAAAGCGGCTGCTTCGAAAATCATTGAACGCATCAATAAGAAGGAACCTGTATCAGATTCTGACCTGAACGGCCAGTTTCTGAACACTACGGATGGCACACCTGAGAATTTCAATTATAAGCTAAGCAAGGCAGTTGAACGATATAATGAAATAAATTAAGCGTATCTAACGATAAGGGCTGCGAAAACAAATACGGAGTTCCGGTAACGAACAAGCTCTGCCAACCATAAGGTTAGCAGAGCTTTTGCTATAATGTAACTCTGGATACCTATTCACATGTTCTTCCGAATCTCCAAGAAGCGGTGTTAAAAAACATTGGCGATTCAATCACAGGAGAGAGCATTAGCACCGAAAAACCCACTTTACTAGACTAAAGGGTAGAAGAATGGTAGAAGAATGCTCAATTCAACAAAAAAGCGCGACCTCCAAAAAGCTTGGAAGCCGCGCTGTGCTTGAGTTTCATAGAATGCTGGTGAAGGGAATTGAACCCCCGGCCTACGCATTACGAGTGCGTTGCTCTACCCCTGAGCTACACCAGCAGGTCAGTGTAACTGACAACAAAAACTATTATACTCTTAGTTACATAAAAATCAATCACTTACATCAACTTTTTCAACTAGGATTTGGATTTAGTTCGGTAACATTTCCTGTCGCGGTGCCAGATAGTTTCTCTGCGACGGAACGGAGCTTTTGGTGACTGGAGGAAGGCTTGTCACGGCGATCATCAATTTTGACCGAGGTGGAAACACGCTTGGCTCCAGACAGGAATGGCGCTTCGTGCAGCGCAGCAATGGCGGTGAACACATCGTCCAACGAACCTTCAATAATCGTACTCATAGAGGTAAGCTCATAGGTAATTCCTTTTTGCGTCTTCAACACTTTTTGCATCTGGGCAACGTAGTCGCTCAGGCTTGTACTCCCCGTTCCAATCGGGATCACTGTCACTTCTGCAATAGCCATCACCAAGTTCCTCCTTTAATTTTAAAATCGTCGCTTCTTTAAAAATCTAAAATCTCAGTCCGATAAAGCGAGCAACCTTATTTCAAAAAAATAGTTCATATGTATGCTGCTTGTTTCTGTAGGAAACATCTTTATCATTCATTGTACCGTTCAAACTGCCTCAATTCAAATACAGCCCGCGACTTCTCTGCATATTTTGATTTTCCATTCCTTTTCCTTTACGTATGGCTTCGAATGTTGCTATAATATTCCTTGCACTTATTTGAAATTTTAAGTTTATACACACAATATGTTGGGTTAAATATTCATAACACGTCTAAATATAGTGATGTAGCCGATAAATCGTACGGGAACCATCTTTTCCCCCTTCATTGGCAGGTGCATCGCTATTTCTATGTTATTGGATTACATACAGCCCCCAAATGCTGTCTGACCATCGCTTTTTTCGCCATTATCTTCTCACCATGATCATTTTCATGCCTATACCCAAGTATGATTCCAAATCAGGAAAGCGAGGAATTAATCCTATGCCACAACTCGTAACCAAACCAAACAATCGCCAGTTGGCTTTTGACGAAATACGCATCTCCGTATATGCCGACCGTGTACTCAGCGGGCTGGACAAGTTGGATAAAGATCGACTCATTCGCGGTGTAACTAGCAAGCTGCGCCGGGATGAAGTCACGGGGGATGACATTAGCAACGCGTTTGCGATGGCTGCCCTTGAATTGGTTAGTAAGGAAGAACCGGACTGGAAATTTGCCGCTGCACGTGCTTTGCTCACTTCCTTATATAAAAAAGCGGCTACTCACCGCCGTTACAAATCCTATGCGGACGAGCCTTACGGCGCCTTTTATCCACTGATTACCGATTTGGTCCAAAAAGGAATTTACCGTCAAGAACTGCTCGACTACTATACCAAGGAACAGATTGATGAGTTGGGCGATTCTATATTGCCGAAAAATGACCTGCTGTTCGATTATATCGGGCTGTTAACGCTGTCTGAGCGCTATTTGGCCAATGATTTTGACGGACGCGTAATGGAACTGCCACAGGAACGCTACATGATCATCGCGATGTACCTGATGCACCAAGAGCCTGCTGACAAGCGTATGGAGCTGGTCAAAGAAGCTTACTGGGCGATGAGCAACATGTACATGACGGCAGCTACACCAACCATGTCCAATGCTGGAAAAAAGGTGGCCGGACAGCTCTCCAGCTGCTTTATCGACACCGTAGACGACTCGCTGGAAGGCATTTTCGACTCCAATACGGACGTAGCCCGTCTTAGCAAAATGGGCGGCGGCATCGGCGTGTACCTCGGTAAAGTACGGGCGCGTGGCTCCGATATCCGTGGACATAAAAATACAAGTTCCGGCGTCATTCCGTGGATTCGCCAGTTGAACAATACAGCTGTTAGCGTAGACCAATTAGGTACTCGCAAAGGTGCAATTGCCGTATATCTGGACGTATTCCACAAGGACATTCTCGCGTTCCTTGACCTGAAACTTAACAACGGTGACGAGCGGATGCGTGCACATGACGTGTTCCACGGTGTATGTCTGCCCGATCTGTTCATGGAGCGGGTCGAAGCACGGGGCGAATGGAATCTGTTCTGTCCGCATGAAGTGAAGAAGGTGATGGGCTGGAAAGATGACAAGGGCCGTCCACTGGGCCTGGAGGATTTTTATGATGAAACCTTCGGTTCAGGTACCTTCCGCGAGAAATATGAGGAGGCGTCACAGCATCCTATTCTCTCTCGTATTACGGTGCCTGCCATCGACATCATGAAGCGCCTGATGAAGTCGCAACTGGAAACAGGTACACCGTACATGTTCTACCGTGATACGGTAAACCGCGCCAACCCGAACCGTGCCCATGGTATGGTGTATTCCTCCAACCTGTGTACGGAAATTATGCAAAATCAATCTGCAACTGTAGTGGAAAAAGAGGAACTGGTCACCAAGGACGGACAAACACGCATTGTTATTTCCAAAATTCCTGGCGACTTTGTTGTGTGCAACCTGAACTCCATCCATCTGGCTCGTGCGGTTCCGGCAGGTGTGCTGGATCGCCTCGTACCGATTCAGGTACGTATGCTGGATAATGTTATTGATATTAACAACATTGAAGTACTGCAAGCACAATATACAAACAGCCAATATCGCGCTGTCGGTCTGGGTACATTCGGACTGCATCATCTACTCGCATTGGAAGGTATCCGTTGGGAATCCGATGAAGCAGTAACCTATAACGATCATTTGTATGAAAAGATTAACTACCTGGCCGTCAAATCCAGCATGGAGCTAGCGAAAGAAAAAGGCCGTTATGCCAAATTCGAGGGTTCTGATTGGTCTACTGGGCATTATTTCACTTCCCGTGGCTATACGGACGGTACACGCGAAGGCAAATTTGTCACTACGTCCGAGTGGAGCGAGCTTGCGGAAGAAGTCAAACAAAATGGTGTCCGCAACGCATGGTTGTTCGCCATCGCGCCTAACGGTTCCACGTCTATCATCGCAGGCTCAACCGCTAGCATTGATCCATTGTATGAGCTGCTTTCCTATGAAGAGAAAACAACTTACAAGATTGCTAACCCTGCACCGGATTTGAACGAAAAAACCATCTGGTACTACAAGACAGCTTTCTTGCTGGATCAACACGCTTCGATCAACATGGCTTCTG
The DNA here is from genome assembly GCF_058895805.1 of Paenibacillus sp. NMA1017. Taxonomy (NCBI): domain Bacteria; kingdom Bacillati; phylum Bacillota; class Bacilli; order Caryophanales; family Paenibacillaceae; genus Paenibacillus; species Paenibacillus sp. NMA1017. The sequence continues at coordinate 116,511 of NZ_JBZXYR010000007.1, read as the reverse complement.
CACGTCAGCGTCATATTGATCAAGGCCAAAGCTTTAACCTGTATGTACGTCCTGATATTAAAGCAACTGAATTTTTAGAGCTGCACATCCATGCCTGGAAATCAGGTATGAAATCGACCTATTATGTACGCAGCCGCGCACTGACGATTGAAGAATGTGATAGCTGCGCATCCTAAACTAAAGGAGAGAAGCTCTCATGCAGTTACAGAAGATTTTTAACACGGAAGCGCCAAATCGCTCTACCCGCATTATTGAAGGCGAAAGCTCTGGTATTTTGAATTGGAACGATATTCGGATGCCGCATATGTACAAACTGTATAAAGTGCTACTGCTGAACCACTGGATTCCAGATGAAATTCCGATGTCCAAGGACGCGTCCCAGTTCCCTGTGCTGGATGCCGAGGAACAGCGCACCTTCAAAATTAATATCGGCCTGCTGGCTGTACTGGATTCGATGCAAACGATGTTTGTCGGGGATGTAAAACGCTATTTTACCGATTCCTCGCTGGAAGCTATTTCAGCGATTATCGGGCAGCAGGAAGTGGTGCATAACCAGTCCTACTCCTACGTTCTGTCTTCTTTGGTGTCAGACCAGGAACAGAAGGAAATTTTTGAATACTGGAAAAACGATCCTGTCCTGCTGGAGCGCAACACATTCATCTCGGACATTTATCAGGAGTTCCGCAATGAGCAGAACCCACAGACCTTTTTCCAAGCGATGGTAGCCGATTTGATTTTGGAGGGCATTTTCTTTTACAGCACATTTGCGTTCTTCTACAATTTGGCTCGTGATCAGAAAATGATGGCAACCAGCCAAATGATCTCGTATATTCAGCGTGATGAGAATCAGCATTGCTACTTCTTTGCCGAAGTGTTTAAGCAGCTATTGTCCGATTTCCCTGAGCTGAATACCAAGGAAAATACGGACTATGTCTATCGTATGATTGACCGCGCTGTGGAGCTGGAAACGAACTGGGCGCATTATACGCTCAAAGAGGTTCGCGGCATCGACTTGAACGAGCTGAGCGATTATATCAAATACATGGCAAATATGCGCCTGAGATTGCTTGGTATGGACAAAGCATACGAAGGTGTAGATGTAAACTGTATGCCTTGGATCAAACCATTCTCAGACGAAGCGCTGAATGCGACAAAAACAGACTTTTTTGAAGCAAAATCACGAAATTATGGCAAGGTCGGAGATGACAACGGATTTGACGATTTGTAAGTCATAAGATACAGCCTTAGCTCGGTACTTACCGGGCTAAGGCTTTTTTCATGAGAATTTACGCAAATGTGCACTCACCCATCATGCGTTCAGCCGCTTCTTCACCAGCTTCTACACATTCCTGCCATTTTGTAAAATCGAACGCCGCAATATGTCCAACCTCAGGACGAATAACAATATCCGCAAGTCGAAGACTGTTATGCTTTCGTTCGGCGGTCATCAAGCTGTAGGAGCGGTACACAACTTCCATCATATTGCGTGGCGGCCTTTTCTCGTGTCCTCGTGCCACATCAACAGCAATGACTAAATAATCGGATTCCCGACTCAACTCCTCTACGGGCAAATTGTTTAATACCCCTCCGTCCACCAGCATCTTGCCCTCATGCATTACAGGAGCGAATAAGCCAGGAAAAGCCATGGTAGCCCGTAGTGCTGTCACCAAGTCGCCTTGCTCAAAAACGGCCTGCTTGCCTTCCAAAAGATCGACAGAGACAGCCTTAAAGCGGATAGGAAGAGCCTCAATTTTCTGTTTATGTTGTCCGTGCTGCTGCAACAGCTCATTCACTACTGTATTCACACTATTACCGGCGATTAAACCACGATGCCGTATGCCGATATCCAGCAGGCGATATTTAGGCGTCTTTTCAATACAATCGCGCAGAGCATCCGCAGGAACACCTGCAGCATAGAGTCCGCCAATGATGCCACCCATACTCGTACCGACAATGCAGTCGACCTGTATTCCGTGTCTCTCGAACACTCTTAGTACCCCAAGATGAGCCAAACCTCTGACCGCTCCTCCACCCAAAACCAAACCTACCTTTGACATTTACGCAGCCCCCTTGAATGTATTCAATAAATCTCCACCACACAAAAGACCCAAAAACTAAACAGAGAAGAGCGCCTCCTCTCCTTGGAATAACTTCATTCCTGTTCTATTCCAGGATAACCATGTTCTCACTCCATATATTTAAAAATGAAAAGCCTCGCCCAGAAAATCAAAAAGCAGTCCCTTTTCCTCCTCAGAAAGATCCGAGATGGTTTGTAGAAAACGGGAAACCAGTTCCGTAATTTCAAGCCCCAATTCATCATTCATCGTTTGTATAGCCATACCTAAAACTGTGCCGACGAACATGGTCATCCCCATTTCCTTGCTTGGTGCTGTAAGGACAATCTGGTGAATCCAGGGACCTGTTTTACCATCAATTTTCTTCAAATATATTAACAGCAGTCCAATGATATAGGCACAGAAGTTAATTCTGGTACTGGATTTTGGAATTTCCATCCAAATTTTACGCACAGCTTCGTTGAGACTCGTACTGTCCAAATGTTTGAGCAATTCGAAGATGCTATCAGCGTTTTTCTTCCAATCCACCAGATCCACTAGTTCATTCCGGGATTGATTGAACAAATCCGCTGCTTTATCCGTGGGTACAAATACAACCTGTGAGCGTCCGGTTACCTTAGTATTTACCTCATAACTGCGCGTAATAAAACCAAGCTTTTCAATTTCTTTCAGCATGTCATAGGCCGTCCACTTGCTAACCCCTAATGATTTGGCCAAGGCTTCGTAATGAATGGGTAAATTCGTTTTTTGGTACAGCTCAACTAATGTATGCAAAAACTGCAGTCGGCGTTTAGTAAGTGACATGATAGTGTTGTAACCTCCCTCTGTATTTTGTTCTGCCAATCCGTTCTTGGGTTTTTTGTGTCTTACATAATAGCACTGAATACCTGTATAAGCAAGCCACTGCATTTTTCCTGATTCCTGCACAGCGGGCTGCTCTTTTACATATTTCCTTTTTAATCGGCCTGTGTTATATTTTTATCCATATTGTTTTTTGGTTTTTTTGGTCTTTAAGGTTTTCTGTGTGATTATTTTATTGGAGGGAAACGTTTATGCAATCAGCTCTCAACCCGAACGGGGTTACTATTACAGGCACAGGATTTTACGTCCCGACGTCTCTATTAACCAATTTGGATTTAGCCGCGTCCCTAGATACATCTGATGAATGGATTAGCCAGCGAACAGGCATCCGTCAGCGATATATTGCAGAAGCATCCGCAGAAACCTCTGACCTGGCCGTCATGGCTGCAACCGATGCTTTGCACCGTGCCCAATTATCACCGGAAGATGTGGATCTTATTGTAGTGGCAACTTCCACTCCTGACTACGCTTTTCCCTCCACGGCCATGCTCGTCAAGCAAAAGCTCGGAAGCCGCGCACCTGCATTTGATCTGTCCGCAGCCTGTTCCGGTTTTGTGTATGCCCTCTCGATCAGCAGTGACTTGATGAAATCGGGCGCTTACCACAACGTTCTAGTGATTGGTGCGGACAAGTTCTCCAAAATCATGGATTGGCAGAACCGTAATACCGCCGTTTTGTTCGGGGATGGTGCAGGAGCTGTCGTCCTTCAATCTCGCCCTGGGGCTTCTTCGCCATTCTCCTTGCTGGGCTCGGAAGAACGTGGAGCAGACACACTGATCTCCCCCGTTACAGGACCAATTACGATGCATGGACGAGAGGTTTTCAAGTTCGGGGTGCGCATTCTGGAATCGATGCTGACCAAGGTGATGGGGGAATTGGAATTAAGCCTGGAGGATATCGCTTTGATTATTCCGCATCAAGCCAATGTTCGGATCATTGAGCATGCCGCAGACAAGATGAATATTCCAATGGATAAGTTCTTTATGAATATCGAAACCTACGGAAATACGTCAGCAGCTTCTATTCCCATTGCGCTCGCGGAAGCTGTGGAACAACAACGAATCCAGGCTGGGGATATTGTGGTCCTGGCTGGTTTTGGCGCAGGATTAGCCTGGGGCGTTCAAGTCATCCAGCTCGGATGAAATATGCTATTCTACAAAAAAAGCCTTGTCCCGTATCTATGAACCTTCTCCTTGTCGAGATGGAGCATTAGTAACGGGCTGAGGCTTTTTTTACATATAAACTAATAAAATGCTACAGACATATACTCAGAATCTGAGAAGTTCACCTTCACCCGATGTAGAGCATACATATAACCTAGAAGCGTGTAATTGAATCCATAGCCCCACAGTATGTCAACGCTATTCACGACGGAGGCATCAACGCGGTTTTTACCTGTTTCGTATAAGAAGGATAGCCTCCCGTATGCTGGAGCATTTCGATTTCACGCAAAATACGCGGCAAGTCAGCGACCGAGTTCATCACGATGTGAGCTCCTGCCCTTTTTAAACCATATACACTCTGTCTGCGCCGTTCCTCAGCCACTCTGTCGTCCGCTTCGCGGCTGGTCGTCTGAGCTGCGGTCGTCACGCTTTCGTTATGGTTCAACACACCAATCGTCCATACACCGGCGTTGCGTCCCTCTTGCATATCGGCTGCTGTATCTCCTACTTTCACAATATCGCTAAGCGGGAATACCTGCAAGCGATGTGCAATTTCATAAATCATCCACGGATAGGGCCTCCCCTGCGAAACTTCACAAGGGGCTACCATACAATCCAACGTATAGGGGGACTGTGCAGGCGTAAATATGTGACTGAGCATCTCCATCGGACAGGATGCAGTGGCACCTGACTGAATGCGACGATCCTGCAACTCCTGCAGCGCCCTGTCTATACCGACAGCAGGCTCCGCCCCTTGGATCAAGGAGCGGAGAACAGGGACAAGCTCAAGATAAATATGCTCAATATCCACTCTGCCAGGATGCGCACCAAAGCACTCCAGCCATTTTCTCCGAACCTCTGAAAGTCCCAGCACATTTGCAATATGATCCCGGATCGGCATTCCCCGCCCATGAGATACCTGTTCTTCAGTTACCTGTATACCTTTCCATCTGAAAATGTCACGCATTCCCTGGGTTAAGCCTCGTCCTCCGGGGTCTAACAATGTACTTTCGAGATTAAAAATAACCGCCTGTATCATGCAATCCCCGCCTTTCCGTACCGCGGCTATCCGCAATCTTTATTTTGCTTAGGAACATGATACACAGCTAACGTAAACTGAAATGTCGTAAACGGTAAGCGGATTGTAATTGAAAATAAATTCCTTGATTGGTTGTGAATACCGAGTGTGATAAGAGGAGGAGTCGCAACATGAAACAGCCTTGGAATGAATTTAATTCCAAAATGCCTTGGCGGATGGAGCTTGGTTGTTATGCGCTGAATAAACTAGCCTGTGGAGGATTGGTTTTTGGTCTCTTATGGGTTTACTGCTATCTGACAGAGGAAGTAACCGGGATTCCTCTGACTATAGCAGGCAATAGTGGTGAACTGACCGCACAGCTGTGGGCCTATGGCTTTGCCCTTCCGGCGGCTCTTGCCGCTGATGCGCTACGCGATCTTTTACCCTGGCTTCGTAAGCCCGAGCAGCTCACCCTATACCTCGCCGCAGGATTCAGTGTCTTCCTTCTGCTAGGTTCTTTGATGTCTCCTGCCGGAACGGGCATTTTATGGAGCAACGGCATAGCAGGTGCAGGGATTACACTGCTGTATTATGGAGGAAGGCACTGGCTGAACCGTGAATATGGATTACAGATCATGCTCGCCTTCCTCCTGCCACTGCTGCTATGGCCTATAGGGCTTCAATAATGTCGCCAGCTACCACTGAAGCAGGGTGCTGACGATGGCGTGCGGCTGTTTCTCCAGCCGCACCATGCAGATACACGCCAAAGGCTGCTGCCTGCGCAGCGTTCAAGCCCTGAGCCAGCAAACCTGCGATGATGCCTGTCAGCACATCGCCCGCACCGCCTGTCGCCATCCCAGCATGGCCTGTGGTATTGACATAGGCCATTCCGTCAGGACAAGCGATGACGGTGCGCGCTCCTTTGAGCACCAGCGTGACCCCACGTGTCCGGGCGTACTCCCGAGCATGGGTGATACGGTCACGCTGCACCTCTGCTGTCGGTATGCCCAGCAGACGAGCCATTTCACCGGGGTGCGGCGTCAGTACGACCGCCGAACTTCTCGGCTTCCAAGCCTCCAACTCAGGCCCCGCCGAGGCGAGAATGTTCAAGGCGTCCGCATCAAGCACGAGCGGACCGCCGTATTCCTCCCACAGGCGGCGCAGCCAACCGGTGTCCCCTGCAAAGCGGCCGAGGCCGGGGCCGACGGCTAATACATCACGTGCCTGCGCGAGCTGTAGCAGCTCGTCTGCGGACTCGGCATTCCATTCGCCGTCTCCGCCTGCTGCTGCGGCAGCGAGCATCAGTTCCGGCGCAGCGCCAATGACGCGCGGCAACAACGCCTCGGGCACCGCCCACGTGACAAGGCCGCTGCCGATGCGCAGGGCGGCACGTGCGGCCAGCAAGCCCGCGCCGCTCATGCGCAGGCTTCCGGCCGCAACCAGAACGTGGCCGTAGGTGCCCTTGTGCCCGTCCGGCACGCGGCTACGGCTTACATCCACGTCCAGCGCATCGCGCAGCGTGTCACGGGTCAAGAGCCGTAGCTGCACGCCGCACTCACGGGCAAGGCCGGGCGGGATACCGATGTAGCGTACCACTACATCGCCTGCGGTCCCGGCGCCCGGATATTGGACGAGCCCACGCTTCAAGTAGGCGAGGCATACGGTGACGCGCGCACGAATGCATGGCTCGTGCAGCGCACCTGTGTCGGCGTCGAGGCCGCTAGGCACATCTACCGACACGAGCGGCGCGCCGCTGGCATTGGCCTCGCGGATCAGCGAGGCGTAGGGTTCGCGCGGCGGGCCTTGCGTGCCCGTGCCCAGCAGGGCATCGACGATGCCGGAGGCGCCGCGCAGGTCGAGGGTATCCCGGCCATAGAGGATCACCGGGATACCCAGAGCCGCAATGATATCGCGTTGCGCAGCCGCTTCACCGCGTAGCGTGTCTGGCGGCTCGACGTACACAACGGTGACGCGCAGCCCTGCATCGGTTAGATGGCGGGCCGCCACCAGTCCGTCACCACCGTTGTTGCCTTTACCTGCGAGGATATACCAGTGTTCCCGTTCACGTAAGTCATGTCGCCCTTGGCTCCACGACTCTGTCCGTATAACACCGCCATGTCCCGGTATATCCCCTGGCCCTATGTGTGAAAGCTTCAATACCTCGTCAGCTACCGCACGCCCGGCATTTTCCATCAAGGTTAGGGCCGGAATACCCAGCTTGTCAATTGTGTACCGATCCAATTGCCGCATTTCTTCGGCGGTCACCATATACATGCTTTTCGCCTCCCGTAGGGCTATCCCTGCTTATTAATATCCGACCGTAAAACGGGAATTGACAAATTCCCCTTGTACTAATTCATCGATCAGGGCTACCGCATAATCTTCGACCGAGATACGGCTATGGCCTAATTCGTCAACCACCAAATGATCCAAACCAATACGGAACTGCCCTGTACGTTTTCCTGATTCAATCATTCCGGCAGGACTACAATAGGTCCAATCTACATCCGCAGCGCGGTACAGCTCCAGTGCATCTGCATGGGCAGCCGCTAGTGGCTTCACTTCCTCCGGAAACTCGGCGGTATCCATGAGGCGTTCACCGTTTTCTGTTTTCAGACTCCCCGCTCCGCCAACGACAAGTATGCGCTCAGCACCAGAACGCCGAGTTCCTTCCAGCAAAGAACGAGTCGCTTCGAGCAGTTCTTCCTCTTCTCCAAACTTGGGACCGTACGCGCTAATGATAGCATCGTGGCCTTTGGCCACATCCGTAACGGAATTCGGATTCAGAATATCTGCTTGAACCACCGTCAAATATTCACTTTGCTCCGTCACACGTTGGGGATCGCGCACCGCTGCTGTCACCTCATACTTACGCTTGATTGCTTCCTTTACTAAAGCTTGACCAATTGTTCCAGTTGCTCCAAAAATAATAACTTTCATATAAATGTGCCTTCTTCCTGTCTATATTTTACTTACTGTTATTTATCCGTTTTATCTCCAGCTTAAACCCGTACAAGATATCAGCTTACAGTCCTCCCGGCTGTCGCCAGTACATCCCTTCTGACCTCGGGCTAACCAACTGGAAGCCGAACTGTGCATACAATTGATCGGCTGGTTTATCCGCAATCAGCGTTGCAAAGCTGCCCGCCGGAACCTCCCGTCTTAAATACCCCATAATCTCTTCCATAAGCTTACGTCCATAGCCTTTCCCCTGATGGGAAGGCTTGACTGCAATATCCGTAACCAGAAAAAACACACCTCCATCACCGCTCACCCGGCCCATTCCGATCAATTCCTGCCCAAACCGTAACGTCACGGCAAATAGACTGTTTGGCAGACCCTTGGCTGCCGCTTCTTCCGTAATTTGCGTCAAACCAGCTTCTTTGCGTAGCGCCCGATACTCCTCGACGGATGGAATGGCGTAATCTACACGAAGCAGCTCATACGGTTGATTCGATGTCTCATGATGTTCTGTTGCATTTTCTATATTTTTATTCATGCCGAATCTCCTCTTCCTGCTTGTAATCTTGTCTATTTTACCAAAAAACACTTCATATATCCTGATCAGAGGTATACAAGCCCTTGAAATGCCTGTATGGTCTGTGCAATAGTGTAGAAAGAACAATGGAAGGAGGGATTGCGGGTGTCCCCGACGGACTTCGCGGCGTTAGCCGCATATATCTCACCCGGTCTGATTGCCTTCCTGCTGGCGTTGTCTTTGCTGGTATGGCTGTATGTTCACAGTGCAGCCCAGCTTCGAAATTCGCGTCAGCAGCGGCTGAAAGAATTACAGGAATCGTTGCGTATCTATGGACGATTAGCTGGTTGTCTCCAAACCGCTACCCAGAACGGGTTCAATAACAGCGAAAAGCAGTACCAGAACGGACTCATCCACGCTCTTCAGGAAGCCAAAGCTGCTCCCTATTTGACCCCTCACCTTCAAGAGCAGGTTCAAGCATCCCTTCGGGAGTGTGATACGTTCCGCAGAGAATTGCTTCTCAAATCACTGGAGCGTGAAATGAACAAACTCATCGAGGAACGGCGTCTTGTTCTGCTGGAATCTCATGCTCCGGGCTGGGGAACAGCATTGTGGAAGCTATTGCGCCCAGCAGCGGGTCCGTTGGCCCTGGCAGGAATTGTCTGGTTGGTCTCAAGGCTGGTTGTGGAACTGATAGCCTCCAGCCATGTTGATGTTAGTCTGCCCGACACTGCACAATCTGCCTCATGGCTCATAGGATGTGCATGGATGAGGTTCGTTTCCGGCTTGATCGCCCTACTGTATGTATACCGGCTGATGACCCTGCGCAGGCAAAATGATCTGGACGTGACGGCATCCCACTTTCCAACAAGCCTGTTGTGCTTGGTAATCGCCGCTGTCGCCCTGTTTCAATGGATCGGACCGGAAGCGTCTCCCTACATACTGGCTGTACAGCTTGTGCTGTTCTTGATTGGCTTCCGACTTACCCGAGGCCGCTCGCGCAGTGATCGTCCTTATGTTGGTCACCCCGGCTTGATCAAGGCAGATGCTTCTCAACATCAGGACGTACATGCAGCAGATAAAGATAAAACGGCTGACTCTTCTTTGGCAGAAGAACATATCCGGTCCTAAACACCAATGGCACATGACTCTACCCCCGTATCCACCCTGCAAATCACATACCATCACAGGACATCCCAACACAAAGAAAGAGTTCATGGGGTGTCCTGTTTTTCGAACAATTTTTGGCTTTTTGAGGGGTTAGGCTTGTGCCAGTGATCAAGGAAAGGGTATATTGTTTATATAAATGTAAATTATATCGTTTTTTATGTATGAATATTGAAAAAAATCCATATATGTTAAACTGCCATCAATTTATGATGTACGTTAGAATTGGAGGAACTATGCAACTGGACATTTCTGAAAAATCACTTCCCGTTTATGAGGCGCTGGCCAGTGAGGTTCGGCTAAATATGATTGTTCTGCTTGCGGAGAAGCCTATGAATATACGTGAGCTGGCGGAAGCGTTGGGGCTCAGCAGTGCGATTATGACGATGCATGTCAAGAAACTGGAGAGAGCGTCCATTATTTCGACCAAAATGCTGCCTGGACGAGGCGGGGTACAGAAAGTGTGCTCACTGGCTACAGACAAAATTGAAATCGCCATGCCACGCTACCAGCAAGATGTAAGGCAATTCCATCAGACGGAGATTTCCGTCGGACACTTTACAGATTTTGAGATTCAGTCGACCTGCGGACTGGCTACCGTCGAAAAGATCATTGGTGAATTCGATGAGCCTCGTTCGTTCTTGGACCCTGAGCGCTTCAATTCCAAAATTCTGTGGTTCAGCCAAGGATATATGGATTATAAGGTGCCGAATTTCCTACTGTCCAGCCAAAAAGCTGAGGAACTGGAAATTTCGATGGAACTATCATCCGAGGCCCCTTTTACCAATGATAATTGGCCTTCAGATATCACTTTTTTCCTAAATGATGTGAATTTGGGTACATGGACCAGTCCAGGGGATTTCGGGGATAACCGTGGTAAATACACACCTGCATGGTGGCCTGATTTTATCAATCAATATGGTCTCCTTAAAAGACTTCGCGTTACCTCCGAAGGTACCTTTATGGATGGCAAGCAAATATCCGACGTGACTTTAAGCCAAGTGCTGATTGATCAGAAGCAATGGAAATTCCGCATTGCCATATTGGATGATGCCCAGCATGTTGGAGGGGTTACTCTGTTCGGTACCGGATTCGGTAACTACAATCAGGACATCCTGTTCCGTTTGTACTACAAACATGCAGAAAATCATACGAAAACAGTAACGGTAGAAGCTGGCGATAGCAGCAAATAGTTTTTAGTCCACTTCAAGACCTGAACACGGCGTTTTGCCCATGCCTTTCATGGGAAACAAAGCGCCGTGTTTTATTTTTTCACCCACTTTTATCGTACTCTTTTGCCATGTGCTATCCGATTAGCGTACAGGTTCAACACACACAGGTGAAGGAACCTCCAGCACATATCCTGTTCGGGTCAGCCGTCCATCCTCACTATGGATGGCAAAGGATACGATGTTGTTTCCATCCTGATTCGCTACTACCAAATAACCGGACAGGATGTTAAAGTTACGCGGCGTGCTGCCGAAGGTTTCCACCCATTCCACCGTCTTCAGCTTGCCGCTGTCCAGATCGATATGGTACAGCACGATGCTGTCATGACCGCGGTTTGACACATACAAAAAGCGTCCACAGGGCGTAATCCGAATATCGGCTGCTGTATTTTCTACATCTATAATGCCTTCTGGCAGTGTGGACAGGCTTTGCAGCAATGTAAGCTCCCCATTACGTTCGTTATAACTAAACACAGCGACTGTATTGTTCAACTCATTGGCGACAAAAGCATATGGACGCGAAGGATGAAAAACCAGATGACGCGGTCCAGAACCAGGTGGCAAATCTGTCTCACGATGGGTCACCAGTTTTCCATCCTCTGTCAAACGGTATACCACAATCTGATCCAGCCCCAAATCACATACCAGGGCATACTGTCCTGAAGGATCTGGAATAATCGAATGCGGATGTGCCGCATCCTGGCGGTCCTGGCGAATACCTGAGCCAGTATGCTGAACCTGCCCCGACATGTCTCCCAACCCTCCAGCTTCCGTCACAGGGAACACAACGGCATTGCCGCCTGAATAGTTGGAAGCCAGCACATATCGTCCATCGGTTGTTACGGAAACATAGCAAGTATGTGCTCCCCCCGTCCCTTTTCGATCCAAAGGATGTAATTCCCCCGTCTGGGTATTCACCTGATACGCATACAGCTCGCCTTCTTCTGTTTCACTGGCAGCATACAGCTTCGTCCCATCCGGGTGTAGCGCGAGAAAAGAAGGCCTCTCCATCCCTTCCACACCTCCAACCATGCGCAGATCACCATTGGTCACATTCAAAGCACATACATATATTCCTCTTTCCTGACGAGACGCATAAGTTCCTGTATAAAATAACTGCTCATTCCGCTCTTTCATCGGCTCTCATCTCCTTCTAGCTGTTTTTTACATATGATCTGGCTTTTAGCTCTACTATTTGGCTTGTTGTAAACTCATCATGCATTATTACCCAAGATTCTGTCGTTTCATTAACGTTTCGCGATGTATGCAAAAAAATAGCCTCCTTCGGTGCAATCTGTGGTTCACAAGAACGTCACAGTTCACACCAAAAGAGACTAAATTTACGAGAAGAACAACATTAAACCGCTGTAGTCTGCGTATCTCTGCTATTCCATTTTACAGCCAGCCCCAAACTAAGAATGAGAATGACTGCCCCAAAAATGTATGGCAAATTGATATGCACCTCGAACAATGTACCCGCAAGCGCAGGCCCCAGAATATTACCAATACTCATATAAGCATTGTTCATCCCGGCTGCAACTCCCTGCTCATCCCCCGCCATTTTGGATAAAGCAGTATTAATGGCAGGCCGCAGCAACGACGTAGCAGTAAAGAAGATGAGCGATACCCCGAGTACATAATAAAAGTTGCCGGAGAGCAGCATAAGCACAAGGGAAATTGCCGAAAACAGAAAGGAGCCGATAATAACACCTTTTTCGCCAAAACGATTCAACATCGGACTAATGACCACAGCTTGAATCACCGTTCCGACCAGTGCACCTACGGTAATAATGATAGCAATATCACGCTCATTATAATGGAACTTGCCTGTCACAAAGAAAGGAAACATCGTTTCAAAATGAGTCAGTCCAAAGGTTAACGTGAATATCATAATCAGCAGCATAAAGTAAGGCTTGCGGAAAGAAAGGGCAAACTGTTTAATCACATTGTCCCGTTTGGCCTTGACATTCCGAAACTTCAATTGTTTCTCCAGCGACAAGGTTTCGGGCAGCATAATCAAGGAAATCAGTGCAGCTACACCTGATACGGCCGCCGAAACATATAAAGGCGTACGAATCGAGATATCTGCCAGCAAGCCGCCCACACCTGGACCAATCACAAAGCCAAGAGACATGGCGGCACCCAACAGCCCCATTCCTCTACCGCGATTGTGGACCGTTGTAATGTCAGCAATATAGGCCATCATCGGAGGAATCATAAAAGCTGCCCCTGCACCTCCCAGTAAACGGGAGATATACAGTATGGTCAACGATTCCCCAATCGCAAACAATACAGAAGACGCCGTCATGATTACCAAACCGATAATAATCATTTTTTTACGTCCGTATTTATCGGACCATTCTCCCGCTAGCGGCGAAAACAGGAATTGGGTTAAGCCAAACACGGCAACCAAATAACCACCCGTTTCACCACTACCTCCTAAGGAGCTCATAAACTTGGGAAGGATCGGAATAATGAGCCCAATTCCCAGCATGGCAATAAACATATTAATCATCAAAATGACCAGCGGGCCCATTTTCAACTGTTGTGAATCTGACATGTTGCGTTTTGTCCTCCTCAGGTTCTTTATTTCGTATACGAAAATCTTATTTTGCAACCATTTCAGCAAAACTCTTCATTATATTAATAGAGAGAGAGACAAATAACAATCATAAAATACTTCCGATAACCCTGAATCTTTCCTTTGGCAGAACAGCAAAAAGGAACAACCTGAAAAGACGATGTTGTCCCTCTCATAACGAACGACCAGGGTGAAACTTCTGGAACGGTCTGGCGGTCCCTACGATCCCTATTGTGGATCTTCGAATAGCTCCTGTATCATCTTTTCCTTGTTATTCAGAAATTGTTTCGTGATGATAAAATGGTCGGTTTCCTCCAGCGTCCGGGTGTCGATCCCTTCATGTGTCAGATGATATAAGATGGAATCTGGATAAGCCATCAAAATGGGGGAATGAGTAGAAATGATAAACTGTGAGCCCTGCTGCACCAGCTCGTGAATCCGTGCAAGCATGGCCATCTGGCGCAAAGGCGATAACGCAGCCTCCGGTTCATCCAAAATATACAATCCTTGTCCTCCAAACCGATGCACAAATGCAGCAAAAAATGACTCGCCATGCGACTGCTCATGCAACGACTTACCCCCGTAGGAATCTCGAATCGGTCGCCCTCCTCCTTCTCGATCCATCTCGTCGATGTGAGTCGCCACATTATAGTAGCTTTCCGCCCGGAAAAAGAAGCCATCCCTCGGCTTCTCTATCCCTCTCACCAGCCGGATATGCTCATGCAGTGAGGAATGCGTGGCTTGTGTAGAAAAATTGAAGTTTTTAGTACCGCCCTCTGGATTAAATCCCCACGCGACCGCGATTGCCTCCATAAGCGTCGATTTACCTACGCCATTTTCTCCAATAATATAGGTGACGGAAGGATGGAATTTGAGTTCGTTCCACTGGTGTAAGGCTTTTAAGTTAAACGGATATTGGCTCTCGTCAGCATCAGGGGGCCATATCAGCTCCAGGCGACGTATAAAAAGATTGCGATCCCATATACTCATGTTCAGTTCAGCTCCATTGCCAAGCAATTCACTAGGTTTTCCATCATTATATTGGAATTATTTACAGCAATCAAACTGAAATCCCATTTCGTAACCCTTCTGTTGTTATTCAAGCGATTATTATAGGTATAATATATAGTAATGTTCATCGGGCATGAAATCTAATCACTTCATTCCATGTATATCTCATTCTTTTCCAAGCAGGTGAATCTATGAAATCTAATCACAAACCGATTCAATCTTTTAAAATCGTACAGTTCGTAATGACCATCTACAGGCAACGATTGACACGTATTTTGCTACCGTTGGCTGTACTGGCTTTTATTATATGGGAGGCCGGGCGAGAACTAAAAGACTTTAATCTGGCGCGTATGCTTCATGAACTGCGGCGAATGGATGCCACCTTTCTCATCGAGATTGGCTTGTTCTCACTGGCTGCCGTGGCGGCTATGAGCGCATACGATTACGTAATCAGGCATCATTTCAAGCTTCAGGTCAAGCCTGGAACAACATTTCGCTACGCTTGGATCTCCAATACCTTCAATAATGTCTTTGGTTTTGCAGGCTTTACAGGAGCGGGACTTCGCACAGTACTGTATAAAAAAAGCGGGGTGCCGTTGGGTGTCATCACCTCTGCGGTCGTGTTTCTTTCGCCAGTCGTCATTACCGGACTATCTTTGCTGGCTTGGGGAGCCATTGTCCATCTGTATCCGGTACAGCCTGTACTGGATGCTCATCCGTGGCTTCATTGGGCGCTGTGGGGAATGGCGTTGTACCTGCCGCTATTTCTGATCATGCAGCGCTCCAAACGGTATTCCACATGGTTCAACAAGGGAGAAGGACAGCTTTCCTGGTCCACCATCTCCGCTTCCATCAGTGCTTCCCTGCTGGAATGGCTGTTGGCTGGCCTTACCTTTGCATGGATCGGCTCGCACTTGCTCCATGAACTGCCGATGCATGCTGTGTTCGGCATTTATGTGATAGCCGCGATTGCCGGGTTGATCAGTCTTGCACCCGGAGGGGTCGGGGCATTCGACATCATTGCCCTGCTCGGGCTGCAAATGGCGGGAGCCAACTCAGATCGGGCACTGGCTGTGCTGCTGGTCTTTCGTGTCTTTTATTACATCATCCCGTGGCTCATTGGCTTGGTATTAGCCGCGCTGGAAATGATTCCGCGTAACGAGCGCCTGAATCAGCTAGCTGAGACGGGTTGGGATTACTCCCTTAATGCTTGGCAGAAGGTATGGGGCTGGCCTGGTCAATTTCGGTTTTTGGCAGATCTAGGGGTATGGGCGCTTGGTAAGCTGGTACTCATCTCTGGCGTGGTGCTTCTTTTGTCGGCAGCTACGCCAGGTCTGTTATATCGGCTCCGTTTTGCTGAGCATTTGCTCAGCCTGCCCGTCATGCGCTTGTCGCATGAAATCTCAGTCATCATCGGGATTATGCTTGTCGTCCTGTCCCACGGGATCTCTCTACGTATTCGCAGAGCATTGCGACTGACATTGATACTGCTGCTGACAGGAGCTATTTTCACCTTCACTAAAGGTCTAGATTTTGAAGAAGCCTTATTCCTACTGTTTGTGGCGTTAATGCTATGGATCTCGCGTTCGCGGTTTTATCGGGTCAGTGCACCGCTGAATCGGCACAACATCTTAATATGGGGTGGATTATCTCTACTCGTAACCGGAGCTTATTTTATCATTGGGGCAGGCTCCAACACTCCTTTTATGCGCCATTTGCATGCCAAGGTCCATCTGGACTTTTTTATGAACCGCAGCGATTACGGAGTTACCGCCGTGTTTAGTCTGATTTTGGCATGGGTATTCCTAACGGTATATTTCTTTCTTCGACCTCAGCGTAGCATCGCCAATCTACCCGACGAGCAGGAGCTGGATAAGCTAAAAGAATTTTTGGAGCGGCAGGGTGGTAATCTCGTTTCTCATATGCTTTTTTTGGGCGATAAATATCTGTATTGGACCAAGAACGAACAGGTGGTCATTCCCTATGCGCGCAGCCGGGACAAACTGATTGTATTAGGTGACCCCCTCGGTCCAAAAGAACGCGTGAGTGAAGCCATTCAGGAATTTCAGCGGTTCGCAGATCGGTATGCGTTGACGGCTGTATTTTATCAGGCATCGCCGGAGTATTTGTCCATCTATCACGAGAACGGCTATCGCTTTTTCAAACTGGGCGAGGAAGCACTTGTGCCGCTGGAATCATTTACACTGACGGGTAAAAGCAATCAAGCGCTACGCAGCGCCAAAAACCGCTTTGACCGCGATGGCTACTCGTTCGAAATCATCCAACCGCCTCTAGAGGCATCACTGATTGAAGAGATGCGTCATGTTTCGAATATTTGGCTGGACGGGCGCAAGGAGAAGGGATATTCACTCGGCTGGTTCAAAGAGCCTTATCTTCAATTGGCTCCGATTGCATTGCTAAAGGACTCTGAAGGAAAAGTCATCGCTTTCGCTACGATGGCCCCTGCATATGATCATGGACGGACGGTCTCCATTGACCTGATGCGCCACTTGCCTGACACGCCAAATGGCACGATGGATTACTTATTCACACGGGTCATTGAGTGGGCCAAGGAGAGTGGATATACGACATTTAATCTGGGAATGGCACCGCTGTCCCAGGTAGGACAAAGCGAAAAGGCATTGCGCGAGGAAAAGCTGGCTCGACTTGTTTTCCAATACGGGGGGCATTTTTACGGTTTTCAGGGGCTTCGGCGCTTTAAGGATAAGTTCAAGCCGCAATGGGAGCCGCGCTATCTGGCCTATCCGGCTTCTGTCTTTCTACCGATCCTGACGCTGGAGCTAGTATATCTCGTATCCAAACGCTCGGACTAAACAAAGAGCTAAACAAAAGGCTTTTGACAGCCTAACACGACGTAAAAAAGGGTGTTCCCCAACCACGAACGGTTGCAGGAACACCCTTTTACATTCACAAATCTTCTTAGAAGCTGCCTTTTACAACAACTTCAGACAGTGGGAAACGTCCTGATGGACGTGCTGGCACTTGTGCCTTACCTACGCTAATAAGCAGGGTTGGCAGGTAACGTGCTGGAATATTGAATTGCTCGATCAATTGTGCTGGAATGAAACCGCCCATTGCGCAAGTATCGTAGCCCAGAGATTTAGCAGCCAGCATAATGTTTTGTGCTGCAAAAGCAGAGTTCAGGATGGCGGCATCGCGAGCTACTTGCGGGTTTTGGTACGCGCCGTTGATTTGACCTACCAAGGCGTCGCGGATTTCCGCTGGCAGTGCGCCTGCTTCTACCGCTTGATCATAAATGACGGTGTTGCGGTTCGCTTCCAAATCACCCAATACGGCAATCGTAACGGAACTTTCCGCTACTTGGCCCTGATTGTAGGCGATAGGCAGCAATTTTTGCTTGTCTGCTTCGCTTTCGATAACAAGGAATTTCCAATGTTGAAGGTTCCAAGCGGAAGGAGCTTCTATCGCCGCAGTCAAAATAGCCTCCAAATCTTCCTCTGGCAATTTAAAATCCTTAACATAGCTCTTTACCGCGTGTCTTTCACTAATAGTAGATAGGGTTTCATTTTTTGGACTGGTCGACATTCTAGGCACACTCCTAATTTCTTAATATATATATCTAACTTGAATCCTCATTAACTTCCCAAACTACTGCAATTATAAAAATGATAGTGAATGATGTCAATATGTTTAAGTATGACCCTGCACTCAAAATACAGTACAATACGGATTAAGACATACATATCGGCAGATGCCTGCCGATGGGACAAGACACGGGTGAGTTCATATTGTTCTCATTTGAATTAAAAAAGGAGCGTTACTATGATTGGATCTTTTAAAAAAACGGATATTGCTTTGTTTGCCGCCTGGGTTGTAGCTTGTGTGGCCACATTGGGCAGTCTGTATCTCAGCGAGATTTTGGGGTATGAGCCTTGTAAGCTGTGCTGGTTTCAGCGCATTCTGATGTATCCCCTGACCCTTCTACTCGGGCTCGCCTATTTTCGAGGGGATTCGGGGATACGCCGTTATGTCATGCCGTTGGCTATCATTGGAGGTGCAATTTCAGCCTATCATTTCATCATTCAGCGCATCCATGCAGCCGCCAAAGCAGCTGCGCAAACTTCAACTTCCTGCGGCAGAGTATCCTGTGAACAGGATTACCTGAACTGGTTCGATTTTATTACCATTCCTTTTCTCGCACTGATCGCCTTTATCCTTATTATTGCAGCCATGGGTTATATCATGCGTCAGGAGAAAAAATCAGCTCAAGGAGAGGTACAAGCAAAGGAACTCGCATAAGTATGAAAGAGACCTAATTATAGGACCTGTTACCACCAAGAGGCGTATAATCCGCTTGCCAGAGGAAAGACTGTAACTAAATATATCCATTGCATATGTGGTATAATGTAAAAGGTTTGCAGTCTGTCCAATAACGCTTATATTCCTTATAGAGGGGGCCAGTCCATGTTTCATATTAGCACCCCATTGCTGCAATATGGCGCAACCTTCGGTATGATCGTAATCGCTATTTCGGCTATTTTCATCCGTATGAAGACAGGTCATCGCCCGATTAATGCAAAAAAAATCATCATTCCTCCGCTCGGCATGAGCACCGGTTTTATGATGTTTGTCGTGCCGGAAGTACGGGTTCCCTGGCTTTGGGCGCTGGGCGCTTTTCTGGTCGGCTGGTTTATTTTTTCTTACCCGCTGATCCGCAGCACCAAATTTGAATTGCAAGAAGGGCTGGTTTTCGTGCAACGCTCACGTACCTTCTTTTTTATCCTGATCAGCCTGCTGATCGTCCGATTGCTGCTGCATGAATTTATTCAGCATTACATTACCATTCCGCAGACGGCAGGGCTATTTTTCATCCTAGCCTTCGGGACCTTGTTACACTGGCGGCTTCGTATGTATTTTCAATATCGTCAGTTCGTTCCGAAAGAGACAGAAGTTCGCATCTGACAAACGGGTTTTTAACATGCATGTCCGCATGTTGCTGTATAGACCAAAAAGACACGTTCTCCCGACAGGAGGCCGCGTCCTTTTGGTCTTTTTGGTCTTTTTGGTCTTTTTGGTCTTTTTAGACCATCGGAGGCTACATTCCCGTCTTGCCCGAACGCCGGGCGCTAGACACTTACTGGGAGCTTTCCTTTGTAAACAGTGTGCTGCCGTTTGTATTGTTCTGCGGAGCATAAGCGCCATCCCAGGTGATAAAGAAGCTTGCTCCAGTGTAGATTTCATTCAGGGCCTTGTTCCAAAGCGAATAATCAAATTTCTTGAGTTGATTATTGTTGAGATCCACATGGTCGCCGCCCACGGCTGGTCCAATTTCGCTGAAGCCATAAGTTTTGCCAAGTCCTTTGATGTCATTGTAAGCCATCTTGATTTCATTGTCATTGGACGGATCGTCGCTGTAGGCATCGATGCCAATCCAGGTGACATAGCTGGAGCCGGGGTAATAAGCAGCCGCGTTGGCTCCTTTATTAGGAGCATAGACAAAATTGACGTTGGACATGCCATTGGTCGTCACAATGTAATTGTACAGATTGATGTACAGGTTCTTATAGTCCGTCGTGTTCTTGTCTCCCCACCAGAACCAGCCTCCGTTCATTTCATGGAAGGGTCTATAGTAAACAGGGGATGAGTTAAACTTTTGCAGGCCGTTCACGACGTTGTCAACCTGGGCCTTATAATTTTGCAGCCATGCGGGGCTGGACGAATTGATGGATGCAATGTCTGTATTGGCCAAGATCGTAAAATCGGAATCAGACATTGGGGCGTTTACATTTCCACCCTGGGGATTGGGCATGTGGGTGGAAACGGTGACGATTTTCCCCAAGTCTTGGATGGCGGAGGCGCTATCGGAGGTAATGGATGCTGTATCGGTTCCCCCCTGGTTCCAGTTCTGCAGATCATAAGAGACGATGTCAGGGTTGTAGGTCCAGACAGGACTGGTGTTTACAGTTCTATCATAGCCCAGGAACATGCCAGTATAGTTGATATTGCTCTCCGCGCCTGCCGTCATCGGTAGCGACAATAATAATGCAGCCCCGGTCAGGGCGCCGATCAAGCTCTTCGTTTTCTTGAATGAATTCATAATGGTTATCCTCCTGATGTTTATATCTTGCTGTTTGTAATCGCAAGACTTAAGATGTGACCGATATTCCCCTAGGACAATTCTGACTCGCAACCTACATGTTTTTCGTTTTAGCGAGTGGATCTGCATCTTCCTAAAGGAATACGTTTTTGTGATCCTCAATTACATCGACATCAAGGAAAAAAGTTGAAATAGTTCTATTAGAGTAAAAAAATAATTCATATAACAATAAACAAACAATTTCTGAAAAATGTGGTAGGGACTAAGTGTGTAATAAAGGAAATTTTTTTATTTCATTCTTATGAATTTGTTTTCAAATTATTGTTATTTTTGTACTATATAGAAGATTCATAATCACACACTTAACGTATCCTAACGTCTATCAGAACTAAGCTGATCACTCTGATGGCATAGCGTACATTTTCGTTAAAATGGTGGCCTGGCACTCATGAAACGAAAAAAACCGATATTCGCCTTTTCGCCAAAATCGGTTTTTGGAGGTGAAACTTTTATTCCCCGCAGTTTCCTATTCTTTATCCAGTCCATGCACCCGTTGGATCTTGATTAATTTTTTTTCGCTCTAAAAGGCTTGTAGAAGGCACGAATGTCCTGAGCTAAAAGCTTAGGTTCTTCACCCGCCGCAGCAAATTTTTTGTACTGGACCTTAATAGAATGCACGTAGCAAAAAGGGACTGTCCCCTGGACAGCCCCTTTTTGTAATATGTCTAGCCCATTCACCACGGTAATCTGTTTCCATGCGGTGGATGCCTGCTTTTATTGCTGGGTCAAAATGATCGGACCCTCTGCTGTAATGGCCAGCGTATGCTCGTATTGCGCAGACAAGCCGCCGTCCAACGTGCGTGCGGTCCAGCCGTCCGCATCAATTTTACTGCGGTATGTGCCCGTGTTGAGCATCGGCTCAATCGTAATGACCATACCCTCTTTTAAGCGTGGTCCCCGGTGCGGAGGTCCGTAATGTGGAACCTGCGGTTGCTCATGCATCTCTTCCCCGATGCCGTGCCCAATAAATTCGCGTACAACCGAGAAGCCTTCCGCTTCCGCGTAAGTTTGTATCGCATGGGAAATATCACCGATCCGGTTACCAATAACGGCTTGCTCAATCCCTTTATACAGCGATTCCTTGGTAACATCCAGCAGCTTTTGCGCCTGCTCAGACACATTACCCACCGCATACGACCAAGCGGAATCTGCCAGCCAGCCATTCAGGTTCACAACCATGTCGATCGTCACGATGTCCCCGTCCTTCAACGGTGTCTTATTTGGAAAGCCGTGGCAAATCACATCGTTAGGTGAGCCACAAGTTGCAAACTGGTAGCCGTTATAGCCCTTTTGCTCCGGTGTTGCGCCATGCTTCTTCATAAAGGCTTCCGCAAAGGCGTCAATTTCTAGTGTCGTAATGCCCGGCTTGATCATTTTGGCAATTTCCCGGTGGCAAGCAGCCAAAATGTCTCCAGCTTTTTTCATATTTTCAATTTGTTCTTTGGTTTTAATGATAATCATTAAACGGTCTCCTTCTTTTCCGTGTTCGTTCCACTTTTCACTGCTTCTTTTTTCTGCTTCTATTGTAACGCTAAAAGCAGCGAAATGGAACCGATGTCAACTGATACCGTTTACAAGGATCTTAAACGGGGTATATAATATTCCATAACTTGTATACCAGTATGCAAAATCATTTCCAAGATAGGAGTATCCTATGAAATATCCAACAACCTGGTTACAGGGCGCATCGCTTGGGGAAAGGATTGCTTGTGAACTTCGGCTTCAGATTATACGTGGCATTCAGACACCAGGCACTGTGCTATCTGAGAATCAGATTGCTGCCGATTTTGGTACCAGTCGTTCTCCGGTGCGTGAAGCCATGAAGGCACTCTCGGGCGAAGGACTGATCCGTTTGGAGCGCATGGGAGCGATTGTCGTCGGCATGACACCCGGTGATATGGAGGAGCTATTCGATGTGCGAATGCTGATTGAGCATTTTGTTGTACAAAGGTATGTACATAGTGATAATGCCACATTGGTGACTGTTTTGAATCAGATGATTGACAAAATGGAAGTCGCTCTCAAGTACAGGGATGTCGTTGAATTTTCTCTTCAGGATTTTAAGTTTCATGAGGCTCTGGTTCTGGAAGCAGGCCATACTCGTATTCTTCATACCTGGAACGGTATGAGACAGCTAATCCTAACGGTCATGTTAGCTGCGACAGAACAACGATTTGCGTCCAACATCGAAGAATCACAAGGCACGATTCACAAACATCGAACCTTTGCAAACGCTTTAAATGGAGGGAATGCTCAGGAGTTGTCGGGATTTATTGAGGATCATTATCGAGATACCCGCAACGCGGTTAACGATAGCGTCCTGTCTCCCTACAGAAGAAAGACATCGTCCTAGCCACAACGTGCGTGACAAAGAGCCGATGTACCGCGCTTTATGCGTTTCTCGCTGGCGCGGTTCTCTTTTAATTGAAGTTGTCGACAAGTATACATTTAGCTATACATATAAGAATAAGGAGGCATACCTTCATGAACACATTATTCGGCTTAAGCCATAACGCGTCCCTGCTCATATGGGCGCTAGTTACCGTCATTCTTTTGATTTTGCTAATTGCCAAATTCAAATGGAATCCCTTCGTTTCACTGCTGCTTTCGTCGGTATTTCTCGGACTGGTTAACGGGATGCCTGGACATGAAGTTACTGCCTCCATCACCAAAGGGCTCGGCAGTACACTCGGCTCCATCGCCATCGTGATCGGTTTAGGCACAATGCTCGGTAAAATGATGGCAGAATCCGGCGGTGCCGAACGCATCGCGACCACACTGATGGATCGTTTTGGTGAAAAACACGTTCATTGGGCGATGATGATCGTAGGCTTTATCGTGGGCATTCCGGTTTTTTTTGAGGTTGGTATTATTTTATTAATTCCCATCCTGTTCACGGTTGCCCGTAAAATGAATATGTCTCTGCTGAAAATCGGTATTCCAATGCTGGCAGGACTATCGACAGTACACGGTCTTTTACCCCCCCACCCGGCTCCAATGATCGCGATTGAAGCCTTTAACGCCAATATTGGACGCACGATAGGATATGCACTCATCGTGGGCATCCCATCCGCCATTATTGCAGGCCCGGTCTTCGGCGCTTGGATTGGTAAAAGAATCATGGTCAGACCTTCCGAGAAACTGGACGAGCAGTTCAGAAATACGACGGGACGGTCGTTACCTCCTTTTTGGATTACTTTGTTCACCATTTTGTTACCTGTTATTCTAATGCTTAGCGGATCAGTCGCTGAAATCGTAGACCCAGCCAATACACATCCGCTCTCTGTATTTTTCAAATTCATTGGTGATGAGGTTATGGCATTGCTGATTGCGGCCGTGTTTTCTTTTTTCTCGCTAGGCTATGCACGTGGTCTAAAGAAAGAGGACTTGTCCCGTTTTACCAGTGAATGTCTGGCACCAACAGCCTCTATTATCTTAATTATCGGGAGCGGTGGTGCATTTAAAACGGTATTGATCGACAGCGGTGTAGGTCAGGCCATTGCAGCGGTCGCTACAGGAGCCCATATGAATGTGATTGTATTTGCTTTTCTGGTCGCTGCGCTCATTCGTGTAGCCACTGGATCAGCGACAGTCGCGATGACGACAGGCTCCGGTATTGTCGCACCTGTGCTGGCGCTTACTCCCGGTGCGAATGTCGAACTGGTCGTCCTTGCTACAGGAGCAGGGTCGCTGATCTTGTCTCATGTGAATGACGCTGGTTTTTGGATGATTAAAGAATTTTTCAATATGACGGTTCCGCAGACTCTAAAATCATGGACCGTTATGGAAACCATCCTCTCCCTGGTCGCTTTCGGTTTGATTATGCTGCTGAGTGTGTTAATTTAACGATAATGAGCTAATAACGGTAAGTGAAGGGGAGATTGAATATGACAGACATCCGATATATGATCGGCGTCGATATCGGTACGACCAGTACCAAAGCGGTGCTTTTCGAAGAAAACGGCAATATTGCCGCCCAGCACCATGTGGGCTATCCGCTCCATACACCTGAGCCGGATGCGGCAGAACAGGACCCGGAAGATATTTTCAAAGCTGTCGTGACGACGGTGCAAGAGGTCATGAAACAAAGCGGAGTGTCAGCCGAGCATGTGCTGTTCGTCTCCTTCAGTTCGGCCATGCACAGTGTACTGGCGGTGGATAAGAACGGCAAACCGCTGACCGCCTCCATCACTTGGGCAGATAACCGTAGCGCCAAATGGGCCGAAGCGCTCAAACATGAATACAACGGACACGACATTTACTTACGCACCGGCACGCCCATTCATCCCATGTCACCGCTAACGAAACTGATGTGGATTACACGGGATTTACCGGATGTTGTGGCCCAGACGTACAAATTCATTTCCATTAAGGAGTACGTCTTTGCCCGGTTATTCCACCAATATGTCGTGGATCACTCGATTGCCTCTGCAACCGGACTCATGAATTTGCAACAGCTGGACTGGGACGAGGAAGCGCTACACATTGCAGGTGTGACGAAGGAGCAGCTATCCGAGTTGGTGCCGACAACTCATGTGCTCAAAGGGCTGGATGAGACCTATGCGCATGACATGGGCCTACTGGAGACGACTCCTTTTGTGATTGGGGCCAGTGACGGTGTCTTGTCCAACCTCGGTGTGAATGCGATCAAGCCTGGAGTCGTCGCGGTTACCATCGGCACCAGCGGAGCCATCCGTACTGTAGTTGATAAGCCGCTTACGGATGCCAAAGGACGCTTCTTCTGTTACGCCTTGACCGAAAAGCTGTGGGTCATCGGCGGCCCGGTGAACAACGGAGGTATAGTCTTCCGCTGGATCCGGGATGAATTTGCAGCCTCCGAGGTGGAAACGGCCAAACGACTGGGACTTGATCCATATCATGTACTGACCCAAATTGCGGAACAGGTACGTCCTGGTTCCGACGGTCTGCTCTTTCTTCCGTACTTATCCGGTGAACGTGCGCCCCTGTGGGACCCGAATGCTCGCGGCTCCTTCTTCGGTCTGTCCCTGCGTCACAAAAAAGAGCATATGATTCGCGCCGCCCTGGAAGGTGTGCTGTTCAATTTGTATACCGTCATGCTCGCCATGGAAGAAGTCATCGACAGACCGTCAGTCATTCACGCCACGGGTGGATTTGCACGCTCGGAGCTATGGAGACAGCTCATGGCAGATATTTTTGATCAGGAAGTCATTATCCCCGAAAGTCTGGAAAGCTCATGTCTGGGCGCAGCTATTCTAGGCTTGTACGCACTGGGACGGATTGATTCGCTGGATGCTGTGTCCGGTATGATCGGTACCACTCACCAGCACAAACCGGTAGCAGAACACGTGGATATTTATCGTGATTTACTGCCGATTTATATTCGCATTTCACGTAAATTCGAAGAAGAATTCAAGGATATTGCGGAATTTCAGGCCAAGTCCCTACAATCTTTAAATTAGTGGAACCTGTTCTAACGCTGCTGCGTATTACCGTTTTATAAAAACCTGTCTATGTCAGTTGGGCAGGGTAAGAAGGAGGATTAGACGATGCTCAAACAATTACTGCACCGCCTGCTACATTCCACCTCTCATTCTCATAAGCGGCGATACAGCAGCTCAGACCGTTATTACGAACGTGAACGTAAACGCCATTCTTCTTCAGACGGTTACAAGAATAGCCACAATGGACACCGATATTACAAAGATAAACGCCGTCATTACTCCAGTTCTTAGCCAAACAACAAGTAGTAGCGACGGAATAGAGCGTAACTAAAGCGAAGACCCTTCTCATCTCAAGGGCCTTCGCTTTATTGTTGTGCGCCCTTCGTTATGCAGGGCAACATCGGTGCATTGTACAGGAAATCGGCCATGACCGAAATTACAGAAACAGGGTTTTAGAGATGATCACCAACAAAATAAACAGAACCAGAATTGCTCCTACAGAGGTCCATGCTCCTACACCATAACCCATTCCGCCTACTCCACACATATGACTCATTTACAACACTCCCTTCGCTCATTTACAGGATCATTGTATGTAGACCTGGTCAAATGCGTAAGGGGGGCATTCCCCCATTTTTGCGGCGAATGCCTGTTTATTTTCAGGAATTAACGTTATGGGTTAACCTCAAGCAGCAACAATGCTTCCTCCAGCTCTTGCATAAACTGTCGGCTATTCTCATAACGTGGCCGAATCTGAAAAAGACGCTCCAGCATATGACGCACAGGTGAACTCAGCTTCAATTCTTCCTGCCAGCTTGCCGGCGGTTGATCCGGCTGAGGCTCGTAACTGCTATACAGCATAAAAAGCATTAAATGTCCGACATCGTACAAATCGCTGTAGACGGCGACATCTTGTCGCTCGAGTGCGCGCTTTTCCAGCATGGATTCGGTAAATACATCCTCCTGTCGCTCTCCCACCGCCAGAGCAAGACCAAAGTCGATCAGGTAAGGCTTCCCCTCACGGTGAATCACATTGGGAATGCGGATATCCCGATGGATATAGCCCCGTTCATGTACATGCAGAACTCGCTCCATTAACTCCAAAATGTAGACAACGCATTCCTGTTCTGTAAAGGAACGCTCCTGTTCAAATATAAGCTCCTCCAGCGTCATGCCGGAGATGTATTCCATGACCACAACTATTCCGTTCGAATGTTCGACACTTTCGAGTAGCTTCGGAATATAGGGGTGTTCCATCTGCCGCATAATATGAGCCTCGCGCTGCAATAGTTGAACTGCCTTCGCCCGTTTGCTCGGTCTGGGCATTTTCACCGCCACCTCTTGTCCGCTGTGCCGATCCAAACAGAGATAGGTCAGACCATAGCTCCCCATGCCTAAAAGCGAACGAACATCATAACGTCCGCTCAGTAAATCGCCAGGCTGTTTCGGATAATCCAACCATGATTCATATGCGTTCCGCAACCATGCAAACATACTTATATCCTTTCCTCTACATGCCGCAGCAACGTTTCTTATGCGGCTTGTTCTAGTATTCTTGTGTTCCGTTATTATACCATCCACGATAAAAGACCATCAGTCCCGGAAGGTCTGATGGTCTTTATCAGAAAAGATGCTGGCTATGCCTCTCTGCGTCTGCGCGGTGTCAGACCAAGCCAGGACAACAACGAACTGCGCGATTTGCGTTGCCTGCCCTGGTAGGTACGCAAATTAGTAATTAACTGCCGGTCCCGTTCCTCATCGATCCTTTCTTTCATCCAACGTTTTTGATCCTCCAGTTGGTTAGACAGGTTGATATTCTTTTCCACCAAACGGCTGTGCTCTGCTTCCAGTTCCTCCAAACGGCTCCGCATTTCCAACAATGCGGTTTGCACCATGTCCTGCATCTGCGCCATTTCTTGCGACTCTACAGACTCCTGCGTTTGTAAGGATACAGGCGCTTGCTCCAATCTATACTCAATCGCTGATGCCAAAGTCTGGAACTCTTCCTGCGACTGTAACTGCATGGATTCCTCTGACAGTTCCTGAGCATTCATTTCATCCTGTAACTCTGTCAATTCAACCGTAGCAGCAGCTTGCGCCTGCATGACCGTCTCTTCCCTGCCCTCAGCCGCCGCCATTATTTCTTCCCAGGTTGCGGTCAATGACTCAGCATCCGAGATGGGTGGCAAGCGGAATTCTTCATCCTCCATTTGAAAGGGAGCGGTCACTCTCTCAAGCACCACCTGAACCGCCTGCTCCATCGTCATATGCTGCTCACGCAACGCCCTCCGCATCAGCTTCAAGCACTCAACATCCTCAGCACTGAACATCCTCGATTGATTCGCGGAACGCTGAAACACATACCCCTGCTCCTCCAGCGCCGCTGCATATTTACGAAGGGTACTCGCCCCGATTCCCAACTGTTTTGCTGCTTCCGTCGTCGATTTGCTTTCTTCCATTTAATCATTACCTCCCCGGATGGTATGGAAAGAAATAAGCTTGTATATGTAGAATTCGCGAAATCCATTGGAAACCCTTTGGCAAAAATGTTCTAATATTGCAGACTGCTAAGAACCTTTGTCATAACGAAATATTTGTAGATATACCAGGATTTCGCAAAATTCGATTCCAGTCGCTCCAAAGTGCAAGATATAGACGAACTAAACCATTTCGATCTTTATCTTGTTCATTGGAAGTCGCTTAAGGGATTTTTGCAAAATCCTCAGATATACAAGAAACGACATTGCAGAGAATACTTCGTTCTATGTACACTAAAGACTCTTTAAAGAGCGTCACATAAATGTCACACTTTCATTATTTCTATGGCACTATTCCTTCCATCAATATAGTTCATGTTATAATTTATACAGCAGTCACCTTAAATATAAATTGAAATGTGCTCTCCTATCTTCCAGTAAAAGTATTGATAATTTACGTTCATTCTATAATTAATCCTAAAGAACACCTCTATTCACAGTTTATCTTTAATTTCCCGGAATGGAGACAAAAAAATGGATATTTTCAAAAGATCAGCAATATGTTATGTTATGTAACGTAAAATGGATTTCAGGCATAATTTGTAGCATATTAACGTTCGCTGGAACGAGGAGGCAACATAGATGAAGGGGAAGGCAAGGAAAGTAGCTATTGTCGGCGCGGGAATGGTCGGTTCGAGCTGTGCCTACTCAATGGTTAATCAGTCCATTTGTGATGAGATCATGATGATTGACCGCACGTATGATCGGGCTTTGGCCCATGCATTGGATCTGTCCCATTGTATGGATTTTACGTCTACACGTACCAAGGTGCGTGCAGGCACGTATGCAGACTGTACGGATATGGACGTGGTGATTATAACGGCTGGAGCCAACCCTAAACCGGGTCAAGACCGCCTATCTGTGCTGGACGACGCAGTGCTTATTACCAGAGAGATTGTAACAGCGATTATGGAGGGTGGCTTCGACGGTATATTCGTCATTGCCGCTAATCCTGTCGACATTGTAACGTATATGGTACAAAGTATATCCGGTCTGCCGCGCAACAAGGTGATCGGCACGGGCACCTCCATTGACTCATCCCGACTTAAGACGTTGCTTTCTGAAGTATTTTCCATAGATCCACGCAGCGTACAAGGATATGCTCTTGGCGAGCATGGCGAATCCCAATTCGTTGCCTGGTCACACGTCACGATTGGCGGTAAGCCGCTTTTACACATTTTACGGCAGCATAAGGAACGATTCAGCCACGTCGATCTGGACGACATTGCCCGTAAAACTCGTGATGCAGGCTGGGAGATCTTTACCCGCAAAGGGGCCACTTATTTTGGTATTGCCAATGCGCTGGCGTACATTACCCGTTCCATTTTAAATGATGATGGTAAAATTATAGCGGTCTCTGCTGTATTGGACGGCGAGTACGGGCACACAGATGTCTGCACGGGTGTTCCAGCGATTATCGGCAGCAAAGGAATTCAAGAGGTCATCGAGCTGGAGCTAAGTCCAGAAGAACAAGCGAAGTTCGACGCCTCTTGCCACCTTATCAGCAATAATATCCGTGCCATTTCAGGCTTAGTGTAAACCAATAGCACAGTAAAAAACTCCTTACCTCATTTAGGATAAGGAGTTTTTGCAGTCCCCGTATTTCGCCCTATATCTCTTTATAACGAAATACCGTCAGTCCCGCCACCGTAAATACGACAAAGCTACCCATTATAACCGTCAACAGTGTATCAGTTGGCACCATGAACGCCCCGAAGTTGTCTCTTCCACTCGGCATCATCGCCAATAAAGGCTGTGTCCATGGATAGTACGGACCGTAGGTTTGAGAATTGGCGACCAGAATATTCGGCACGGTGAATACGAAATTCAACGCAAGCGGTGCGGCAAAGCTGGACCACAGGAAGGACACCATCAACTGCAACGCAGCCAGCGGCAGGCAGGCTACCCAGCCTGCGAGCAAACTTTGAGCGATCACGGCCCATGGAATCGGTCCGTTCATGTCCTGCACAGCTCCAACACCCAGCAGCGCTCCTCCGAACAGTAGCTGGGTCAATCCGACCAAGGCCATAATGATGGTCAGCTTGGCCGCGTACAGACTGGTGCGGGACAATGGCAATGACATGAGTTGCTTCCAACCGCCGCCCCCATGCTCGAATCGGCAGACCAGAGATGCAAATACGGCGGTCAGCATCGGCATGAACAGCAGCGCATGAACTGTAAGCATGGCAGACAACAACACCTGCCAATTCCCTCCTGGATTTGCCAGCAAACCAATCAGGACGGCAATCGCCGGGCTGACGAGCGCGAGCAGCCAGACGGGCGATTTCGCCATTTTCAACCGTTCAACAGAAAGCAGCCGTACATATCCTCCGAACATTACGCCACATCCTTTCGGCTAAAATGGGCCGCTGTCAGCAGGCTGAGAAGCACACCCGTTCCGCAACCGACGGACGCAAACATCCACGCTTGAGGTGCAACCCATGCGAATTGAGGCCAAGCCAATGGAAACCATTCGGACAGCTGCGAAGCAAACAAGCTGCCGATGCCTAACGTAATGCCCAGTGTTACAGGCAGCGCCTGATTATGGAACGTGACCGTTAACCACAACAACAATACGAGCATAGGCAGCGTGCCGCCCAAGGGCCAAAACCCGAGTCGTAGCAGTTCCCCTACGGGTGCGGGCTCTCCCCCGAAGCCGAGTAGCATGCCCAGTCCCCACGTTCCGGCCGTCAGGAGTACACAGGACACACACAGCATCCCGATCGCCAGTGTCAGCTTGGCCATATAGACGCTGAATTTGGAAATCGGCAAAGCCAACAGTTGCTTCCAGGAGTTAGACGAATGTTCCACATTCGCCAGCATGGAAGCAACCATGGTGGCTCCTAATACCAGCGCAAGGGGGACGAAAACAGCGATGTTATCCATCAAGCTTTCCCATAAACGTCCCTTGTATCGCGGAATCAGATAGTCATAGCGGAGTCCAAAGTTCAGCGCCTGCATGGCCACCAGCCCCAGAGGACCGAGAAACACCAGGAACCAGATTCCCTTTCTACGTGCTTTGAGCAGATCCGCCATCAGTGCTCGTAGCATCATAAGGAAGCTCCTCCTTTGCCCACCACCTGCATGAACATATCTTCCAGCGATTTGCGGTGTTCCTCCACACGGTATACAGCATGCGTATTTTCGACCAATCTTCTGACCAGCAGCGCAACAGCCGCATCATTCATGTTCTCGAATTCCAGCGCCGACCCGTCCTTCACCGAATGGTAGCCCTGCTCACGTGCAATCAACTGGGCGGCTTCCGGTTCCGACACTACGATCCGAATCCCGCCTGCGGATTCCTGACGGAGATTATGGATCGTGTTTTGAAAGACCAACTCTCCTTCACGGATAATACCCACGGTATTCGCCATATGCTCTACCTCGCTCAACAGATGGCTGGATACCAGCACGGTGATCCCCCGTTGCTTGGGCATCTCCTGAATCAATGTGCGCATCTCCTGAATACCCTCCGGGTCCAAGCCATTCGTAGGCTCATCCAAAATGAGCACTTCGGGATTCCCAAGCAGGGCGGCTGCAATACCCAGTCTCTGCTTCATGCCCAGCGAGTAGCCTTTGACTGGACGTTTGGCATGCTTGGTCAGTCGGACGACCTCTAACACTTCCGCAATGTTTTGCTTGGGTACATTTAAAATACGGCGAATGGCCTCCAGATTTTCAATGGCGTTCAAATGACCATAATACGAAGGATACTCCACCAACGAGCCGACCTTACGCAAAATATCAAGCTTATGTCTGCGAATATCTTTGCCGAATATACGGATCGTTCCTCGAGTTGGGCGAATAAGTCCAAGCAGCATGCGGATCGTCGTCGTTTTCCCCGCTCCATTCGGACCCAGAAATCCGTAAATATCTCCTCGGGCTATTTTCAGGTCCAGCTGATTAACCGCCGCGCGGCCTTTGTATATTTTGCTGAGACTGTTCGTTTCAATAATGTATTCGTTCAAGTTCCTCACCTCGACACCTATCGTAACGTGCCAAGTTTAAAGCCAAGGGGACACCGAGTTTAAGTTTTGTTTAAAAAACAGATTCGGGTCCCGGCTGATGAACTGAAAATCTCCCTCTCCAAATTCATTTCGCGAGCCAGCAGTTCTGTAATCGCCAAACCAATCCCAGCTCCTTTTGCACTGGACTGTTGCTCCATACCGGGCCCTTTATCTGTGATAACTAATGCCTCTTTCCCATTATTTTTCCGTACTTGAACACCGATATATCGGCCTGAGGCAGCATGGCGAACTACATTTTGAAAGAGATTGTCCAGCAGACGACGGAAGCCTTGCTCATCGACATTCCACACCATACTATGCTCAGGCAGGTCGATATCCACTTCAAAGCCCTCCTTTTCCCACACCGGATACCAGCTGGCTACACACTCTCGCACTAGCCGCAGGATATCACGCGGTGTGTTATTCATAGTGTATTTCCCACTAGCTAACAGATTATAGGTGAGCAGATTATCGATCAGACTCCCAAGGTCTTTTAGCTTGTTTTCCATCAGGGTAATCGACTGTTTCCCTCTGCTGCTCAGATTTTCACCATCTAGTGTATACAGATGGCTACGCACGACCGTAAGCGGCGTCCGAATATCGTGTGATAGATCCGCGACCAGTCTCTTCCGCAGCTCTTCCTCCTGACGCTCACGTCCCCGACTCTCTGCCAACTGCTCGACCATTTGATTAAATGCTTCTTCCAGCTTGCCGATTTCATCCGGGCGTCCAGCAGCAACAAGAATAGGCAAGCCATCCTCTCCTCGCTGCGACATGGCGGCCTGAAGCTGCAACAGTCTACGCCGAATGCCTCCAAAAAACAGAAGAGATACGCATATAAAAGCGCCCAGAATCAATACGATAAAAAAGAGATAGTACATCAACATGCTACTATTTGTAGGTGGCTGTTCAAAGAACGAACGAGGCACTTTTAATACCATATAGCCCTGATTCATATCATTCTTGCCCCCGCCAATAAAGGCTACTACCGTAAACGGCTCCTCATAACTTGCTTGCTTCATAAAAGCTATAGCCTGCGCAGCGTTCCATTGTTTTGGCAGGTTAGGTTGTGTCGGTAACTCCAACCTTGTTAACCCTGCGGTATCCACCCAAAATATTTGTGAGTTAGGGAACATATCTTGTTGTATTTTGCGCAGATGGACTGAGATTTGCTCTGGTGTGGCTCCTTTCAAGGCTACAGCTTCGCGATGCCAGCTATTTTCGGTATAGGTAGCAGAGGGATAGTAAGCGTTTTTAGGCTTGGACTCCGCCCCCCAATTTAATAACACGCTATATATCAAGGCTGTAGCAGGCAACACAATGGGCAACAACATCATAGCAACCATAATAATGACCAGATAACGGAACAACAGTGAACTGCGAAACCGACCTCCCTGACCCGGCCTAGAGCTGGGGTGCAGCCTTCTCCAATCCTTGCGCGTCCTGCTCATTATGCTTTCACCCGATATCCTACACCACGGATCGTCTCAATGATGCGAGGTGCCGCAGGATCAATCTCCAGCTTTTCGCGAAGGTGTCGGATGTGAACCATTAAAGTTTTGTCCCCGTCGATATATGGATCTCCCCATACCGCTTCATACATTTGTTCTTTCGTCATAATCTGGCCCAAATGCCGCAGCAAATAAGCAAAAATGTGATATTGCTTGCCTGTCAGTGTAATTTCCTCCCCGGTATCACGGTTCACAATACGGTTATCAGGAGAGAACACAGAGAGATGCCCCAGTTGCAAGGATTCTTCGGGCACGGTTCCCGATCGGCGCAGCAAAATTTCCATACGTGCTATGAGCTCGTCCGGGTGAAAGGGCTTGGTTACATAATCGTCGGCAAAATCCAGTCCTTGCAGCTTATCGTCAATGGATGTACGGGCAGACAACATGAGAATGGGAAGCTCCGGGTACTCTTTCTTGAGCCGCTTCCCTATGGTGAATCCATCCAGACCGGGTAACATCACATCCAAAATCACGAGCTGGCACGTACGGGCTGCTTCCACAGCCCCCTCCCCGCTGCGAAGCCATACTACTGCGTAATTCCGCTCTTCCAAATACTGATGCGTCCAAGCACCGATATCCTGATCATCTTCGATGTATAACACATTTGTTTTCATCATGGGCACCTACTTATCGTTTTTCTTTTATGTAATGGGCATTATAGCATTTATGGTACATAACCCACTTAAAAAGGTTAATAACTACCTTATACGACATATGCTTCACATTTTCAAATTTGAATGCTTATAAAAAAAGGAGGCCTACCCGATGCTGCTGGAAGCGATATACCATCACCCGAAACGCAATTGGGCTTTTGGTTATAATGATGAAACGATATTTCTACGGCTACGTACGAAGAAAAATGACCTGGACACCGTTCATGCTCTCACCGGAGATAAATACGATTGGGACCGCACCCGACAGCTTGTCCCGATGTCCAAATTCGCTACTGATGGCAGGTTTGATTACTATGAGTGCAGTGTAAAACCTACTCACCGTCGGCTGAAATATGGATTTTTGCTAGAAGACGGTGAGGAACGTATTTGGATGAACGAGGACGACTTTACTACCCAAGAACCCGAAAATGCAGATAAACTGTTCCAATATCCGTTTTTGAACCCGATTGATATTCTGAAGCCACCTGCATGGGTGAAGGATGCGGTATTTTATCAGATTTTCCCGGAACGTTTTGCGAATGGTGACCCCTCCATCAGCCCAGAAGGTGCGGAGACATGGGGCGGAACGCCACAAAGAGACAATTTTTTCGGTGGCGATCTACAGGGGATTCTCGATCACCTGGACCACCTGAACGAGCTGGGGATTAACGCCATATATATGACTCCTGTGTTCAAGGCGACGACCAATCATAAATATGATACAGAGGATTATATGGAGGTGGACCCGCATTTCGGGGACAAAAAAACATTGAAAAAACTGGTCGATGCCTGCCACGATCGAGGAATTCGGGTACTACTTGATGCGGTGTTCAACCATTCAGGGCGTACTTTTAAACCGTTCGTTGACGCGCAGGAAAAAGGCGAAGCCTCACCTTACAAGGACTGGTTCCATGTACATAGATTTCCCCTGAAAGTGGTGGATGGTACACCGACGTACGATACATTCGGGCTGGAACCGATGATGCCCAAGCTGAACACCGAACATCCTGAGGTGAAAAGGTACCTGCTGGATGTGGCAAAGCATTGGATTGAAGAAATCGGCATCGATGGTTGGCGGTTGGATGTGGCAGACGAGGTGGATCACGCCTTTTGGCGGGAATTCCGCACTACAGTCAAGCAGGCCAATCCGGATGCGTACATTTTGGGTGAAATGTGGAATGAATCGTCTGAATGGCTTCAGGGGGATCAGTTCGATGCAACGATGAATTATCCGTTCACCTACGCGGTGAATGATTTTTTCGTCAAAAAAGTGACCGATGCCCAAAGCTTTGCCTTCGCCATCGGACGACAGCTGGCCCGCTATCCACAACAAGCATCCGAGGTTGCCTTCAATCTGCTGGATAGCCACGACACACCACGCCTACTGACACTGTGCGGGGATGACAAGCGGCTGATGCGGCTGGCCGCTTTGTTCCAGTTCACGTACATGGGCGCACCCTGCATTTATTACGGCGATGAAATCGGCCTGGATGGAGATGCCGATCCAGACTGCCGCAAGTGCATGGAATGGGACACCGACAAGCAGGACCGCGAGCTATTCGACTTTTATCGTGAGCTGATTGCGCTTCGTAAGGGGCACCCGGTCCTCCGTGATCAGGGAAGCATCACTTTCCTGGAGGCACAGCCGGAGGGCACCTCACTCGCCTATGAGCGCTGCAGCGAGGAAGAAGTGCTGCTCGTGCTGCTCAACCGTTCCGATGAGGATCACGTTTTTGAACTGGACATTCCCGAGCAGGAATGGCAATTAGCTTTTGGCGAAAGCCAATGGTCCATAGGAGCGAAGGGGTTGCATGCCAAGCTTCCACCCTACGGATACGCTGTGCTGAAGGCAGCGCCTGCTCGGTCAGGAAAACCTGCTTAAGAGGATGATGTCAAAACGGGAAGAAAGGCATCCGCCTATATAGGCGGATGCTGATGAAGGTACCTGCCGAATACGGCAAAAAAGGCGAAACCACTAGGAACAAGATAGTTAACTTGTTCCTAGTGGTCTTTTTACGTTGAATATGAGCTTCTATCCAAGTCGTTTATTTGTTTTTAACATCTGTTCTTACTACCCCAACATCCGAAGCATTGATCGAAATGGGGTTACCGCCTTGTCCTGTCTGAGCTGAAGAAGATTGTCTGACGTTCACCGAAATTCTTTTATTTTTAAAGCCAGTTCGTCTCGTTCTTCCCAATGCAATACCTCCTTAGATAGATACGTGTGTTCCTTAAGCCTCTCAATTACGACTCAACTGTGAAGAGATATGCTATATGAATATGCCACTGAAGAAAACGTGTAGCGGCGAATAGCAGATCATAAAGAAAAGAGGCTCGGTGATTCACACAAAAAAAAACGAAATTTCCATCTATAAAAACTGCTCCAAGAGGATATACCCTTGAAGCAGTTTTTGAGTGCTACCTGAGCCAGTACAGCAGTTTACGCAGGTAGCGTCTGTGTTTTCAATTGCACGTACAACTGGTGCGTCACCTGCTGCGGCTCAATACCCAACTCATCTTCCAGTATACGGACGAAGCTTTCATAATGCTTTTGCGCAGCGGTATAATCGCCCAGTTGGGCATAGGCGGTCAGCAGCAGACCGCAGATATCGTCTGCGTACGGCTCCCGTTGCTGTAGGCTGAGCAAGCGCTGAACAGACTGCCGAGTACGACCTGAGCGAAGCTCTTCTCTCGCCAGCTCAGAAGCACATGCCAGATACATACTGCGCAGCTTCTCTCTTTTTGCATACGCCCACGGATAATCGTGCTCCTCCAGATAGTTGCCACGGTATAGAGCCAACAGGCTCTCAATACGCGGCGTACCGCCGCTACCGGATGCAGCCCATTCGGATATTCCCCGCTCGAATAGCTCCACATCTGTAATCCAGCCATTGCGGTTCAAGCGGTAGCGATCCAGATTGTATTCCAGCTTCGTATCTTGCATCCGTTCTTTCAACGCCTTGCGAATTTGGTAAATGGACGTGTGCAGGTGAACAACAGCCTTGTCCAAATGATATTCAGGCCACAGCGCATCCAGCAATTGTTCTTTGCTCACCCATTCCCCTTCATGGTGTAGTAAAAAGGAAAATAGCTCCTGTGACTTTAATGTGCGCCATTTGAGTGGTTTCGCTCCTACGACTTCCTGTCCAACCTCCAAAATTTCAAGCTTTTGAAAACAACGCACCTTTGGGGATTGCTCTGCCGCAATTCCCTTGCTGGAAGAACGGGAATCAGCCAGCGTGGATGAAATCCGGTCTAACGTTTTGGATAGCCGCCGGGCATGAACGGGCTTTAACAAGTAATCCAGTGCTTGCAGCTCGAACGCTTCAATAGCATATTCCGAGTACGCGGTCACAAAGACGATATGAATATGGGAATCCAGCTGTTGAATCCACTCGGCGGCCTCCAGACCGTTCATCTCTGGCATTCCGATATCTATAAAAACAATATCCGCACGTTCTGACGCCAGATGATCCAGCCCCGCTTGTGCAGACGTATACTTGCCCATTACCGTCAACCGTCCGTCCGCCTCCAACAACCGTTCCAAGTAGGTTAATGCCGACCTCTCATCATCAATCAAAATCGCCTTCATTTGTGTCCGTACTCCCTTCCTGCTGTAACCATCCATCATGATGCTCTATTTACATGCTATCCGCTTTATCCTTACGATTTTTAATTTCTTATATTTTATATATCGTATCATCGCGGGCGCGACATTAGCTTTTCCGACCAATGTACTGTACTTTTTTTATTCATCAGTATTCCGGGGCAAAATCATTTCCGGCACACGGAAGCTTACCGTCGTCCCTTGTATAGGATTACTTTCAATCCGCAATCCTTCTCCATACATATGGATAAGACGGCGATGGATATTACGCAGTCCCACGCTGGAAGATATATGATCCTCCGACAGCAGTTGTTCCAGTCGCTCGGGTGGAATCCCTACGCCGTCATCGGTCACGCTGACCACAAAATCGGTTCCATCCTCCTGCACAACCACTCGCACGGTTCCACCTGTTGCCCGTTGCATCACACCATGCCGTATCGCATTTTCCACGATGGGTTGAATACTTAATGGCGGGATGAGCGACCGGATGTTCCTCCCTACCTCTACGGTTACCTGCAAACGTTCTTCAAATCGTGCTTTCTCCAGTGCCACATACGATTCTACCAATTCCAGCTCCTTGGATAACGGTACCGTATTCTCCCTGTTCTGAAAATCAAAGCTCCCCCGCAAATACTGGCTCAGCTCCATGAGCAGCTCCGCTGCTTTGTCCGGGTCTACGGCTACGGTCGAAACAATGACATTCAAGGCATTGTACAGAAAATGCGGCTTGATTTGTGCCTGTAAAAAGGCCATTTCCGAACGCACCGCTTCCTCCGCTGAATGACGCATGTTCAACAGCGTGCGCACACGCGCCTTTAATTCCTCAGCATCAACAGGCTTACGTAGAAAATCATTCGCTCCCGCCATAAAACCTGCGCGGATATCGCCGGGCAGGTCGCGTGCCGTCAGCAGCAGCACCGGTAGCTCGGACAGGGAGTATCGTTCCCGTATCCGTCGACACAGCTCAATACCGGACATTTCCGGCATCATCCAATCCGTAATGACTAGGTCAAATCGGGTACGCCCATTCAGCATGTGAAGTGCCTCCTCGGCATGATCCACAGCCACTACGCTACAACCTGTGGTATATAATAGCTCCTCCAGCACCCGAAGATTAACCTCATCATCATCTACAGCCAGCACTTTGTAAGGAACAGTCTGAACTTGCTCCAGTGCATCCTCTTCATGTGGAATCACATTCTGAATGGACGTCACGCCAGGCTGCAATATAACCGCAGACGAAACATCTTTTTGAGCTTCATGTCCCAACGTTCTAGTCTGCGCCAAGGGCAGTGTAAAATAAAAGGTCGAACCCTTGCCCAATCTAGATTCTACCCGGATATGGCCCCCATGCAGCTCCACCAGACGACGGACTATACCTAATCCAAGCCCTGTTCCACTGTATCCTTCATCCTCAGCATTCGCCCCTCGGTTAAAAGGTTCAAATATATGCGAAAGATGCTCCTGGGCAATACCGGAGCCAGTATCCTTTACACTGATTTCCATTTCACGGGTCCCCGCTTTGGCAGAGATTACGATTTTGCCTTCCTCCGTAAATTTCACCGCATTCCCCAATAAATTGTACAAAATCTGAATCAGCCGATCCTCATCCGCATCCACCTTGGGCAATGAACTGGGCCATTCTTTGACGAATAGGAGCTTTTTCTTACCCACCGTATGCCCCAATACCTCCAGCACGGAATTCACAGCTGCCTGTACATTGACAGGCCGACGATTTAAGGCTAATCTGCCATTTTTCAAATTAGAAAAATCCAGAATATCGTTAATTAAATAAGAAAGTCTGCGTCCTACATTCGCAATCAAGGCCAAATTGTGCTTTTGCGGCTCATTGAATTGTGTACCGTAGCGGTCTAGCATGGATTGAGCGATATTAATAATTCCATGCAGAGGAGTGCGCAGCTCATGTGACGTGTTCGCCAGAAATTCGTTTTTCAACCCATCCAGTGTGAGCAATCGTCGTGACAGGTTCTCAACCTCCATAAACGAATGTACAAAACGTTTGGCCAGCAGCAGTGTTTGAGCCAATACGAATATGAGCATTTCATAGGCTGTCACCCCACGCACATCTCCCCAGCCCAGAATATACACAAAACTAGTCACTACAATCATAAGAATGCTCATAATACTAATGACTAACAGTGCAGCGTCATCCGTCCGTTGAAGAAGTCCACGAATCAAGATCAGTAATACATATCCCACACTGACAACACCAAAAAGAAGAATAAACGCTTCAAAGGATGAGAGTATCAGTGTAGGCAACAATAGCCCCATACCCAACATCAATGCGGTTGTAATATTATAGAGGCGCAGCACGATCCGATTCATAACAATCTGCGTCGAAAGATGAACATAGCGGATCAGAAAATAGTAGAACAGCGTTGAAGAGAACGACTGTATTTTCAGTATCCATTCATAAGGTAAATCTGGCATTCCCCAGACTAGCAGCTTCTCTCCATGTGTCAGAATGTAAAATAATGCCGCGATGCAGGAGCATGCTAAGAAAAGCAGTGCCTTCTCTTTTTTACGTAAAAGGTACAGCATGATAAAAAATACGGTAGGAATAAAAAATCCCGCAACCAGTACGGTGTCCTCTGCCATTGCAACTTCCCGACTATGCGTAATACTGGCATAATCCCCAAACAACAGCGGATAAATGATCCCACCGGAGGAATAGCTATAATTAGCTACATGCACGGTAATATCAGCCGAATGTCCATCTACCGCTGCAAATCCAACATAGGGGGCATTGCCCTGCTCGCCCTTGTCGGCCGAAACAGAGGGAATACCACTCGCCCCCACCTCCGCTCCGTTAATCCATACTCGGCTGGAGCTGCGAATATTTTGCATATGGATGCCGTACAGATTTTCCACTTTTTCAGGTAACAGTATACGGACATGGTAGGTGCCATATCCCGTCGCCTGTCCCTCAGGCATCCACTGATTCCATCTACCAGGCACATCCACAATCTTGGCAGAAGATCTCGTTTCCATCCCCAACTCTGAAGAACTCTGATGATTTTCCCAATCCTTATCTTGTATTCCATGAAAGGATGAAGGTTGCACAAGCTGATTGGGATAAAATTCCCATTCCCCTCCCAGCTGTACAGGGCCTTCCTTATCGGGGTCCCAATTACGCAAATCAATAACACCGTTGTGAGCTTTCCAATGACTGTTCCCGGATAAAACACCCGACACTAACGGATACACCGGCAACGCAACCGCAAGCAGAAGTATAATAAAAAATAAAACACCCTGTTTTTTCATAAATCCTCCGCTCTTTTCAATATCATCTATCTTTTAGTATCGGTTATTCTAACCAGCTGTATTAGAAGCGCTCCCCATGCAAAAAGGGACGCCCGCCGCAGACAAAAATCTGTGCGGAATCGTCCCCTTCTATACACCCTTGTACTTCCTGTATTCCCCTTATTAAGGAATCATAACGTCATCAATACTACCGCCAGGAATCGAGCCTGAATCATCTCCGCTGCTATCGCTTGGGGGCGTTGCTCCACCACTGCTGTCGCTGCTTCCTGTTCCGCTGTTATCGCTCGGTGGTGTTACTCCACCACTGCTATCGCCGCTCCCTGTTCCGCTGTTATCGCTCGGTGGTGTTACTCCACCACTGCTATCGCCGCTTCCTGTTCCACTGTTATCGCTTGGCGGTGTTGCTCCACTGCTGCTGTCGCTGCTTCCTGTTCCGCTGCTATCGCTTGGTGGTGTTTCTCGACCGTTGCTGTCACTGCTTCCTGTTCCGCTGCTTTGTTGCTGGCTGGCTACAAAATCTTTATACTCCTGAATCGCATCTTCCAGATTCATATAATTTTTCTTAACTTCCGGCATAGGATAATACGGGTCCAGATGATTATATGCATCCACTACTCTTTGAAATTGGATCGTCGTAGTATCTGTACCATTTGCCGTGAGCAGATTGTTTGCAATGGTCTTGAGCTCTTGGATATCCTGATCAGTTACTATCCATTTGGATTGGTAGTTCGCAAACGCTGTAATCAAATCCGTGTTAGCCTGGTCTACCTGCAGCTGTGTGCTATCCGGAGTATTAAGCACAAGGTTTGCCTGATTAATTGGCCCTTGAAGTTCTTCGTTA
Source organism: Paenibacillus sp. NMA1017 (assembly GCF_058895805.1). NCBI lineage: Bacteria > Bacillati > Bacillota > Bacilli > Caryophanales > Paenibacillaceae > Paenibacillus > Paenibacillus sp. NMA1017. The sequence goes on along the minus strand of NZ_JBZXYR010000007.1, from coordinate 73,925 downwards.
TCTTGTTCGGTATAATGACGGCCGAACGTCTGAACTTCATTAATAGCCAAATTTATGTTGTAATTCAACAACGTAGTATCCACTGCTATAGGTGCAGCATACTGGCTCTGTACCTGTTGCAACTCCTCGTATACAGGAACAACGTCTTGCAATTCAAAATTGGGCAACCCCAAGAAGATGGAGGCATGCTCTGAAGCAGAAGACAGGGCTTGTTGGGCTTCAGCGCTTAATGCGCCTGAATTTTGCACCAAAATTCCATTGATCGATGTCTGCATTTCAATGACTTCGTCTCTTAATTGTAGTTTTTTCTCGTTATATTTTTCAATATAAGTCCCTTTAGCCTGACTTAATTGATTATAAGAGATCACCAATTGCTCCTCAGGAGTAAACGGCATAATGAGTGCAAAGTTAGCTTGTCCTGTTTGTTGATCTAAAGACAGCATTTCCGCATTCAAGTAATTACGAGCCACAGGGTTGGACAACAATTTCAAATGAATATCTTGAACCAACTGCTCCAGTTTTTCCCGAGTTGTAGCAGGCTCTGGGGAGTTAAATTCCGCAAGCCTTTGACTCAGTTCCATGTTCAAAGTCATTACGTCCTGTTGCGTCATAGCAGTATGCATCTTCTCTGTATATTCCTGAATGAGGTTGTACAGTTCAGCATTTTGAGAGACTCTCTCATCGTAGAGAACCTGCGCTTCTTGCAAAGTATTTTTAAGCACTGAGAAGTCCGCTGTTTGCAGTGCCATGAATGATTCAGTGGCAGCTTCTATTTTTCGTGTCCATTCCTCAAACTGCTCAGTTGAAGTTAATGGGTTTACATATACGCCTAATCCTTCCCTTACTAAGGGCTTGTAGCGCGCTTTATCTGTATTCAAATTATCTACACGATCCGTTACATCGACAAAATGCAGATAGGCATCTCTGAGTTTTACCGATGCTTTGTAGACTTCAATTACTCGACGCAAGCTTTTTACTTCCCGATCCACAATATTTTGAGGCGCATTCCCTTCCAACACATTGTTGCCAAATTGAATAGCTCGACTTAGTGATTCATCCCAAAGAGGCGGGAATTCGTCGCCAACTATTCGGTTTTGTTCAAGGGTAGTCGAAGCTACCTGAATCAGTCTAGTTAATTCCTGTGTCCCAATCACCGGTTCTGTGGCTGAGGCTGTGTACACAGAAACATCTTGTTTCAATGTGCTGAGTGCTTGATCTACTTCTGCCTGTGTAGCTGCTGTATTGTTCAGTACCAGCATAGCTTGATTGATTGCTATGGACAGGTTTTCCTTCGCTGCGGCCGTGTAAAGCGCCTGATCCAGTCCAACCTCACCTGCACGCTCTAGCAGTTCTTTGGCTGCATGGACTTCTGTCTCCAGATGACTGCGGTCTACGCTGATAATGTCACTGTTGTGTTTTTTCTTATCTTTGCTGTCTGTATCCGTGACAACCGATCCCGTAGAGGATGAGTTCGTCGTACCATTTACGAGACTAACAGCTTCTTTCATCGCATTATAGTTAATAATAACATCCTGCGGCTGTTTTTGTTCCGGCAGATTAAGCTGGCTGATTGCCGCTCCCTTAGCCAGCGTAATAAAAGGAACGCCCACATATTGAGATGCATCCAGCAAACCAATACTACCGTTAACCAACAGCTTGCCGAGTCCCTGTTGCAATGAAACACGACTAATCGCGGCATTTCCTTCGGTCACGATCGATGCATCATTTTTCAGCGTCAAGTTGTCAATCTTTGTCGTCCCGGTTGCTGTCAATTGTGCATCTTTAGAGCCAAGCTCCACACCAGACCATGTCGTATTTTCCAGAATTGCCGATACAGGCTGGGTACCTGAGCCTTTGATTTCTAATACGCCTGTGGAGGACATGTTTTTCAAGGTTACCGAACCATTGACGATCAGGCGTCCTTCAAAAGACACACCCTTACCGTCAAATACGCCGCCGTCTGCGTTAATTTCCAGCTTATTTACACCTGTGAGTGTACGTAAATTACGGTTAAGATCGATTTTTGCCCCTTTTAATACCGTTTTGTTATTTTCACCGAACAAACCTTGCAAAGATCCTTCCAGCTGGTACGGGATATTTCCGATTCGAACGGTATTGCCCTCTGATTTCACTTCTCCTACCGGATGATCCAGCAGGCTGACGAATACTTCCGCACCACTCTCCCGGTTCAATGGATTTTTCAAATCCGTTGCAGAAGCATCCTCTGATAACAGGCCATAAGAGCGGGCAACTTGAACTGCATTTTGCTGTGCATTCGCTGTGCTGGCATCCTGTAAGTCCATTGCACGTACTAGCGATACGATCAGTTCTTCCTTGGTAATGGCATCCCCCGGACGGAACAGTTCCCCGTTACCTGTCATATACCCGGCTGCACGTACAGCCTCAATATAGGGAGCGCCCCATGCATCGGACGATACATCCATAAAAGAAGTCTGCGACTGGTTGTTAACTTCCAACTGGAACAGACTGCACAAAATTTTAGCCGATTCTGCACGGGTCAAATTCTTTTGTGCCATAAAATCGCCCTGCTTACCGCCTGTCATCAAACCCAAGGTGCGGGCTTGTGCTACAAATCCAGTTTCGCTTTGTGTGTCTGCTGTCGCTGCATAAGCAATCTGAGCGCCTCCCAGCCAAGGTAGAGATACGATGGAGCCTGAAGCAATCCCCAATACCATCGCAGATGCAACCCATTTATTTCGATTTATAAGTTTCAACATTTCCACTCCTAGACGCTATTTATTGGCATATATCCTGTTTTATCAAAGTCTTTAGTCATGTTTAGTTCTACGGATTATGCAACCAAGGAACTATGCTAAGAGAATTATACGAAGGTTCACTGAACCAATTCTGAACAATTAGACCTAGATAAGCACTGGAAGTGGAAAAACATAAAAAAAGCGCCACCTATGTAGGTGGACGCATTATACATTTTTATCATTAACCCCTGCGTGCTTTACGGGACAATAGATTGCCTAAGGACTGAACACCTTGTACAAACAAGACTAGAATGATGACAGTAATCAGCATAACCAGCGTATCAAAACGTTGATAACCATATGCGATCGCCAGATCGCCAATTCCGCCTCCTCCGACCGCACCAGCCATAGCAGTAGCACCAATCAGACCAATAGCGGCTGTCGTTAACGACAAAATCAGAGAACTGAATGCCTCAGGGAGCAAAAAGTAGCGAATGACCTGGAATGGGGTCGCTCCCATCGCATCTGCTGCCTCCAGTATCCCCGGATTTACCTCCAACAGCGAGTTTTCGACCAGCCTGCCGATATATGGCGCAATATATATAATTAAGGGAACAATGGCTGCGCTGGTTCCAATGGATGTATGCACTATCAGACGAGTTAACGGAATGATCGCAATCAGCAAGATAATAAATGGCAAGGAACGAACAATGTTAATGATCGGATTCAAAATATTGTGCAGCCATTTGTTCTCCAGAATTCCGCCCGGGCGTGTGATGACGAGTAAAATACCGATAGGGATACCGATCAGGGCGCCAATGAATAATGATATGCTGACCATGAGCACGGATTCATACAAAGCTTCCCACAGTTGATCCCAGGTGATCGTGGTTCCTGTAATCATCATAGACTCTCTACCTCCTGAATATGGACTCCTTTGCTCTTGAGAAAATCAACAGCCTGCTGAATGGAATGCTGTCCACCGCGCAGTTGGATCGTCATATAGCCAATTGTCGTTTCTTGAATCTCCGTCATGTTGGCAAACAAAATGTTCACGTGGATATCATGCTGCCGAATCAATTCATGAACCACCGGATCAGAAGCAACCTGCCCTATAAACTCCAGCTTGTAAATTCGCTGTGATTCTTGCTGTTCGAACGTTTGCAGCACACTCTCGGGTACCGTATCGTGAATGACCGTGCGTACAAAGCTCTGTGTCGTTGGGTGCTGCGGCTGCCCGAATACCTCCAGGACATTGCCCTGCTCGATGATTTCCCCCTTTTCCATTACGGCTACCTTGTTGCAAATCCGCTGAATCACCGACATCTCATGGGTGATGATCAAAATGGTGATCTTGTATTCCTTATTGATTTTGCGAAGCAAGTCGAGAATGGACTGTGTGGTCTGCGGATCAAGTGCCGAGGTTGCCTCATCACAGAGCAAAATGGACGGGTTGCTCGCAAGCGCCCGTGCAATCCCTACACGCTGCTTTTGTCCGCCGGAAAGCTCGTTGGGATAGCTGTTCGCCTTGTCCGACAATCCTATGAACGCCAAAAGCTCTTTTACACGCCCCTCTATTTCCCGTTTGTTGCGCTTAAGCAGCACCAACGGAATTGCAATGTTGTCGAACACCGTTTTCGATTCCAGCAGATTAAAATGCTGAAAAATCATTCCGATCTTCTTCCTTACCTTCCGCAGCCCAGAGGTCGAGTAGGTATTTAACTGTTCCCCCTCAACAAGAACCTCTCCGCTGGTTACTTTCTCCAGACGATTGACCAAACGGATTAGCGTACTTTTCCCTGCGCCACTGAATCCGATAAATCCGAAGATATCTCCTTTATCCACTTTGATATTTATATTTTTTAACGCTTCAATACTTAGACCTTTTCTCACATAGGTTTTGGATACATTCCTAAGTTCAATCATGAGTCCTAACTCCTTCCGTTCTCACAAGTATGTAAGATGTTCTAAGCTAAATTGCTTTTCTTGGTATGAAAGATCGAATTAAATCCGACTATTCTAGTAAGTTTTATAAAGTATACTACTTCGATTTAATATTCATGTCAATATGTGTTTTACATTCGGTCAAAGCATGTCCTTGCATAAATCAGTACGATATTGCAGATGGTATGAAATATGTCGAAGCATACACACCTTACCCGAACGGGACGAAAGCGGAGGAAAATAGATGAAGCGAATATTTACCTTGTGGCTATGCATTGCAGTTATGGGTATGTTGGCAGTTACGGCGCAACCCGCATGGGCTACTCAGACTGTTGACGGACAGCCTTATCATTTTGGGTTTAAAAAAAGTAAAGGGGGGGAGCTACCTTCCATCGCACAAGAAGGCTTTATGCACCTGATCGAAAGACAAGGTGGCATCTTTCTGGGAGATACGACTAAAAAAGAATTATTTCTCACTTTCGACAACGGCTATGAGAATGGATATACTCCCAAAGTGCTGGATGTATTGAAGGCCAAAAAGGTTCCAGCCGCCTTCTTTGTGACGGGGCATTTTGTAAAAGACCAACCGGATTTGATGCGCCGCATGGCGAGCGAAGGCCATATTATCGGAAACCATTCATGGAGCCATCCTGATATGAGCACCATTTCTTCGGCAGAGATCCGATCTGAGCTGGATCGGGTACGAAATGCATCGGCAGAGCTAACCGGGCAAAAAGAAATGAAATATGTCCGGCCGCCTCGCGGCATTTTTAGTGAAAAAGCATTGGCTTCTTGTCGAGAAGCCGGATATACGAGCGTATTCTGGTCTGTGGCTTACAAGGACTGGGACACAAATATTCAGCAAGGAACGGACTATGCCTATCGTCAAGTCATGGGTCAGCTCCACCCTGGTGCGGTCATTCTTCTCCATTCCGTATCCAAGGACAATGCCGAGGCGCTTGCTTCTATCATCGACGAGGCTCGCAAGCAAGGGTATGAGTTTAAAAGTCTAGACGACCTTAAAGTGAAACATTATCACTAAATAGTAACTGTATTTAATGAGCCAATACGCGTTATCAGCCCGATCCACACTTGCCCATGGTAGCCAGTGTGAATCGGGCTTTTTAGTTTACGACCAAGGAAGGGAAGGCTTCTATGAGCCTTCCCTTCCTTTTACCATTCTAAAGATAGCAACGCCTATTTAATGGTTAGCTTATACACCCGGGCTTCATAAGGGCGCAGCTTCAAGGCATGCAGTTGTTCCCCTTGTATTGGCTTGTAGTTGGACAGCAGCAGCTCCGCCTTGGCGGTAGGAAGCTCCTCACCTTCGGGCCAGTGGAACACCGGATCACGGTCAAAGAAATTCAAAATAACCAGCAAACATTCTTTTCCCAGCATACGAGTGAATACATACAGCTCCGTATCCAGTGGCAACAGTAGCTTGTATTCGCCATAGACTATGACCTCATGTTGTTTGCGCAGAGCAATCAACTTACGATAATAGTGGTAAATCGAGCCCGGATTATTTCTTTCAGCCTCTGCATTAATGTGTGTGTAGTTATCGTTAATCTTCATCCACGGCTCTCCATCGGTAAATCCGGCTGAAGGTCCAGCATTCCATTGCATGGGAGTACGCGCATTATCCCGACTTTTTCGCCAGATCTCTGCCATAATCTGTTCCTCAGACTCACCGATCTTCCGTTGCTGCTCATAATAATTCAACGTTTCCACATCCCGATAATCATCAATGGACGGGAATGCAATATTCGTCATCCCAATTTCCTCACCCTGATAAATATAAGGCGTACCCTCAAGCATATGTGTGAAGGTTGCCAGCATTTTGGCCGACTCCACACGATATTGTCCATCATTCGCAAATCGCGAAAGAGCCCGCGGTTGGTCATGATTGTTCAGATAATTGGCATTCCATCCTTCCTCATGAAGCACTATCTGCCAGCTGCTCATTATTTTTTTTAGCTCTACCAGTGTCCAGGGCTTGGACTTCCATTTTTCCGTCCCTAGCCCTTGTGCATCAATAAACATGTGTTCAAACTGGAACACCATATTCAGCTCATGCCGCTGGTCCCCCACATAATCAAGCGCCTGCTCGGGTCCTAAACCGGACGTCTCGCCGACCGTCATTAAGGGATAACGTTCCAGCACCTTTTCATTCAGCATCCGTAGAAGTACATGTACCTGTTTCAGGTTGGAAAAGAGCTGATAGGCCCGCACCAAGGTTCGTTTATCGGGATTATCGGCATCCGGCAGCCCTTCGGCTTTGACAATATGGGCAATGGCGTCAAAACGGAAACCATCGACTCCCTTTTTCAACCACCACTCCACCATGCGGTAGAGCTCGCCCACCATCTCTTCATTTTCCCAGTTCAGATCCGGCTGATGTTCGGAATATAGATGCATATAATATTCGTCTGTAAGCTTGTCATATTTCCACACCGAGCCAGAAAAATACGATTCCCAGTTGTTCGGATATCCGCCATTTTTGCCTGTTCGCCATATGTAGTAGTCCCGCTTCGGATTATCCTTGGACGAGCGTGACTCCGTAAACCACGGATGCTCATCCGATGTATGGTTTAATACCAAATCCATCATGATTTTGATGCCTCGTTCATGCGCCTGATGAAGCAGTTCGTCAAAATCCTCCATTGTTCCAAACTCATCCATAATGGCATAATAATCACTAATATCATATCCGTTATCGTGATTGGGTGATTTATATACCGGACAAATCCAGATTACATCAATACCCAGCTCACACAAATAATTCAGCCTGGACAAAATGCCTCGCAAGTCTCCTTTACCGTCTCCGTCAGAATCCTGAAAACTGATCGGGTAAATCTGATATACAACGGCTTCCTTCCACCATATTTTTCTAGGCATGTTTCCCTCCTGTAGCTTCTCTGTACATCCAATAGCTTATGCTCTTAACATACACGCAATACCTGTCTGCGAATCGTTGGTGTAGGGGAACAAGAGTCTTGTAAGCTTGCTTCGGCGCATCAGCAGAGCCTCTATAACCTACGGAGGTTTATTTTAAAAAAATATTTTGCAAAACAGGTTGTAAAAGTGGATCTGGCGTTACCTATATTTATGAACTGCCCATATACATGTACTCAAAGCGTTGCCACTTTTGAATAAAAGGAGGAATTTACATGAACCATCGACCCAAGGAGCCAAAGGATCTGATTGTGGAAACTGCCGTGATCCCCCCCAACATCCATGTGGATGTGGAGTCAGCCACTGAGGGCGGAACACGCCGCCTGATGCTTAGCGATAACCCGGAGACGCTTATCCAAGTGACGGTACCTACCGAGCAAGCCACCCTGTGGCATGACATGGTTCGCACGACAACCCGAACAGTCAAACATCGCATTTTCGGCTGGCATTATAACAAAATCGGCAGCGCTGTTAAACTGGGCATCACCGTAGAGAACAGAAGCGCTGCTAAACTAGAAGTACGACATATTGAACGTGCCCTTAAGATTGTGCCTGAAGACGGCAACTGGATTATAGATGTCGGGCAGTCTATTGCTAAAAGCTGTTTGGCGGGTTCGATGGAACGTCTGAAGCCAGCAGACCGTCATAAATTCGGCAAAGGCACCGCTCTGCTGGAGGAATTTGAGCTGGCCGAAGGATCGCTGGCCGGATTCATCTATGACCTCACAGTAGAATTTGCTGAAGGCCACGGTACGCTGGATTATGTGATTCGCACCGTGATCAGTAAGGATACGCAGACCGATCTGCGCCAGATTCATACGGATGCGCTTCCTCCCGTACCTCCACCACAGGCGCATCCACGTGGGGTGTGGTCCTTTTCCGAAACGAATGCGCGAATGCCAGAGTACGTGGTGGGGCAGAGCGCCAACTATCGGGCGTGTGCCACCAAAAAGCTGAACGGCGAGGCTCCTGCCGATCTGCTGTTTACCGGGGCACGCAGCGAGCTGGGGCCTGCGCTCGATAATCGCGGACAATTCGGAACCGTATACAACGCGACCATTCCCATCGTTAATGACAGTGACGAGGTACGTATCGTACGAATCTACGCCAATCCACGTGGGGGCGCGTTCGCCGGGTCTGTACGCTTGGATGATCGTGTATATGGTATCCCTTTGCTACGAGATAATACCAAGGTATGCCGGCTGGCTGACATCAGCGTCCCGCCCGGTAAGTCCAGCTATTCTCTCAGCTTTATGGTTGCAGGGAGCGCAACTACGCCGCTAGGTCTGTACGTCATTACACTATAGCTATGCTCACGATGACTGGATGAGCGAACGTGGGCCCAAAATTTTCACAGGATATGGTCTGCTCTATAGTAAATGGAGCTGTCCCAAAGCTGGTTATAAATTTTATTGGACAGTCACGCTTCGTCATTAGTATAAAAAAGCACGAGTACAAGGGTTATTCCTCCCCTGTAGCTCGCGCTTTTTGGTTCATGCTCACCCATTTGAGCAGGTTATGGTCATGCGAAGGCACGTAGTCCTCTTCGTCGCATACTCGGCATCGGCGATGACCATACCCGGTTACCCCGTTTGTGTCAGAATAAATATCGCTCTATTTGAACCGCTGGACCTGCCTCGAAGGCATAATGGTCAGCTCTGGAATATTGACATGCTCCGGCTGCTCTAGTGCATAAAGGGCAGCTTCTGCAACATCATCGGGATGCAGCGGCAAAACGCTCGAAGCAAACGCCCGAATTTCCTGCTCGGGATATCCGGCCACCTGCGAAAATTCCGTCGCCACCGCCCCGGGGTGAATCGTAGTTACACGAATTCCTTGCGTACTGGTCTCCAAACGCAATGCAGAGGCTATGGCGCTAACGCCGTACTTGGTAGCGCTGTATAGTCCTCCTCCGGCAACCACTTCCTTCGCTGCAATAGAGGAGACAATGACAACATCCCCCTTGGCCTGTTCCGTCATTGGCTGAAGTCCGTACTTCAGTGTCAAGACAAGTCCGTGCACATTCGTCTTGTAAAGCTCCTCCCATCTTTCCAGTTCCACTTCTGCCAGTGGGCTTCGATACCCGAAGCCGGCATTGGCAACGATAATGTCAAGCCGCCCCCAGCGTTCAAGAATGGCGTGGACCGCCTGCTGTACGTCTTCAGCTTTTTGGATATCGGCAGGTATTGCCATGACCTCGTACAATTCCTCTTGGTGCAAGTCGCGAACCAATTCATCCAATCGCTCCTGACGGCGTGCCAATACAGCTACATACGCGCCTCGCTTTGCCAGTTTTTTTGCAATCGATGCCCCAATGCCGCTGCTTGCGCCTGTAACCAAAGCTACTTTCCCGGCCAGGCTTTCCTTCGCTTTCCAAGATAATTTCAACTCATCCAATATCATGTTAAACCCTCCCCAAACTTATTTGGTTAAAAGCACGCGATGAACACCCTGGCTGCCTCCAGGAGCTGTACCTATATATAAATATCCGTCATGGTTTACAGCCGTGGTTACCCCATAAAGCGAGCCTTCAGGATCATGCCAGCTTCCGATGAGTTTACCCTGCGGATTAAGCTCCACAGCAAGCCCATGCTTCACAGGTGCGCTTGCACCGCTGAGCAGCGATTGAGGCAATTTGGCCATCATTCCAGCCAGCCACGGGCTTCCATGCATCTGATCTACAAAGGGTATACGTGTCGTGAAGAGACCGACCCAGAAATGGCCTTGATCATCACGCGTAATGTTATCCGGAAAACCAGCGAGATTATCCGCAAAAATATCCGAAGTCCCCTTCTTCGGCCCTTTGAGCCAGTATCGGGTCAATTGGTAGTGATACGACTCTGCCACAAGTACAAAATCTTCGTCCGCAGACAAGGCAACCCCGTTCGCAAAATAAAGGCCTTCCAACAGAACTGTCGTCTGCTTGGTCGCCGGATCATATTTCAGCAAACGTCCATGCGGCTTGTTCTCGGCAATTTCTTTGAAGACTACACTGCCATAATTGGAGGTGTCAGAAAAATAAATGGTACCATCTTTAGCAATATCCAGCTCGTTGGCCAAATAGATCGGTGTGCCGTCGACTTGATCGGCCAACACCGTCACGTTTCCGGAAGGATCTACCGACAGCAGCCCCTTCTTAACATCCGTAACGATCAGATTTCCACTTGCGTCAAACATAAGTCCATTGGGCGTTCCTTTGGTATCTGCATATAGCTGGGCCTTTTGCGGATTGCCCTTAGCATCAAAGGCAACCTTATAAATTTTCCCGTCGGAGTCTCCCGTATATAAATTTCCTTCCTTGTCAAAGGTGATAAATTCCGGGAACTTAGGGGCATCTGTAACAAGCTCTGCGGAGCTGAGTTTGTTGTTTTGTTGCCATGGCCCCGCTTGTTCAAAAGAGGGTGCCGAAGGTGCAAGCCATTTTGCAGGCTGGACAGGAGAAGGGATGAGCATAAAAATAACCACTCCCAGAAGGATTACCGCCAGCAGCGATAATCCGGTTCTGCGTACCCATTTACGCGGTTTCTTATTCTTTCTTCCTTGAGAATCTTTGACAGATAAATCAGGTTTACTGGGCATTAGAGTGCCTCCTATGTGATGTGAATAATATTTCAGCATTTTGCATAATTCGATTCCCAACGCTCGAAAGTACACTATATAGACGAACTAAACCGTTTCGATCTATATATTGCTGATTTGAAATCGCTCTTGGGATTTATGCAAAATGCTCATTTATAATTGAACGACGATTTTACCGAAATACTGTTTTCCTTCAGCTAAAAGTGCGAAGGCTTCGCCGATTCGGCTGAGCGGGAATACCCGATCGATGACAGGATGTAAACGATGGCGGGAAATGGCACGATTCATGTTTTCGAAATGTTCCCGGTTACCGACTTGGCTGCCGCGAATCGTCGCAGCCTTCTGCAAAATGCTGGTGACATCGAACTCAGGAACGGTCAAGCCAGATAAGAATCCGACCATGCTCACAGTCCCTCCGGTGCGAAGTGCATTGATGGATTGCGCCATTGTTGCCGCTCCCCCTACATCCAGGACATGGTCGACTCCGCCGTCTGTCAGATCCAGAGCCACCTTATCCCACTCGGGAACCTCCGAATAGTTAATTGTCTGCCATGCGCCGAGAGCCTTTGCCCGTTCCAGCTTGTCATTGCTGCTCGATGTGATAATTACCCGTGCTCCCGCCATCAGAGAGAATTGAAGCCCAAAGATGGAAACACCACCTGTTCCTTGCAAGAGCACCGTATCCCCCGCTCGCAGCCCGCCGGATTCCATCAGCATGCTCCATGCGGTTAATGCCGCAATCGGCAAGGTGGAAGCCTCCTCCCAAGAAAGGTGATCCGGAATGGCGACGACCCCTTCTTCATGCAGAACGATATATTCAGCCGCCACTCCACTGAGCGGGCCTCCCAGACTGTCCTTTAAGACCTCCGCTCTCGTGCTCCCGCCAATGAATTTCTGTTGTAAATTTGCCGCTACCCTTTGTCCAACCTGAAATTTTGTCACCCCTTCGCCCACAGCTACAATTTCACCCGCTCCATCGGATAACGGAATGAATGGAAATTGAATGCCGATCGGCATGACTCCGTTGATAACTACCAAATCACGGTAATTGAGGGACGCTGCCCTTATGCGGATCAGAACTTCTAGCCGTCCCGGCACCGGTGTGTCAAGTTCCGTCAAGGTTAACTCTTCAAAGCCAAAACCGTTTTTCAGTTGCACTGCTTTCATTTTGGTTGTCCTCCCTGTAATGTTAAACCTTTTATCTAATATAGATACAGTGTATCGATGAGGAAACACTGTTTCTTATATAGTACACTGTATCCAATTGTCTTCAAAACGTCAATCTTTACTTTAAAAATAAAAACGGTCGTAAACTGCTTCCGGGCTTTTAACGTTCCTTACCAAGTAAAATTGGAGACTGGGTGGCTTCGCTTGTCCAGAAGTTGCTCAGGTGGGCAAGCATGACCAAAAAACGCGAGCTGCAGGGGTGAAATACCCCCTGCAGCTCGCGTTTTTTACATTGATGGTGATATAAGCGGTGTTCAATAGAATCGGAATTTGCTTATGCCACTGCCTTATTTAAGCTCCAATTTTTATAAAATACGTCTACTTAATTTTGTTCCTGACTATACTACGCTACTAAGTATAAAATTGGAGGGCGGACCGGGCTCCGGCTTGCCAAACAAATAACCCTGTGCCAGGGACACACCTGCTTCACGACAAAATTCAAAATCCTCCATCTGCTCTACGCCTTCAGCCAACACTTGGCCTCCAAAACGAAAAGCCGATTCTACAATCCCTGCAATTTGTCGCTTCTGATCACTGTTACTATGACAGCCGTCAATTATACTGCGGTCAATTTTAACATAATCCGGCTGAAGGCAATTCATAAGCTCTGTCGTAGAATAACCTGCCCCCACATCGTCCAGGGCAACTGAAACTCCTCGATTACGATATTGCTCAAAGATATGATGCAAAAAATTAAGGTCGTCTATCTCTTCCGTTTCTACAACCTCAAATACAAAATCCTTCGTACTCATGGATAACCGATCAATCGTCTCAAAGGTGTGGTTCAAGCAATAAGCCGGATTATAAATGGTGGAAGGGAGAAAGTTAATAAAACGTTTAATCCCCGCCGGAAGGCATATTGCACTTTTTTCAATAGCGGAAATACGAGCCGAGCGATCCAGATGAGCATGCAAGCCAGCTTCACGGGCGATTTCAAACAGTCGGAAAGGCTGAAAAGGTCTCTCTGCATGTGACGGACGCAGTAAAAACTCAAACCCGATAATATTCAGCTTGTGGTCAACAATAGGCTGCATATGGCTGGAAAAACTTTGATCCTTAATAATACTCACGATATCCGGATGTTGCAGTCTGGCTTGCAATTGACTAAATAAAAGCCAGTCCTCATATCCTTCGACATGATGCAAGCCGGTCACCACAACTTGTATATGGTTCAAGTATTCCTGCGGCAGACGAGCCAGTCCGTTAACTAGCTGTTCCAGCTCTGAACGGCTGTCATAGCGAAACTCTATGCCGCCCTCACGCCCATGTTCCTGCTTCATTTGTTCCGATAGCATACCCAAACCATCTAATGCTGGAGTAAGCGACATCCTGGAATGCCTAATTCTGAGCAATCCTTGATCCTTAATAGGTAATATGATGCTGCAATTGCTGCATGTCATAATGGTCCTCCTCGGAACAATTTTCCGGTTTTTTCACCATTATATCACAAATAACTAGAACAAAAGTACTATATAATTACGTGATTTTACAAAAAATCAGCTTATTCTTAACGACAACTTAGGACTTAAGTATATATTCGACAAAAACAATACCTTTTTACACTCATGATAATTCGAGGGCTGTTGTTTTTGGTATTAAAAAAAGCAGCAAATCTCTTGGTTAAAGAGACTTGCTGCTTCATTCTGATATGGAGTGAAACTAAAATGCGAAGTTATTTGGACGCCTTTGGCTTCGTTGTTTTAACTGGTTTAACAGCCGCAGGTTTGGTCGTTTTAGCAGCTGGCTTTACTGTTGCTTTCGCGGGAGCCACAGCTTCCTTTACAGGAGTCGTTGCTGCACTAGGCTTAGCGCCAGCTTTTAAGCTGTATTTGGCAAAACCGTCTGCCGCGCTACTCAAGTATGAAATTTGTTGATTTCCTGCCAGCACATCTTTGGCATCAGGAGAGGACTCGAAAGTAACCTTTGCCTGACCAAAAGGAGCAATAGACCAATTGCCATCCGCCGCTGGATTAATCGTTCCGTTCGTACGGATATAGTCAATAATGACCTGGCGATTTTCATCCGGTGCTGCCATCACAATTCGTTTGCCATCTGGATTAGCCAGTTTGGATGAGGAAGCACGATAGTTATTGGTGGCTACGATAAATTTCTGCTCAGGATCAATAGCCTTCCCATTGTATTGCAGATCCTTGATACGATGGGCTGAAGAATCAATAATCGTCCCCTTGGCATCATATCGTGCAGGCTGAGTTACATCAATCTGGTAATTCACACCGTCAATGACATCAAAATTATAGGTTGGGAAATCTTTGTTGATCAGCGATTGCTCCTCAGTTTGCTTTGGATCAATACGGTTGAACTGCCCCGCAGACCACTCCAGCCATTCCTGAATTTCAGCACCGGTCACTTCTACAGCATGAACTGTGTTCGGGTACACATACAGGTCGGACACATTTTTAATCGCTACCGTACCTTCAGGAATATTGGTGTAATACTCGGCTCCGTTTCGACCGCCGGCCTTGAATGGAGCGCCTGCCGACAATACTGGAAGTTTTTCGTATTCAGTTCCTTTGAGATGGTTTTGAACATACCATTTCTGTGCATTCGTCACAATTTGAACGGAAGGGTCGTCCTGCACTAATGCAAAATAGCTGGTAATCGGTGCAGTCGTTGTTCCAACAGGTTGACGAACATAATCCAGCGTTCCTTGATGCTCGCTCTGGATCGCGTCTTTCAATTTAGTGTCAGGATTAAATTGCAAAGTTTGATCCTTGGCACTCAAAATCGGTCGCACTTGAGACTGAGAGTCAAGTACTCTCCAATCGCGGTTTTTCTTTTTTAGACTAAGATCAATAATACCCAGATCCTTGCCCCATGAAGAAGCTTCCACCGCCGGTACGCCGTTAATGGTTCCTTTATCTAAATCTACACCCTTCATATCTTTAAAATCAGGGCCGGGGAACGATTTATGAGCATGGCCGAACAGAATCGCGTTAATTCCTTCCACCTGGCTCAAATATTTAACGGCATTCTCCATCATTGGCGTTTGCGGCACATCTTCATAACCTGTGTGCGCAAGCACGATAATAATGTCAGCACCCTCTGCTTTCATTTGTGGAATAAACTTTTTCGCTGTTTCCACAATATCTTTCGTAACAACCTTATCCTTCAAATTAGCTTCATCCCACTGCATGATTTGAGGTGTGACCAAGCCGATGACGCCCACTCTAAGAGTATGATCGTCGCCCTTTTCATCCGTTACTGTTTTGTCCAAAATCTGATAAGGAGTAAAATAATTTTTAGTAGCTTGCCCCTCCTTATCAACATAAACATTCGCATTTACGTAAGGAAAGTCAGCTCCCTTGAGAGATTTATCCAGAAAGTCAAGCCCATAGTTGAATTCGTGGTTGCCCACTGTAGCCGCATCATATCCCATCAAGTTCATCATCTTGTAGACTGGATGGATACCGCCTTCTTTCTCGAAGGTTCTATTTCTGGCCATATAATCGCCTAGTGGATTGCCTTGTAACAAATCACCATTATCAAACAGCATACTGTTTCTTTTTTCACTACGCGCCTGTTGGATCAATCCGGCTGTGTTGACCAATCCAAATTCGTTGGTTTCTTTGTCCGAATAATAATCATAGTTCATCAGATTCGCATGAATATCCGTTGTTTCCATGATTCGCAAATTCACCGTAGCGCTATCGCGAGAATTGCTGGAACTGCTAGCTGCCCAGGATGGAGCGGCTAAAAACACCAGCATACTACAAGCTACAACGGCTGCTGTCAAACCTTTAAACCCATTTTTACGAAATAACAAAATATACCCCTCCTCATTAAGGTGTATGCCTCATATACATACTTTTGCACATATATGTAAGCCTTGAACCCACCATTTCTATTTTAATCCAACGCCAGACAAAAGAGTAGTCATTTACTTAAAATTATTTATGAAAAAATAATTAATTTTCTCAAACATAAAAAAACCAGCACACCCCCTAAAAAAGCTCGGAGATTCACTGGTTTATCCATTTATATTCGTATTATTTCTTCCACATCTGGCGCTCCGTTTGCTGACCCACATACTCAATGCGAGTCGGATTCACGTCCAAAATGACATAATCGGGATCGTCTGGTCCTGAAAACCATTCCTTCAAGGAATCGTTCCACACTTGTTTGCGTAGTCCCTCATCAGCTGTAATCTGGACGGTAGCCTCCACTTCTACGACTTCCTTCGTACCGCCAACTTCATAGCCCAGCAGCAGATAAGCATTCGGATTGTCCTTTAGCTCATCCACTTTATGCGTTTTGCGATCTGTCGCCAGATGAATGTTCATTCCATCGTTAAAAAGGGCCATATAGCGTACTTTCGGTTTGCCCCCCTCTACCGTACCTAACGAGCAAAATTTGTTGTTATCCAAAGCCTTCACAATGGCTTGTTCCAGTTGGTTGCGATCCAATGTTTCCGTTTTACCCACAGTACAACAACTCCTTTTCACGAATTAGAATTCGAATTCTCTACGGCCATGCCATTGGGCACCAGCCCATCTGAACCTACTTGCGCAGCTGTTCTGAAAATAACACGACCGGATCGAATCGGATTGATTCACGCTCATTTTCAGATCAAAGCTCACAGTAAAAGTGTACCCTGTCGTTCGGCAAATGAACCGTCATCTCTCCCTTCATGCTGGACAGACCCGCATTCAAGGCATATAATCGTCGTAGTAAACCCGAATAAATGAACCCATTAAACCATACAATGCCAGGGGTGCTGGAATCGGCCGGCTGAGAGTGTGTCCCAAGACACTGACCCTTACAACCTGATCTGGGTAATGCCAGCGTAGGAATGCTTAAGCAAGATGTGCCCTTTTTACATAGGACCATCCCTTACTTTGGTATATACAAGCGCAAGCGTCCCGGAAACTCGGGGCGCTTTTTTTGTTGAAGATTAAGTTGGAAAGATCGCGTCCGGCAGATGTTATTTTTAGAAAATGGGGAACTTAAGCTGTCTGATTGGACGGATAACGGGTAATTAAAGGAGAGAACACAACGATGAAGCGCATGAAAATGTTAAGCCTGGGACTGATCAGTCTGTGGCTCATGGCCCTGACCCTCACCGCTTGCGGTGGAAGTCCCCCCACATCCCAAGAACCGGCTACCGCTACCGACACTCAAACGTCTACTCCGGCAAAGGAGCTCAAAGATGTTAAAGTCGTGCTCGACTGGACACCCAATACGAATCATACGGGACTCTATGTCGCCAAGGACAAAGGATTTTACGAAAAAGCGGGCTTGAATGTCCAAATTGTTCAACCTGGTTCAGGCGGAGCCGATCAAATGGTTGCTTCTAATGCTGCACCTTTTGGTATCAGCTACCAAGAAGGCGTCACACAGGCTCGTACACAAGGCGTGCCGCTTGTATCCATCGCTGCGGTGATTCAGCATAATACCTCAGGCTTCGCAGCCCCGGTAGATCGCGGAATTAAGAGCCCGAAAGATTTTGAAGGTAAAAAATACGGCGGTTGGGGCTCTCCCGTAGAAGAAGCGGTCATGAAATCCATCATGGATTCAGACAAAGGCGATGTGAGCAAAGTGAAGATCGTCAACATGGGCAATGCAGACTATTTTACAGCCGTGAAGCGGGATATCGACTTTGCCTGGATTTTCTACGCATGGACCGGAATCGAAGCCCAGCTTCGAGGTGAGCCTTTGGATATGCTGTATGTAAAAGATTATTCCAAAAGCCTCGATTACTATACGCCTGTAATTGTGAGCAACGGACAGACGATAAAAAATGATCCAGAGCTGGTCAAAGCGTTCATGGACGCTACCGCAAAAGGCTATGAATACACCATCGCCCATCCGGAAGAAGCCGCGGACATCTTAAGCAAAGCTGTACCGGAGCTGGATAAAAAGCTGGTACTTGCCAGCCAAAAATGGCTAAGCCCGCGTTATCAGGACGATGCCGCGCAATGGGGTGTGCAAAAAGCGGAGATATGGCAAAACTATTCGGACTGGATGTACGAACGCAAGCTGCTCAGCAAGCCTTTGGAAGTGGATAAAGCCTTCACAAACGACTTCTTGCCCAAGCGCTGATCATTTGTTAAAACGCTAAATAAGACTGAACTAGAGAAGAGAACGAAGCGCCACTACGCAGTCGGATGGTGCTTCCCATCGCTGTTGTACCCAGATTTCTTTTATGAATATCCAGAGGTTAAAATCTGGGTACAAAGGCGAACGCTAACGCTTGTACAGCACCATTCCGCCCACTTCGTTCTCGTTCCACTTGGTTATTCTTTAGTCTCATAGTATCTAAAGCGCAAAAACAGATGCGCTTGTGTGTAAAAATGCCACACAACCTAGCTTTAAAAATAAGGTGCTTTTAAGGCGGTTGGCAGCGTAGCGGTTCATTTGAATCTGGAGAAGCGCAGCGTTCGCCTTTGCCGTTGGATTCTTACCTTTTAAAATTTATTCAAAGAATCCCACGGCAACAGCGATCGTAAGATCAAATGAAACGCGAAGCGGTCTCACCCGCCTTAAACCACCCGATTTTCTCTAAAACACTCCAAATGAAGGACAGGTGAATTTCCATGGCTAATACACTGCTCAGTATTCAAGTAATCCCTAAAACTCCTAATAACGAGGACTCTTACCCGTATGTTGATAAGGCGATTGAGGTCATTCAACGCTCCGGCGTCAAACATCAGGTGAATCCATTGGATACGACCATGGAGGGCGAACTCGACGAGTTGCTGAGAGTGGTTAAAGAAATGCACGAGGCTTTGACGGAGGCGGGCAGTCCCAGCGTCATTTCACAGATCAAAATCGCACATAACCTACAAGGCATCAGCATGAACAAGCTGACCGAGAAATATCGCCCATGAATCCGAAAGGCAAGAACGCATCCTGGTGGAAAAGCGTATGGCCGCCCTTTGTGGCGGTCCTCTTCTTTTTAGCGGCCTGGCAGGGGGCGGTTTCCTATTTGCATGTTGAATCCTGGCTGCTGCCTGCTCCATCCCTCATCGTACAAGAGGGCATGGCCCAGATGGCGCTGCTTGGTGCCCATACATGGGCTACAATTCGCCTGACACTTGCGGGATTCGCTATAGGGACAGCAACAGGACTGTTGATCGCCATCGTTCTTCATACAATTCCTTTTCTCAAATCCGCCCTGTATCCGCTGCTTATCCTGAGCCAAAACATTCCGATCATCGCCCTGGGGCCGCTACTCATGGTGTGGTTTGGTTTTGGTGTGCTACCCAAGCTGATGGTCATTACCTTAGTATGCTTTTTCCCCGTGGCTGTAGCGGCCATGGACGGGCTGACTCGAACAGACCGTACGATGATGAACTATATGCGGATGTCGGGTGCAAGCCGCATGGCTATTTTTATGAAGCTGGAGCTGCCACATTCCCTGCCGCAAGTCTTTTCTGGCATTAAAATTGCTGCTACCTATAGTGTGATGGGCGCGATCATTGCCGAATGGATCGGAGCTAGTGAAGGAATTGGATATTATATGCTGCTGCAAAAATCGGCCTATCGCACGGACCTCATTTTTGCTGCCATCGGCATTATTGTCGCACTCAGCTTACTCATGTTTGTGGTTATTTTACTACTGGAGAAATGGCTGGTTCGCTGGAAACCCGATCGAGAGTAGCTTCCTCCTTAAATTAAATACACAAAGGAAAGGACGTGGCGCATATGAGTCTGCATCCGATTGGCTTATCATCACATAACGTGGCTAATGAACAACGAGCCGGGGAACAGCAGAGTACTTCAACTGCTCCTCCTGCTTTGGAATTGGAAGGCATCAGCCTCGCCTTCCGCGAAAAGCGAAGCTTACTGCCTGTACTGCAGGATGTATCCTTAACCGTCAAGCCGGGAGAATTTGTCTCTCTCATCGGTCCGTCAGGCAGCGGCAAAAGCACGCTGTTTCACATCATCGGCGGGCTACTCAAACCACAGCAGGGACGTATCCGTATGCACGGACGGGACATGACTGGTGAACGTGGGCATATCAGCTATATGCCACAGCAGCCCGCCCTTTTCCCGTGGCGTACCACGCTGGACAACGTACTGCTTGGGCAGGAAAATGCTCCACGTAAAACTACAGCAGTCCCCCCTGAGTACGCCAGTGAACGCGAGCGTCGCAAAGAAGCCTTGCAATGGCTCGAACAGGTTGGACTTGGTAAATTCGCCAAGGCGTATCCACATACGCTGTCTGGTGGAATGCAACAGCGCGCAGCCTTTCTTCGCGCACTGCTCAGCCCGCAGGAATTAATGCTGCTGGATGAGCCGTTCAGCGCACTCGATGCGCTGACACGTGCAGACATGCAGCAATGGTTATTGCGCATGTGGGAGAAGAACCGCCGCTCTGTGCTGTTTATTACCCACAGCATTGAAGAAGCGCTGATGCTCTCCGACCGCATCTATGTGCTGTCGGCGCGACCTGCTTCGGTGGTGCATGTCGTAGATGTCCCTTTTCCCCGCCCGCGTAGGGAAGAAATCACCCTCGATCCGCTCTTTATTGAATGGAAGCGGACCATGACCAGCTGGATGCGCGAGGAAAAGCACAAATTGGACGGCGACATGGACAATGCTCAGAGCGTCCACAAGAATATCCCGGAAGATGGATTGAATCGGCATGAGTGACGTAAAAGTTCGATGTGCATTGAAATGGAACAGCCAAACAAAGCTAGGCTTGGATTTGACCGCAATTGAACCCGCTCCATTGATCGACGCGCATATTCATGTAGACAGCTATCCGCCTGAACAACAGGAGTTATTGCTCGCTTCACTTGCCAATAGCAGCGTCCAAACCGTGATAGCCGTGTCGATGCACCTATTCTCCAGCAGAGCCAATCTATGGTTAGCTGAGCGTTACCCTAGGCTGGTACGACCAGCCTTTGGCTTTCATCCCGAACAGGCTCTTCCACCACAAGCTGAGCTTGACCTCTTATTCGACTGGATGGACGAACATATACAGCAGATGGTCGCCGTGGGGGAAGTCGGCTTGCCCTTTTACAATCGGCTGGAAGCCTCACAGAGCGGTTCACCTTTTGACCTTGCTCCCTACATAGCGCTGCTGGAGCGTTTTATCCAGTTTGCAAGCAAGCATAATAAGCCCATTGTCCTGCACGCCGTTTATGAAGACGCAGACATCGCCTGTGACCTTTTGGAACGTCATGGCGTCACACAGGCGCATTTTCACTGGTTCAAAGGCTCTGCCGCCACGACCCAACGTATGGCCCGGAACGGCTATTATGTCTCCTTCACACCGGATCTCCTGTACGAAGAAGAGATCCGCAGTTTGGCAAGACAGTATCCGTCTGATCAGATCATGGCAGAGACAGACGGTCCCTGGCCGTTCGAGGGGCCTTTTACCGGGCAACAGACACATCCACGGATGACTGCCGACGTCATTCGCGCGTATAGCAAGCTAACCTATCAAGATGAATCTGACGTACGTCAATTATTTCATGATAATACGAGACGCTTTTACTCACTATCTGATGGATAAAGGCATACCAGCTATTTACTGACTGCAAGGTTTACAACCACAACGTGCAACCAAAACAAAGAACCTCCTTATTTACGCTGGACTTCATCATGCGTAAATAAGGAGGTTCTTTTATTTTGCAGAGTTTTTTGTCGCTACTCAACTTTTATTGCTTCAAGAAACCCTTCTGTTCCAAAAACGGCTTCAACTGCAAGCGTGCCGGCTCGGTCAGTCTTGTGGCCATTTGCTCAGACCATGGCGTAGAGCGTTGACCGCCCGTACGTTCCTTCAAATATTCGGCTGATGTGTGATCGTATACCTCTACAGCTTTCATCGTTTGATTTTTGTCGTAGCCGTTCATATGCAAAACACCGGACAGTGGTAGACGTGGACGCAAGCCCGTTTCCTGATCTGGTACGCCAATACACATACCGAACACTGGATATACCAATTCAGGCAATCCTAACAGCTCGGATACTTCTGCTATTTTAGTACGAATGCCCCCAATATAGACGATGCCCAGACCCAGTGATTCAGCGGCTACCGCTGCATTTTGTGCAGCTAACGCGGCATCAATAGTCGCAACCGTATAATTTTCGACGGACCCTTCGTAGGAAGGCTGGCCTGGCTGATGGTGGAGCGTGGCCTGCTTCAAACGATACAGGTCTGCGCACCATACCAGAAACGCGGGGCATTGCTCAACGTAAGCCTGCCCTCCTGCTAACTCGGCCAGTTTTGTTTTCAAAGAAGGCTCAGTGACGGCAATAACGGTATATGCCTGCACATTGCTGGACGAGGAAGCCATTTGGCCAGCTGCCACAATAGCTGCGAGCTGCTCGTCGGTAACGGCGTCTGACTTGAATTTTCGCACAGACCGGTGATTCATCAACAAGGAAATCGTATCATTCATGACTGCTTCACTCCTAATCCATAATATAAGCTCTTTATCTACTTCAAGCTTGTGAGTATACGAAGAAGTTCTTGCATGGCACTCCTACAAATATTATGAAACTTTCACGAATGATAAGCAACCTGACGTGATGAAGGTTAACAGTATGGTTTAAAAAACCAAACACAACAAAAAGCAAGCACGCAGAAAACCAATTGTGCGTACTTGCTCTATACTCTGATAATAACTTTATCTCGCAACAGATGTCCGACAGCACGCTATCCTGCTGATACATCCATACATTTACAGCTTCACCCGTTGGAGACGCAGTGCATTCAGCACAACCGAAACAGAGCTAAATGCCATGGCTGCTCCCGCCAACCATGGGGCAAGGAAGCCCAAAGCGGCAATTGGAATACCGATCACGTTATAACCGAGCGCCCAAAACAGATTTTGCCGTATGTTTGTCATAGTCCGGCGGCTCATTTCGATCGCATCAGGAATGCTGTTCAGGTTGCCGCGCATGAGGGTAATATCCGCCGCCTCCATGGCCACATCCGTTCCCGTGCCCATCGCCATCCCAATATTAGCAGTAGCCAGCGCAGGCGCATCGTTAATACCATCCCCAACCATAGCTACGATCATGCCCTGCTCCTGAAGCCGTTTCACTTCTTCAGCCTTTCCTTCAGGCAGCACCTCCGCCAGCACTCGTTCAATTCCAGCCTCGGCGGCAACAGCCCGCGCAGTCCGTTCATTGTCACCCGTAATCATGATGACTTCAATGTTCATCGCCCGCAGACGGGCAACGGCCTCCCGTGACGTTTCTTTAATCGTGTCCGCTACGGCCACCAGTCCGGCATAGGAACCGTCCACAGCGACCAGCATCGCGGTTTTCCCTGCGTTTTCCAGCTCATTCATAGACTGCTCGGCTGAGTCATCTATTGCGATGCCTTCCCTGCTCATCAATCGGCGTGTACCCGCCAATACCTGCTTACCTTCCACATGCGCCTTCACACCATAACCCGGAATATTTTCAAAATCTGTCGGTCCTACCAGCTCAATTCCTCGATCTGCAATCCCCTTTACAATGGCTTCCGCCAGCGGATGCTCTGAGCTTTTTTCTGCTGCACCGAGCAACCGCAGCAAATCGTTTTCAGCCAAGCCGCTTGCACCAACCATAACATCCGTCAGCTCTGGCTTGCCGTTCGTAACTGTTCCTGTCTTATCCAATACCACTGCGTTGACTGAACGGGTCATTTCCAAATGCTCGCCGCCCTTGAACAAAATACCGTATTCAGCGGCACGTCCCGATCCTGCCATAATGGACGTTGGAGTAGCCAATCCAAGCGCACAAGGACAAGCTATGACGAGAACTGCAATCATTTTCTCCAGTGAGCCTGCAAAATCAGTCGGCGTCACAAGGAAAAACCATACGATAAAGGCCAACACAGCAATAGCAACAACAATGGGGACAAAAATACCGGAAATCTGATCCGCAATCCGCTGAATTGGAGCCTTGGAGTTTTGGGCATCTTCCACGACCTTAATAATACGGGACAACGCCGTATCACCACCCACACGCTCGGCCTGGATACGTAGTACCCCGTTTTTATTGAGCGTCGCCCCTGTAACTGCGGAACCGGCCTCTTTTTCAACCGGAAGACTCTCACCACTTAACATGGATTCGTCCACTGCGGAACGTCCGTCCACGACCACACCATCGACAGGAATTTTCTCGCCGGGTCGTACAATAAAGATATCCTTCACACGTACCTGTTCGATCGGTATATCAAGCTCTTGTCCATCACGTACTACACGTGCCGTCGTCGCCTGTAGACTCATCAGGCTCTTGATCGCCTCGGACGAACGCCCTTTAGCTACTGCTTCAAACCATTTACCAACCAAAATAAGCGTAATGAGCACCGCGCTTGTCTCGTAATACAGCTCTGGCATGGTCATGACAGGCATCCCCGCCATTCCCTCCATGACATCAGACGGACGCAGAGTAAGGTACAAGCTGTAAAAATAAGCCGCAGACGTACCCAGTGCAACTAACACATCCATATTCGAACTCCCGTTGCGAAGCGCTTTGTACGCACCCACATAAAACTGCCAACCAATGACGAACTGAATCGGCGTTGTCAGCACTAGTTGGAACCATGGATTCAAGAACAATTCTGGCACATAAATCCATGACGTAAAGGAAAAGTGAGCCACCATCGCCCACAACAACGGAAACGACAGCACTGCGGACACAATCCACTTCCATTTTTTACGATGGATATCCTTACTGCGCACATCCGCGATATTGTCCTCAGCGCTCTGCGGGATCGCTCCGTAGCCCAGCTGTTCAATCTTGCTCACCAGATCACCAACCGCAATACTCCCCGCGGCATATTCCACATGAGCTGTTTCCATCGCCAAATTTACCGTGGCACCTGTTACACCCGGCATCCGATTCAATCCCTTTTCAATCCGGGTTGCACAGGCCGCGCAAGTCATGCCCGTCACGTTCAGATTGGCTTCTTCACTTACAGTTCCAAACCCAAGAGAAGCAATTTTATCGCGGAACTCAGGGATCTCCACCTGCTTGGGATCATAGGATATTGACGCCTGCTCCAAAGCCAAATTCACATTAGCCTGTGCCACACCATCTATTCGATTTAAACCTTTCTCAATACGGCTTGCGCAGGCGGCGCAGGACATCCCCGTAATGTGAAGCGTTGTCTGCTTGTCACCGTCGGTCGCACGGTTTTCCATGGTAACCCTCCTCTTATACCCCAGTGGGGTATATCATATCCAAAAAGAAAAAGCTTCTAATATGGAAGCTTCTCCTTTGAAACAAGTCTTTTCACACATAAAGCATCTTCAGCTTAAACAACATCATAGCCCTGGTCTTCAATGGCTGTTTTCAGAGCTTCAACATTCAGCTTGGACTCGTCATATTCTACATTCACTTGTTTCGTTTCAAGGCTGACCTTGCCGGTAGCGCCAACTTTCTCCAAAGCTCCTTCTACTGCCTTCACGCAATGATTGCAGCTCATGCCTTCTACGTTCAATGTAACTTGTGCCATTTTCTTTTCCTCCCCAGGGGTACTTCCGTACCCATAATGTGTATGAATACTACTCTTAACGGATTAGCTTTTTGACCGTAACCAGCAGCTCGTCAATCACTTCCTGTTCTCCTGCCTGCATGCGCTCAATGACACAGCTTTTCATATGCCCTTCCAGCAGCAGCTTACCGACACCATTCAGCGCGGACTGGACAGCCGCAATCTGGTTCAGTACATCGTCACAGTAAGTGTCCTTCTCAATCAAGCCCTTAATTCCGCGAACCTGACCTTCAATACGGTTCAACCGGGATACGAGGCTGTTCTTGAATTCTGCCGAATGATGACTTTTTCTAACTGTCTTTTCCCCATCTGTTCCACAGTGATTCTCATGGGCTTCAGTGTGGGAAACAGGTTGCTCCTCAGCCATACATCAGCCTCCTGTGTGGTGTATATGCATTTATACATTTGTTATACCCCTATCATAATATACCCCCATGGGGTATGTCAACCTTCCAGAAAAATGTCACTTTCCCGCCCTATTTTATACTTTTGAGCGTGTTTCCTTAGCAAGTACGACAAAGCTTAATAGCGCGCCAATCTCGGCTATAGCTATAACGACCGCCATCGGTACGGGGGTTGTCCCACTCCCCAAACCTACTAGCGGTGAAGCAATGGAACCAAGCAATAGCGGCAACAAACCAAGCATGGCGGACGCACTGCCTGCGGAGCGCTGCTGACTCTGCATTGCCAATGAAGTCGTCGTTGTACTCACAATTCCTACGCAGGAAACGACAAAAAACAGAGGAACTAAAACAGCAAACAATTGGCCTCCGGTAAAGGCTACAGTAAGCAAGCTGATTCCGGCTACAGCCGCAATTACCAGACCCGACAAGAGTAACTGTCGTTCGCTGAAGCGACCCACGAGTCTACCCGTCAACTGCGAAAACAATACAATCCCCAAACCATTCACTGCAAAAATGATGCTATACGTCTGAGGAGAAACCCCGAAAATATCCTGAAGCACGAATGGTGAACCAGCGATATACGCGAACATCGCTCCTGTAATCAGCGCCTGTGAGAAGGCATAGCCCATAAAGCGTCGATCGGCAAACAAGTGACCGAGTGTTCCTAGCGTCTGCTTCAAGCCACCGGATGAGCGGCGGTTCGTTGGCAACGTTTCTGGCAAACCCAAGACGACGGCAATCAGCATAGCCACGCCGACTACACAAAGCACCATAAATACACCACGCCAAGAAACAAAGTTCAAAATAACACCGCCCAGTACTGGTGCAGCAATGGGGGCCACGCCGTTCACCAGCATAAGTAGTGAGAAAAAGCGTGTCAACTCTTTACCCGAGTAAAGATCACGGGCTACAGCTCTGGAAATCACGATCCCCGCCGATCCTGTAAGCCCTTGAATAAAGCGAAGTGCAATGAGCATACCGATATTCGGCGCAAACACGCATAACAGCGAAGCAGCAGCGTACAGAATGAGCGAGATCACCAGAGGTCCTCTGCGACCCCTTACGTCGCTAAGTGGACCAGCAACGATCTGACCAACGGCCAGTCCCAACAGACAGGCGGTTAAACTAAGCTGCGCCAGCGAAGTGGTCGTATGCAAATTGTCCGCTAATGTCGGCAACGATGGCAAATACATATCTATGGACAACGGCCCGAAAGCACTCAATGCACCCAGGACAAAGGCGATCCATAATATTCGCGATTTGGTCATATCTGCGGCAACCATAACAGTATTGGATAACCGGTTCATAATAATAATCATCCTTTTCACAAAAATATAAATAATTACTTCAATATATCATGATATCACTCATTTCGTCTGGCTTCGAATAATTACACGCTAATCCGCAATTTTTTTTCAAAACTACTATATATCAGGCAGGAATTTACCAATTTCAGGTCGAATTATACGGTAACCAAAACAAAAAATTTGTGGAATCTGGAGAATGATAATGGTCTATGATGGAGTGCTACTGGGTCTCATTGTAGGTCTGTTCAGAGGAGGCTGGCGGCAAGGTCTGATCCGTTTCAGTCAAATTCGCCTTATAGCTGGCTGGATGTTCCCCGTGCTGCTGCTGGTACAATTTATTATTTTTTATTTCCAGGAAAAGTGGGCTTGGCTGGCAGCCATTAACGGGTATCTATTTATGGGAGTCTACGTGGTTGGATTGATATTTCTCTGGTTGAACAGACACCATAAGGGATTCAAGCTTATTCTAATCGGCGTATTGATGAATTTTATCGTCATGGCGGTGAATGGTGGCCGGATGCCGGTCTCATTGAGCGCTTCGGAGGTGCTGGGTCCCTATTATACAGATATGCTTAAATCCGGAAGTGTCATCTCGAAACATTACATGATGGATGCGAGCACGCGTCTATCATTGCTTGGTGACATTATTCCTCTCTCCAAGCCATATCCCCGCACGCAGGTAATTAGTATTGGAGATGTTGTCATGAACTTCGGGATGTTCCTGTTTATCCAAAGCATTATGGTCGTGAAAAGAACCAAGGATAAACAGCAAGAAACCAATCCCCGCCACGCCTAGTGCGTACCTTATTCCAAGGAAGGGAGGGAACCCTATGAAAAACTTGAAATACTCCCGTGTGATTATCAATGCTATTATCGTAGCTTCTGTCATAATTGCTTTGACTTCCGGTTACAAAATCGGGGGCTAGTCACCGATAAGAAAAAAAGGAAGCACAGGCTCAACAAAACAGGCTGGATTCCGGCCTGTTTTTTCATGTGAAATTTTCGATTACAAAATTGTAAATTATCCCATTCACCCCTGGTAGCTTTGACATCAAGATACGACAAGGCAGGAGAAGAAATGATGAGTATAATAAAACAGCTGCAAGAACGGGTTACCGCGACGGGAATATATGTGTTTTTCATATGTTTGGCAGGCGTGATCGTCCTCCTGTATACGAACCAATGGTCCTTTTTGCACTATACGACAACAGAGTGGGTCACGATCTATTCCCTATTGGGGGCAGTTCTGATTCTGGAGCATTTTACATTCCAGCTACCACCGGCCAGCAACAAGCAGTCCATGGATTCCTCCGTGTATCTGGCTTGTATTTTTGTGCATGGCACCGAAATTGCTATTCTGATTTTGCTGTTAAATGTAATCATTGCCATGTTCCGGCACACAGAGCTATCCTGGTGGAAGCATACTGTCAATTTTTCCATTTACGCCCTTTCCATTTTCCTGTCTTCAACAGTATTTGAGCTAAGCGGCGGAACGCAGGGAGCTTTAAACCAAGATCATTTTGCTTCCTACCTACTGGCGTTGATTTGCTACTTTGCGGTGAACACAATCACACTGGGCATCTACTTTTATATCGCATACAAAGGGTCCTTCAATGAGCTTAAACAGGCTTTTTTGGCTGAATCCCTGCTCGTATACTTATGTACACTCATTCTGTCTTTGGTATTGACTACATTGATTTATAACAACGGTATTTTAGGACTTTTGCTGTTTCTTGGGCTAAGCATGCTTCTGTCTCACGCATTCAAGCAAATGTTCACGCTGTATCGGGAAATCGAAGAAAAAGCGAACATGGATCGCAGAACAGGGCTATACAATCACAGCTACTTTGAAAATACACTTGAAGCTGAATTAAATATATCCAGATCGGAAAATACCCCTCTCAGTCTGGCGCTGATTGATATTGATGATTTCAAAAAATACAATGATCATTTCGGTCACCTCAAAGGCGATCAGCTACTGGGATTTCTCGGTGAGTTTCTTAAAAAGGAAACCTCCGGCACCCACATCACCGTATCCCGCTATGGTGGAGAAGAATTCACCCTGCTTATGCCCGATCATACCGCCGAACAAGCATATGAAATAGTCAATGCTATTCGAAAAAGATTGAATGATTCTCGTTACGAGGGTGTTGAAATTTTTCCGCACGGCTGTCTGTCCTTCTCGGCAGGCATTGCACAAAGTCGCATTGACATCTACGACAAATCACAGTTGGTCGATCTGGCGGATAAAGCCCTGTACTACGCCAAGAAACAGGGCAAAAACATCGTTCATATGCACGGAAGCTTAAACGATGTGGAGCGCGAGGTCGATCTGGGACAGGATATTCGTGATCTTGAGCAGCAGCTTAATTTGTTCTTGTACAAGGATATTAACACTTTCAAGCATTCCAAACGGGTATTCAGATATGCAGCAGACATGAGCGATGTGCTTCAGCTCGGACCGGAGGATAAGCGGTGTTTCATACTAGGTGCCCTCATTCATGACATTGGTAAACTGGAGATTCCCTGGAATATCCTCAACAAAAAAGAGAAGCTGTCCGGTGAGGAATGGCAGATGGTGCAAGCGCATGTCATGTGGGGCAAACGAATTGTCGAAGCCAACGAACGATTCATAGATTTGGTTCCTTTTGTGGAGCTGCATCATGAACGTTATGACGGAGGAGGTTATCCGTTTGGCTTTAAGGGCGAGCAAATTCCACGTTTATGTCGGATGCTGACGATCATCGACTCTTTTGATGCGATGACAACTGAGCGCCCCTATCAACCCACCAAAACGTTCGAGGAGGCCATTGAAGAACTACGTGCTTGCTCGGGTAGCCAATTCGATCCCAAACTAACGGCTACTTTTATCCATTATATTCAACAAAAGCAACCTGCTTTCACGGATCTCATGGAAACAGGGCTCTAATTCCTTCATAGGCTCTTCCTCTTTCCCCCTAGTGTCGTTGAAATCGTCCTGAATTCAACCACACTAGGGGTTTTCATATGATTGGCATTTTGTATAATGCTTATTATTTCAAATTTCATATAAATGTCATAATTCGCTCCATCTATTCACGCTATATGCACTATGATTAAGATAGGAATGGGTTTGTCCGTATAAAATACTACAAATGGGGATATCCTCGCTTCAAGTAATCGAGAGAAGGTGACTTCACAGGCATGTTGTACCTGTCCAGACCAGCCCGTGTGGCTTGTCTTTTATTGCTGTGTCTCCCCCTTCTGATCCTGTTTCCTCACTCTTCATGGGCTCATGCATTTGTCATTGAATCCAGTCCGACCGAAAATCAGGTTTTGGACAAGTCGCCTTCTCAGGTGACCATCACCTTCAATGAAGATTTGCAATCTGCCTTCATGTCGATCAAAGTGACCGATGAAACAGGCAAGCGGGTCGACACAGGAAAAGCACAGCTTGACCCGAATCACAAAGCCACCATGGAAATCCAATTGATTCCAGGGGTGAAAAATGGAATTTACTCCGTCAATTGGAGAGCTTTATCCGCAGACGGACATCCGGTTAACGGAGTCATTCCATTTCAAGTAGGCAGCAGTTCCAATTCGCCTACTCATCAAGCTGCCGCATCTGAAGGCTCAGGGACATCACGAATCGACTTAATCGCTGTCCGTTGGTTTCTTTACATAGGACTATCGCTGCTTTTTGGAGCGATTTGTTTCCGGCTGTTCATATTACCGAGCATAAGCCAAGACAAGAATCGAAGTGAACAGCATAAGCAAAATCAGCGGCCCTTTGAAATATTGCCCCGCTGGACTAAGCTGCTATGGAGCGGCTACGGCATAACGTCTGCCGCCATTCTGATCAGCCTGCCACTTCAGGCTTCATGGGATGCCGGGGTTCCCATCAGGGAGGGTTTCTCACTCCCGATTCTGGGAGAAGCTCTCCAGTTTACTGGAGCCGGGCAAATTTGGTTTATCCAGATGATTCTCGTGCTGCTCCTGAGCGTAACGCTAATTTACGCGCTGGATTACAGCATTTCGAATCGTCAGCGCCGTCTTTGGGGCTACAGCTCAGCTCTCTTAACGCTATGCCTCATGCTGTCCAAAGCCTTTGTCGGTCATCCGGCAGCGGCTACCCATCCGGCTCCGGCCATTGCGGCGGACTTTGTCCATCTCGCGGCAGCAGCCTTTTGGATCGGCTCACTTGCCGTCATGGTCGTGTGCCTGCCTGTTGCCGGAGCAGAGTTGCCCGTATCCGAGCGGGCAACTCTGCGACAAGCCGCCCTGCGCCGCTTTGCTGGCTGGGGCATTGCTATGGTGGCGGCGCTAATCGCCACCGGTATATATGGAGCCGTGCTGTACATTCCGGCTCCCTCCATGCTGCTGAACACGTCCTATGGACTCGTTCTGCTCGGGAAGGCAGCGCTGCTGCTAGTCATGCTGGCCTTCGCGGCCAGCCAGTTCCGCAGCGCACGGCAAGCTACGGCGAGCAAGCGAGCCGCTGGGGGATTGCGTGCCGAGGTGTCCGTCGGCCTGCTCGTAATGCTGTTGACTGCGGTGCTCACTCACCTGTCACCCGGCCAGGCACCTGCTGTACCGTTTGAGGAGACTCGCACTACGGGCGAATATAACGTTACCCTGGCAGTCAGCCCCAATGCTGTGGGCAGCAATGAATTTAAGGTATCCGTTCAGGATAGCAAGGGTGCTGTCGTTTCAGGAATCCAGCAGGTTACATTAACGCTCACTCCAGCAGACCCTGACCAAGATCAACAGGAATTTGTTCTACCCGTGAAGCAGCAACAGCCATTCCGCAGTCAGGAATTGATGACCTCCGAAGGAACATGGGCGGTAAAAGTACATGCTCTGACGGCTTCACTCGATGCGGTTGATGCTGAATTCACCCTGCATGTAGGCGGTAAAAAATAATTATTTTATACTTAAAAGGAGCGAAATGAATATGAATACAACGATTCAAACAGCAAAATCCAGATTTTCCAGGTTTGCGACCTCTGTGGGTCTAATTGCAGCTGGTGCCTTACTTTTTGCAGGTATGGCCAGTGCACATGTGACAGTCAAGCCTTCTGTTTCACAACCTAATGCGTGGGAAACGTACACATTGAAAGTACCCGTGGAAAAAAACATTCCAACCACCAAAGTCGCCTTGAAAATTCCGAAAGAGGTCGTTTTCAAACAATACGAGCCTGTACCTGACTGGAAGGTTGCCACCGAAAAAGACAGCTCTGGCAAAGTAACTACCGTAACCTGGACGACTGAAAAAGACGGCATTCAAGCGGGTCAGTATCAGCGTTTCAGCTTTGTAGCGCAAAATGCAGACCAGAATACCGCAGCAGCCTGGGACGCTTTCCAATATTACAGTGACGGAAGTATCGTGGAATGGACGGGCGACGAAGGAAGTAACAATCCTCATTCCATTACCGAAATCACGGCGGAAGCCACGTCCGCAACCCCTGCCGCAGACAGCGGACACGATTCAGCGGGTACGGCAGCAGGCCACGCGAGCACAGATACGACTAAAGATAGCGGCAGCACCGCACCTGCTTCGAACAATGCTGTAGAAGCTGCACCTGCCGCTTCTGCTCCTGCCAGCTCTACTGCACAAATGACAGCACTCGTCCTCTCGATCATTGCAGTCGTTCTTGGTGCCGCAGCTGTCGGCATTGCACTCAAGCGCCGCAAGTAATCTGGGTTACGTATAAAGTTAGAATCGTTTTAAAAAGGAAAAGCTGACACCTATTTAAAGGGGTCAGCTTTTTTTGTATGAAAGAAAACGATTAATCATTCAGCTTAAATACATACTCAGATTCATCTCATCCTATTATTTCACATTCACCTTTCTATCATTTTTTTGGTAAAATGGTAGAACCCTCACGATTCTAACATGATAGCATTGCAATCTATTGAGCATAGGAGATCATAGGATGAAAATCGTAAATAAGGCTCTGTTATCTAGTGCTATTTTTCTAAGTACCGCAGCGGGCATATACAGCCCCTTGGCACAAGCCGAGGCCAGCAAGATCAGCATTATGCTGGACGGATATCCATTACCGTTCCCTGTACAACCTGCCATGATGAACGGCACGACCATGGTTCCCTTTCGCGCGATTTCTGAAGCTCTTGGCATTACAGTGAAATGGGACCAAGCCAGCCAAAGCATTACTGCTACCAAAGCGCAAGGCACTGCTACCAAGCAGGTGGTTCTAAAGATGGGTAGCCGCAATGCCACAGTGGACGGACAAACGGTTCAACTAACAGCAGCTCCGCAAACCGTGCGCGGCAGCACGATGATTCCGCTGGGCTTTTTCGGGCAGCAGTTTGGAGCCACGGTGAACTGGAACCAGGGAACACGGACGGTCTCCATTACATCGCCTCGTGAAGCTATGTATACAGTAGGCTTCTATGCGCTGTCTTCCTTTGACCAAAAATCCAAAATACCGGATTTTAACGCAGTTGCCTTCGGCTGGAGTCGAATTGATACGAACGGACAATTTACGACAAACGGCAAAGAATACAAATGGCCTCAAGCCGCTGGAACCGTAACACCGGAGTCCATTGTACAGGAGGCAGACAGCCAGGGAACTTCTCCCTACCTGATGGTCTATTCCGGAGATGGCAATCACGAGCTGACCAAAGTTTTGGAAAATGCGCAGCTTCAAGAACAAACCATTTTCCAAATCGTCAGCACCGCCACCGACAAACAATTTAAAGGCATTACGCTAGACCTGGAAGGATTGGGCTGGAGCGGCGATAAAGCCAAAGCTCGTTCAGACTACAACGCCTTTATTAAAAAGCTATCAGCCAAAGCGCATCAGGCTGGGCTCAAGCTCACCGTCGTTCTGCATCCGCTGAACAGTTCTTACTCTGGCTATGACTACAAAACGCTGGGCAATCTGGCGGACGATCTGATCATCATGGCCTATGATTACGGACAAAAGGCTACACCTGAGCCTTTGGAAAAAGTGGATGAAGCCATCCAACTGGCTTTGAAGGAAACCTCGCGCGACAAGCTCATTTTGGGGATTTCCATGGGGAGCGAAAAAGACAGCACCGTTAACGCCAAGATCGGTTTAGCCAAACGTTATGACCTCAAAGGAATCGCTATCTGGCGCTTGGGCATCATTGGAGAAACGACCTGGGCGCAGATGAACGAAGCCATCGAGTTTAAATAAGTGTACATTTTATCCTAAGTAAATCTGGCCTTATTCCGCCCGCTAATGATTTCTTATGCGTCTTCTATGAAATCATCTGGCGGGCTTTTTTCATTCCCTTTAACAAAAGTGCTTGCCTGATTTGGAAGTGGTCGTCACAGGCTCGCAACTCTGTTCTCCATAGAAGATCCCCCAGTCTCTCATAAAATCCAGCAACGGCCTTAACGTATCTCCCAACGGGGTAAGCGAGTATTCCACACGCGGTGGATTCTCGTTATAAATTTCACGGTGCACAATGCCATCTCTCTCCAATTCACGCAACTGCAAGGTTAGCATCCGCTGTGTAATATTAGGCAAGGTCCGTCGAATTTCGTTATAGCGCCGCGGCCCTGTGGTCAAATGATACAAGATGACTCCCTTCCATTTGCCGCCTATAACCCCGACGGTTTTCGCTACCGGACATCCATAATTAACGCTAACCGCATGTTCCATCTCCTGTGCCATGTATACCCCTTCTTTCTGCAGAATGTGTAAACCAATAGCCCCAGACGTATGACAAGGAACAAATATGTGCGTACTTGTTCCCTGCAAAAACTTTATATATGATAACTATATATTCGATATCAGCTCTCATTATAGTAGCAGAAAACCCATAGAGTACCAACTAAATCCATACCCAAAGGAGAACATTTTATGTCCAATACATCAGCTAAAAAACAGGAAATTTTGGATGCCTTTCTGTTCAGACATGCTACGAAGGAATTCGATCCCAATCGCATCATACCGGAAGAGGATTTTCAGTTCATTCTTGAAACCGGACGACTTTCTCCGAGCTCCGTCGGTTTTGAACCATGGCAGTTTGTAGTGGTACAAAATCAGGCATTGAGAGAAAAGCTGGCTGCAGTTTCCAGCGGCGGTCAAAAGCAGATTCCTGCCGCTAGCCACGTCGTCCTGATTTTGGCGCGCAAGGATGTCCGTTATGATTCTCCTTACGTGGAGTATATGTATAAAGAGGTTAAAGGTATGTCTGAGGAAGACTTTGCCTCACTACCGGGTCGCTATAAGATTTTCCAGGGTGAAAATCAACGCCTGCTGGAAAATGAACGTACGTTATTTGACTGGGCTTCCAAGCAAACCTACATTGCCTTAGGCAATATGATGACAGCGGCGGCTCAGATCGGTATTGATTCCTGTCCAATTGAGGGCTTTAACTACGATCAGGTGCATGCCATTTTGGAGGAAGAAGGACTGCTGGAGAACGGACTGCTCGATATTTCGGTCATTGCTGCCTTCGGTTATCGTGCTCATGAACCCAAGCGGGAAAAATCCAGACAACCACTGGAAAAGGTCACACGCTGGATTCTGTAACCTGGTCCCATACCTTCCCAAACTCTGAACATTAAAACACGTAAAAAGCGGGCTTGCGGCACTTCATCTGAATGATGAACACACCGCAACCCGCCTTTTTTAGGTCACTTCAATCTCTATTAAAGTACCCTTGGAAGCCAGGTTATCCAGGCACTCCTTCATATACTCGTCGTCATGCTCCACATATGCACACGCGCCTGCCAGTTCCTCACCTAGCTCCGCGCCCCAAGGCTCGCACTGCTTACCGCGATACAATGGCTGTTCCCATAGTGGATCAACGTTGTACCCTCTGCTTTTCATTTCGTCCATAATGAGCCTATGATAGCGCACCAGCAGCATCGGATGATAGTCGAACACATAATTCACAGTGGCGTGTGGCTTGCCCCACCCATTCCCGCGCAGGGCACAGCACTCACGATGTTGCCCCAGCAGTTGCGGGCGGGGTAACTTGTCGATTAAATGTTCATGCCAAAGCCTCATGCTTCCACAACCCTATCTGTAGCTTTTTCTGGTCTATTGGATTAGCATACGGATACCTGTCAGCACAATGCCGATCAGGAAGCCTGTAACTGCGCCGTTAATACGTATCCACTGCAAATCCTGTCCCAATTTGTCCTCCATCAGTGCAATCAGGGATTTGTTATCCATTTTGTCTACATTTTCGCGCACCAAGTTACCAATCCGACTATGGTTGGCTTCCACCAGTCCAGTAATACCTTCCACAATTCGCACATTGATCTTGTCCAGCAGCTCGGTATTCCCTTTTAAATCAGCCAGCATCCGATCCAATAGCGGTAAAATATAGGTCTGCACATAGCTTCCGTCTTCCATGTAGTCCAATAAGCGTATACGCAGCTCTTCCATTTTGCCCAGCACTGACGCATCGCCTTCCCAGGCTTCAACAAGGCTATCCTTCCAGCCGTTCAATCCTTCCTGAACCGTATCTTTCGTCGCCAATCGGGTCACCTGTGTTCTCAGACCATCCAGCACGGCCTGACGGCGCGGGTGCTCTTCCCTTTGCAGTTCTGCTACCTGATCCAGCAGGAAATGACGAATCATTTCACCCATACGCTCTTCGTTCAGATAGCCGAGGAATGCGTTCAAAGCAAACTGCATCAGCCCGCTCACCTGCAAACCGCTGACAGCCTGCATCCCTAAGGTGCCCAGCGTATAGCCCGTTTCCGGTCGCAAAAGCCAGGACTCGGCTTGCTCCAGCGTGTAATCCAGTGCGCGGCGATCGTAGCCCTTCTCGCTGGTCTGACGAGCAAGCGCCTCCAGCAGCGGTCCGGCGTCAAAGTCAGTCACCTGCCGCTTGAGCTCTGCCACGATGACCGGAGCCAATTCCGCGAGCGGGAGCGACTGGACGAGCCGCTTGGCGAGAACATCTATGGATGCCGCCGCTTCTGGCGTCCGCAATCCTTTTTCCACACCGCCCAGCACCAGATCCGCCAAACGAATATCTGCAATTTTGGACGCGATGCTGTCTTTGTTTAGCAGGTTATTTTCCACCGTACTCACCAATGCATTTGTGAGCTTGTCCCTATTTTTAGGAAGCAGCGCGGTATGTGGTATCGGAATGCCTAGCGGATGACGGAACAAAGCAGTGACAGCGAACCAGTCCGCCAGTCCCCCTACAAGTCCTGCCTCAAAAGCTCCGGCTAACAAACGAGCCCAGCCATATTGCTGGAAGGGCAATGTGGCTGCAAAGCCTGCCCCTAGAATAACGAGCGACCAAGCCGCTGCGGTTTTCGTATTTTTGGATTTTCCCATCCTGTAATCCTCCAAACTGACTGTCGAGTAAGTAAAGCACTATACCTGTATTACCCATCATATCATTGCCCGTCTCATTTCCAAAGTTGAAAGCACTCTTGATGAAACGCGTAAGGCCACTTTTTGCGTAATTTTTTATGCATATATCTCTCTTTTTTACATTCATGTTCGTGAACTAAATCACAACACTGGGCCCAAAATCTCATTTTTAATAATAAGCCTTACGAACCATTTTATCAGAACCAAGTCCTAAATTTCTTAAACCGAAAGGAGAAGTGAAGGGAAAAGTTGAATGGGCATGTAAGATATCTTTTTCAGCACTAATTCTATCTTTGACCCCAGAAAGGATTTGAATCCATGATGACCTCAGAATTCTTTCAACAATATTCGACCTTTTATACGGATGATCAGGTTAGATGTCCATAAGAGCGAGGCTTCTATAAAACTTACAAACATAATTTGATATATAGACATATTTCATGTGATAAAATAAACTTTTATAAATAGGAAATCATGTTTAATCAGCCATTATATATTGGTTAAATCAAACCAAGATAAGCTAGATAAAATTGCTTCTTTGTAAAGGAATTGAATATGACAACAGACCAAAAAAACAACGAGGGCCTCTGGAACGGCGAACCTATCGTAATTGTGCGCACTCCCTCCGCTTTTGCCAAGCAATCCCTTTTATATATTCAGGAATTAGGGTACTTCCAAAAAACTTCTGCTTTTACGGTGGAAAGAAAAGAACTCACCTCTTTTTTGCTTGTTTTTACGTTGTCTGGTAAGGGAGAATTACTATACCGGGACAAGAAATATATTTTAAAGCCTCATGATTTGTTTTTTATTAATTGTGAGGAGTATGTGCAATATAGCACCTCCGGTCATGAAGCCTGGGAGTTTATCAGTTTATACCTGTACGGCAACCTGATCGGAAACTTTTACGAACAATTTGCCAAGCACAATAAACCGGTAATATCCATGCATAATCCGTATATTATATTGGACAAACTGCATGCTCTGATTTGTGGGCAGTCTGACAGAAGTCTTTCCGCTGAACTGCTAACGTCCAGGCTCATTGGTGAAATACTGATGTGCATCTTGCAGCATCCCTATGATCACCAGCATGTGAATGCTGAAACCCTCAGCGAAGTACGTCGGGTACAGCAATATTTGGATCAGTCCTACTGTGAGCGAATAACACTGGACTCGCTGGCAGACATGTTTGAATTAAACAAGTTTAATCTGGCTAAAAATTTCAAAAAACAGATCGGTTTCTCTCCGATTGATTATCTCATTAATGTCCGTATCACGGCCGCTCAAAGCTGGCTTAAAACCAGTGACATGTCCATTGTGGATATCGCAAGGTACGTAGGGATTCCCAATACGAGCCATTTTATTAACCTGTTCAAGGAGCATGTAGGAGAAACACCTCATTCCTTCCGCAAAAAGTGGGGAAACCGTTCCAAGCTGTAAATGAGAGGTTACATGAAATCAGTTTGATAGATGATAGACGCACAAGCTATTCAAGTTAATGGCAAAGCTGTCGAAAGGCAGTGACGCAAAACTATAGGGCCTTCCTATCCGGATGGCAGCCAGCTACCAGATGAACGAGCTTTTTATTATGCCCTTTTTTACATAGATCCATCACAAATTGCTATGCCTATCTCGAGGAAAGCCCTGATCGCTATGATCAGGGCTTTTTTTCTATTGGGATAGTCATGTCAGCCTAGCATGCTGAATATACTAATTTCGAACGAAGCATTACCATATTACGATGAATAGGAGAATCACTTGGAGCATGAGAACAAAAATAAATGTAATGATCATTGCCTTATTGCTCATTGTCCAAAGCTTTTTCAGCGCAACGCTGGCTTACGCAGATGCTCCAGCCCCAGAACAGCCGCAGAGTGCTGTATCCGATCCTACACATCCCGTTACGGATGCTGTATACGTCGTCCCAAACCTTGAACCCCCTAGGGAGATTCCTCCAAATACGGTCCCCTTCGTTCAGGGAGCAGCCCGTTCAAAGTCTCAACATGATGCCGCTCCGCAGAGCATACTAACGAAGTTGAGCCTGACCGACGAAGCAGGGCGTGTCATTGATGCGGTATATAGTCCCGGCAGCCAATTCGACATCGGATCAGCCATCCAACTAGGCTATGAATGGGAGCTTCCTGACAATACGTATAAGGCAGGGGACACCTTTACCTTTCACTTACCAGAACAGTTTGTCATCTACACTGATATCTCATCTCCGTTAGTCACTACTGACGGAACCGTGGGATACTTCACAGTAGATCGTCAGGGCAAGGTGATCATGACCTTTAACCCATATGTAGAGAATCATTCCAATGTCAGCGGCAAACTGCAAATCAAAACCGAGTTTACGAAAGAAACGGTGAAAGGCAGTACAGAGATCATCATTGCGATTCCAATCAAAGGCGGGGTGCAAACGGTCATCGTGAATGTAAAACCCCAGTCAGGGCCA
The DNA here is from genome assembly GCF_058895805.1 of Paenibacillus sp. NMA1017. NCBI lineage: Bacteria > Bacillati > Bacillota > Bacilli > Caryophanales > Paenibacillaceae > Paenibacillus > Paenibacillus sp. NMA1017. Next base: position 33,556 of record NZ_JBZXYR010000007.1, on the reverse strand, counting down.
ACCCTAAGCAAACAAGGGAAAATAGCTGGAACAAACCAGATCGACTGGACCATTGATGTGAACAAACAGCTAAATACCATAAAGCAGGCCCTCATTACCGATCCAATTCCTTCAGGACTGGAACTCAGAAGAGACTCTATCCGGCTCTATCATCTCCAAGTCAATATCGACGGCTCGACCGTTGTTCGAGACCTAGTAAATGCGAGTGAATATGCCATTGAGGCAGATCAAGCCGGGACAGGGTTTGTGATTCATTTTCAAGACGATAGCATGAACACGGCCTACCAGATTCAATATTTCACGCGCATTACTGGCGACGAAAATCGTTTTTCCAACACAGCGACGCTTTCAGGAGATGCGATAGAGGACGTTGCTGCTACCGCGACTGTTCAGGTAGAACGTGGTGAATTTTTGTCCAAAAAGGTTGAAAAATATGATCACGCCACACAAACACTCTCGTGGGCCATAAGATATAACTTCGGCGAGACAAAAATCCCCGAAGCCAAAGCTCTTTTAATTGATCATTTCAACAAAACTCAAGAATTGCTGCCCGGTTCTTTGAAAGTATTTAAGGGAAACACACTGGAGGAACTCCCATCGTGGGCGTATACTGTCATCCCAGTTGATTATCCGGACCGCAACGGCTTCAAACTTCAATTCAAACTCGACGTAGATTCAGCCTATACCATCCGATACCAGACCCAAGCCAGAGGCCGTGTCTATGAAAATGAAAAAGTCACAAACATCATAACCTCAGATGGAATCCAGAAGATCGTATCGACGGAAATCATAAGCGGAGTTATGACTAAAATGTATGACACACCCAATTACAACACCAAAATCATACCTTGGGTGATTACCATCAACACAGACTTGTACACCATGAAAAATATTGTCATTCAGGATGTGTTTCCAAACGGGGGCTTGGCCTTGTTGCCAGACACCCTGAAAATTCAAAGTGTTGACGGAACAACGGAGCTACGTGCGCCCACGGATTATGAGCTGATTCCGCTATCACAGGACTATAAACAAGGATTTACGCTCACTTTTCATAAAACCATTCAGAAAGCTTATACGATCAAGTATTCAACCACCTATAATAATGACTGGAAAACGGATACGACGAAGCCTGAGTTTCGTAATAAATCCATTATAGAATACCAGTTTGAAAACGGAGAAACATCATCGCATGCCGTGGAGTGCCCGATCTGGCCGGACTTTATGACCCAACGAAACGGTGCCAAGCAAGGAAGCTATAATGCGACCTCCAAGCTCATTACCTGGGACATTAAAGCTAACTACAATCGCAAGATCCTAAAGCACGCGGAAGTGAGAGACCCCTTGTTGCAAGGTCAGAAGTTACTGCCCGGCTCCGTAAAGGTATACGATATGACCTTGCTGGGATGGTGGGATGGCGTACAAAAAGGGGCTGAAATCCCGGCAGATCAATACACCATTATTCCTCCTTCCGAGCAAAATGGGAATGAATTGCGTATCCAGTTCAAGGAGCAGATACAGACTCCCTACTGGATTACCTTTCAAACTTCATTGGAAGGAGAACTGATTGAAAAGGAAATTCATAATCAAGCCCTTCTACTGGATGGACAAAAAACAGTCTCCGAATGGGCAGCGCAAGTCACGGTACCTCATGGCGGAGAATATGTATCTAAAGTCGGTACACAAAATGGAAATAAGATCGACTGGAGCATCCGCATCAATAAAGGACAGTCACATGTATCCAACGCTAAAATTATAGATCAGCCTAGCAGCAATCAAATCTTAATTGAGGATTCCTTTCATTTGTACTCTACAATCATCGCTGCCAACGGAAATACCACCAAGGGCACCGAGTTGATTAGAAACCAAGATTACAGGCTGTATATCAAAACAGACGCTCAAGGCCAGCAAACGTTTGAACTTACTTTTGCCAAGGATATTTCCACTGCCTTTATACTTGAATACCAGTCATTCATTCATGCTGAGGACAAAGCCAAAGTGAGTAATAAGGTTGCCTTTGAGGGGGATCGCTTGACGACAGAGATGCGGGAAACCAGCCAGGAAATCATCGTACGAACGTCTTCCGGCTCCGGTTCCGGCGGGGGTGTGACCGAAAGTCTTGAGCTGACCAAGGTAGATCAGGATATGCCTGACAAGGTACTGCCTGGCGCACAGTTTGCGCTCTATGATAAAGGTCAAAAAAGAGCCCCTCTCATTCAGACCACCAATCAGGAAGGCAAAATCATCTTTTCCTCCTTGCTTCATGACGATTACATCTTGGAGGAATTGGCAGCACCGGAAGGCTATAAAATCACCGAGGGCAAGCTCGAGATTAAAATAGACGCAACACTGCGACAAAGCTCTGGTGTAAAAAGGGTTGTGATCACCAATCGTAAAGAAAAGAAAAACGAACCAGGAACGCCTACTCATCCAAACCCTTCACCCCCGTCCGGAGGCTCAGGTAAAAAACATGACAAAGATCCGGAAATACCCGATACGCCGTCTATAATCGTTCCTCCGTCATTGCCAAAGTCTCCGGAGGACATAGTCCCTCCACAGGAGGAACCTGCGCCTATACCGCCGGAGCCGGAGCCGCCAGCCGTCATGCCTCATCAAGATCCTCCTCCGGTGGAGTCGAAGGACGATCCCGAACCCAAAATCCGTGTCAAGGTTCCGGGGAAAGAGCCAGAAGAGCCAGAGGATACACCTGCGGTACATCAATTGCCCCAAACAGGTGAAAGCAGCCCCGTTCCGTTCTATTTGACAGGCATAGCGATGGTTATATGGGGTGTATTTTTGAAATTCAGACGGACAAACCAAAAATAAAATTGAATCACCTGCCCTGATCTCCCGGCCATTCCATCCCGATTGGAATGAGTCGGGAATGGGGCATTTTTTTAAAAAATATGTATAACCCGTACATTGCTTAGGGGAGGCGAGATTGCTGAGTCTGCGTAAACTTTCCTATGTGTTTATTGTGTTAGGCTTACTTTTTATTTTGTTTCCTAAAGCGACAGAATGGAATGAGGATCAGGAACAAAGCAAGCTATTAAAAGCAGCAGAGCTACCATCAGGAAAAAGCGACGCGCTATGGACCTCCAGTCGTACGGACAGCAATGCTCGCTTGTCCACTCGTCTTACGGAAGTTCCGGTTAGTGAGGCTCGGCAACAAAATACTTCCCCATCCCCTGCTCCCATGGCAAGCGCTAATGAACAAATTCCCATAGCCACTATTGGTATAAGTCGTATTGCTTTAAAGCTCCCTGTATTGGAAGGCGCAACGAGGATAAATATGAGACACGCGGCTGTACATATGCCGGAAACGGGGACGCTGGGACAAGCGGGGAATGCCGCCATTGCTGCTCATCGAGCCCGTACCTCTGGGCGTTTATTTAATCGTCTAAATGAATTGAAGATCGGGGATAAGATTGTTGTCAACACTCGGGGTAACCAATATGTATATAGCGTTTATAGCCTGAAAGTGGTCGATCCTACGGACGTGTCTGTTCTGAAAAGCTTCAAAAACCAAAAGCTGCTCACACTGATTACATGTGACCCTCTCGTAAACCCCACCCATCGTCTCATTGTTCAGGCCAAACTAAGCACCTAAAGCTATTTTAAAGCACCTATTTCAATGAGTAAAAATAAATCAGGCGGGCCATTCCTGTTCATTACAGAAATACACCCGCCAATGCTCACATCATGATTCAGTTGGATTCTTGGCAATCAGCTTGAAATCATCAAAGTGGAATCCTGGTGCAACCACACAGGTTACCAGCACGGGCTCATCCCCAAGCGGACGTGCCGTTTGCCATACTGCTCCTGGGACAAGTGCTTGTGGATGCTGTCCTGCCTCCACATCCGCACCGACGATAATCACAGTTTCTTCACCAGGCTCTTCTCCGCTTCCACCCAATTTCAACTCTACAGGGCTTCCGCTATGATATAACCACAGCTCATCAGAATGGACCACATGCCACTCGGAGAACTCGCCTGGATGCAGCAAGAAATACGTAGACGAAGCTGCAAAGCGCGGACCGGAATACACATCCGGCAGTACAGGCTTCGGAATTTGGAAATGGGCCTTCCACATCTCTTTGTACCAGCCGCCTTCTGGATGGGGCTCCATGCCCAATGCCGTTACTAGCGGTGAAATAGCTTTCGTCATTGTCTAACCTTCCTTTACCCTAAATTCCTTCTTCCCTACTGTAAAACATAGCGTTGCTTTTGTCACGTTTCTCCCTTGGCATGTCGAGGATCAATAATTTATGTCAAATTTAATAACATAAAATTACGGATATTTATCCGTTTTCATCATATAAATAACAGTTTACTAGTAAAAAACACACCGAAATACATTACACGTAAAGTTTTATGACATAAAATCTTGTTTTTTATTGTAAGCTTATAGTATCATGAGAGAAATTTTGAAATTCTAATAGAGCTTGATCATGTCAATCCGTCTACTAAGTTATGTATCCAAGCCTAAAAGGGGTGAGCTCTCTGATCCAGTTTCACAATGTCAACAAGCATTACGGTCATTTCCATGTACTCAAAGACATCAATCTTCAGATTAAGGAGGGCGAGGTCGTCGTCATCATCGGTCCCTCCGGCTCGGGTAAAAGCACCCTGCTTCGCTGCATCAATCGTCTGGAAACGATATCGGATGGGGAACTGATCGTTAACGAGATCCCTGTACATGACAAAAAGATTGATATTAATGCCTTCCGCCGCAATATCGGAATGGTGTTCCAACATTTCAATCTGTATCCCCACAAAAAGGTAATTGAAAACATTGTACTGGCACCTATGAAGGTACTGGGCATCTCGAAAGAAGAAGCTACTCAAACAGCCATCACCTATCTAAAGCGCGTCGGAATCGAGGAAAAAGCACAGAGCTACCCCGCCCAATTGTCCGGTGGACAGCAGCAGCGGGTCGCGATCGCCCGCGGGCTCGCGATGAATCCAAAAATTATGTTATTTGACGAGCCTACTTCAGCACTTGATCCCGAAACGATCGGAGAGGTACTGGATGTTATGCGCTCGCTCGCCCATCAGGGCATCACAATGGTCATTGTCACTCATGAAATGGGCTTTGCACGTGAAGTGGCGGACCGCGTGATTTTTATGGACAAAGGACAAATTTTGGAAGACAGCCAACCTGCCGAATTTTTTCAGAATCCGGGTGAAGAACGGGCTCGCCTGTTCCTGAGCCGTCTGATTCATCATTAAACAGACTACCAATGTAGCGTAAATCGAAAGGGGAATGTTCTGATGAGAAAAAGATTTCAATGGAGTACTTTGGTGCTGGTAGCTTTATCTTGTCTGCTCGTCTTGGCAGGCTGTGGAGGCAAAGAAGGAGCGGCAACGTCGGGGAATGAGCCGGCAGCAGCCAACGGGCTGGAAGCGATCAAACAGCGTGGCAAACTGGTCGTTGGTGTGAAATACGATACCAAGCTGTTCGGACTGAAAGACCCGGCTAGCGGAAAAGTAGAAGGCTTTGATATCGACATCGCTAAGGCTGTAGCCAAACATATTTTTGGCGATGAAACCAAACTTGAACTAAAAGAGGTCACGTCCAAAACACGAATCACCTTATTGCAAAACGGGGACATCGACGCCATTATCGCGACGATGACCATTTCGGATGAACGTAAAAAGCAGGTTGATTTCAGCGACGTCTATTTTAACGCCGGGCAATCTCTGCTCGTGAAAAAGGGGAGCCCCATCACCGGGCTGGAGTCTCTGACCCCAAAAACCAAGGTGCTCGCCGTGAAAGGCTCTACCTCCGCCAAAAATATCCGTGAAAAAGCACCTGAAGCAACGATATTGGAATTCGAAAACTATCAGGATGCTTTCAACGCCCTCAAAGCAGGCAAAGGAGAAGCGTTGACTACGGATAACTCTATTCTGCTCGGCATGCAGCAGCAAGACCCGAATTATACTCTTGTAGGCGGGAACTTCACAGAGGAACCTTACGGCATTGCAGTAAAGAAGGGACAAACTGAACTGCTACAAGCTATTAATGATACGATCAAGGAACTGAAAAGCAACGGTGAATACGATAAGCTCCACGAGCAATGGCTTGGGGTTAAACCCGAATAGTATTCTTGTGAAGGAGCCGCGATTGCGAGCTCCTTCCTTTCTTAGTTCTGGATAAGGAGGTAAATTCGCAAATGCTTACTTTTGATATCAACGTGCTTTTTGATCATAGCGACCGTTTCAGAGAAGGCTTGCTTCATACCGTTCAAGCTAGTGTCATTGCCTTGATTGGAAGCTTTATTCTGGGAGCTATTATTGCCATCCTCCGAATTGCGCCTTTTAAATGGCTGAACTGGATCGGTACCGTCTATGTAGAGGTCATCCGCAATATCCCATTGCTGATCGTCGTACTGTTTTTTTATCTCGGGCTTCCCACTTTGGGCATCCCTTTGGACGGATTCGTATCTGGAACGCTTGGATTGACCGTATACACGGCCTCCTTTATTGCTGAAGCCATACGTGCCGGCATTCAATCTGTGCCCAAGGGGCAATTTGAAGCGGCAAGGTCCTCCGGGTTGAGTTACAACCAGACGATGATCAGCATTATTTTACCGCAAGCCATCAAAATTGTACTGCCTGCGATCGGCAACCAATTCATTAATCTGGTCAAAAACTCCTCCGTGCTGGCTATTGTGGCCGGACTGGACCTAATGTATTACTCGGACCTCATTAACTCGGATACCTTCCTGCCCATCACAGTCTACGCCATCACGGCGCTGTTGTATCTTATCTTGACGGTTCCGCTTAGCTTTCTTGTGCTATATATGGAACGGCGTCTGTCCAAAACATCCTAAGGAGGGAAGCCCGTATGGATTTCGGTGGATTGTTTGTGTGGCCTAATGTGCGTTTTATACTTGAGGGCTTCCTGCTCACGCTGGAGGTTGCTATTTACTCTATCGTGTTCAGCTTCGTTCTTGGTATCTTATTCGGCATCCTGCGCTATACTCGCTTACCTGTCATTTCACAGGTTGCAGCCTTTATCATTGATCTCATTCGCAATCTTCCATTATTGCTCATTATTTTCTTCATCGGTATGGTTTTACCATCCATCGGATTGTCGATTTCCCTCAAGTGGGCAGCCATTACAGGCCTATCGATCTTCGAGGGAGCCATGATTGCCGAGATTGTGCGCAGCGGCCTGAATTCGGTCCATAAAGGGCAGGTGGAAGCCGCACGTTCTTCCGGTCTAAGCTATTCTCAAACCTTATGGCATATCATTCTGCCCCAAGCGCTTCGTCGCATGGTGCCCCCGATTGTCAGCCAGTTCATTTCCCTATTCAAGGATACCTCACTGGCTGTCATTATCAGTTTGCCTGAGCTGACGCATAACATTCAGATTGTCGGTGGGCAAAATCAATCCTTTGTCATTCCAGCCCTGCTGTTCGCAGCTTTCCTGTACTTTGCTGTCAATTACAGTATGTCACTGATTGCACGCAGGCTGGAAGTTCGTACACATTAAAGCTCGTGATACTCATCAGGGTTGCCACTAGTTGGAACGCACTGTTAGTACAGCTTGTATCTTTTTAATCAATTGCTTCAACGCTTCTCCCTGATAACGGCCAGACCGATAAATCAACTCTAGCTGACCCTGGGGCGCCCCATGCAAAATAGGTACAGTGCAAAAGTGTGAGCGATCCATTTCTGCCGCAAGGGACTCCGTCTGTAGGGTTACGGCAAGTCCCTCCTGCACCCAGCGCAGGATGGAAGGTATGGAATTGGTCTCCAAGACGGTCGCAAAGGGATACCCGCGATCACGGAAGCACTTCTCAATCAGTTTCCTGCCAAGATGACACTCAGGCTGCATCGCCCAAGGTACGTGCCTCAATTCGTCCAGCGTAATGGAAGAACGGTTGGAAAACACATGCTCTACCGGAACAACAAGACAGTAGTTCTCCGTACGAAGAGGAAGCTGGACAAGCCTTTCATCCGTACCCGAATGCAGTGAAATCCCAACATCCACTCGGTTATCCAGCAGCTGTTCTGTTACATCAAATGATGAATGGATGTGCAGGCTGACTTTAGGAAATGACTGATGAAAATGGATAAGCATTTCTTGCAATGGTTCCTCCAGCTCCGGTAATGCGATACCAATCCGTAAACTCCCGCGTTGCTCGGTGCGCAACTCCTCAATGGAAGCCTTCGCTTGCTGTAAATCCTTGAGCGCATGCGCACTGTGTTGCAGCAACAATTTCCCGGCATCTGTCATTTTAATTTTCTTGCCTGCACGGTCAAAGAGCGTCATGCCCAATTCCTCCTCCAACGCCTTAATTTGCAAGCTAAGCGTGGGTTGGGAGATTCCGATCTTTTCCGAAGCTTTCGTAAAATGCAGTTCCTCGCATACGGCAATGAAGTATTGAAGCTGACGTATTTCCGTCTTCCTTCTCTCCCTTCGAGAATCCCCAGAATGATTGCATGAAAAGGTCAAAAGAAGCGCAAAATCGGATCAATCCGGTTCGCGCTTCTTCTTCAGGTTATTGCGCTTTTTTGAGATTATTGGGCTACTTCTGCTTTTTCCGCAGTCAACGTAATATTCGCAAACGTGTCTGCATCATACTCCTTGCCACGGGTAATATCGTAATTGGCTACCCGATTATTCACTGCCTCCAACGAATAACGGAATAACGTCGGTACGATTGGGGCCTCCTCGCTCATATACGCCTGCCACTGATTGTATATATCTTTACGATAATTGTCGTCAAAGGCTTTCACAGACACCCCTTCCTGCAACAGCTTATCATTCTCTTCACTGGTAAAGCGCGAGTAGTTAAAGCTGGCTCCGCGTCCATACAGCCCACTAGGGTTTACATCTGTACCTGTACTCCATGCGCCGCCAAAAATATCAATGCCGGGGTCATCCTTCTGCACACGGTCATAGAAAGAATTGAACTCAAGCAGACGACCGTCCACCAGCTCGACATGAAGCCCGACATCCTTCCAATTTTGCAAATAAAACTTCGCCAGCGATTCGGCTGTCGCATCCCCGCTCATTGCTGCATAATGGAGCACCAGTTCCTTACCCTTAGGGTCCTCAAGGTATCCATCTCCATTGGTGTCCACATATCCTGCCTCGTCCAGCAGCTTTTTCGCCTTGTCTGGATCATATGCGATGCCCTTCGCATTCACATCATGATATCCCTTAAAGGCAGGCGGAATCAGGGATGTTGCTGGAATCCGAAGTCCATGATAGAGCTGCTTGCCGACCTGCTCATTATTCAGCGCATAGCCGAGGGCCTGACGCAATGACTTGTTCGCCAGCTTAGCGTTCGGGTCCATGATATTTAGATTCTTGGCCTGATCGAATTTGCCCATCTTAAAGCCCACATAGCTATAAGATAATTCCTCCTGACCGAGAAACTGTACATTTTTCGGATTGCTGGCCTCATTGTAACGGGTGGTTGGATAGCTGGCCCAGTCAACTTCTCCACTTTTCAGCGCCTCGGTAATGACATTCGGGTTCACCACCTTCAGATGAAGGCCATCCAACTTGGGCTCACCGTGGAAATAATCTTCATTTTTGACGAATTCCACAGATTCACCTGTGACCATAGATTTAATTTTGAACGGTCCATAGCCAATCGGATTTTTACGGACAGGATCAGATCCGGCCATATCTTTCACGGGAATATTCTGAAACACCTTTTTCTCCAGTGGTGTAGACCACAGTCCCGATTTCACCGAAGGATTAGGTTCCTTGAAATGAATGGTAACCTCTTTCTCATTCAGCACTTTGATGCCAGAAATGGTTTTGGCCTTACCTGCGTGATAATCCTCCATGCCCACAATGTTGGTCATAAAGCTATCATAACGCGGACCTTCGTAGTCTTTATGACCGATCACTTCATAGGAAAAAGCATAGTCCTCCGCCGTTACAGGATTACCATCCGTCCAGTTCAGTTTGGGATCAATTTTGACAGTCACCGCCTTATTGTCTGGGGAAAAGGAAATCGTCGCCGCCCCTTTATCGTCAATATTCAGATTGGAGTCAATCGAAAACATAGAAGGGTAGAAAAACTGGAAGACTTCAAAATCAGGATTGCCTTCATAAAATACAGGATTCAGAATACCTTCAAAAGGGGTATCAGACACGAGTGCATAATTGATGATGCCACCCTTAATCGGGGCCTTATCGTTCTTGATCGCCTTCGCCAGCGCTGTCGTATTCACCTGTTTGCTGTCGGACCCTGAGCCGCCTGTACCGTCAGACGATTTTCCTCCATTCGAAGCGGAAGGCGAGCCGCTGCATGCGGCCAATGAAAGTACCAAAATTGCAGATAGAACAGGCAGAATCCCTTTTTTCCAGTGTTTAACCATTGTAAATCCCTCCTTGTCATTGTTCTTATCCTTGAACTTCGGTTAACCCAATCGTTGTCTGGCATCCGTGGCGCGTTTGAGCGCCTGGCCAATAAAGTTAATCGCCAGCATTAGCACCAAAATAAGCAGTGAGGCAGGCAACCACATCCACCAGCTATTCTGCAAAACATCCGGGTCATTCGCATAACTCACCAGTGTACCCAAGCTTGGCGTAGATTCCGGTAAGCCAAAACCGAGATAAGAAAGCCCGGTCTCAATCCCGATATTTCCCGCGAGGCTGAGGGTCAGATTGACGATCACGACCGAGCTAAGATTGGGCAGCACGCCAAACCAGATGATTTTCCAATTGGGTGTGCCAAGGGTTTTGGAAGCCTGCACATAATCCAGTTCGCGCTCCGACAACACCTTGGCCCGGATCAGACGTGCTTTTCCAATCCATAAAAAGGCAGTCATGATGAAAATAAAGGACCCTATGCCGCTTTTGGGTACAATGCTGACAAACACGATGACCAACATCAAAAATGGAAGTACCAGAATAAAATCAATGATTCGCATGATGATGTTATCGACCAGTCCCCCATAAAAACCAGCCAGCAAACCTAACGTTAAGCCAATAGCGGCGGATAGCAATGTAATCGTAAAGCCGATGGTGAAGGAATTGCGGGCTCCAATGACCAGTTGGCCGAAAATATCCCTGCCCGCTCGGTCTGTACCCAGCCAATGCACTGAGCCGGGGGCTTCACGGATTGCGCCCAAATCGACCGTCGTGACTACATCCTGATTGACAAACAGGACAGAGGCATATATAAAGATCAAGAACAGAATCACAAAGCCAATGGAAACCAAGGCCATTTTGTCACGCACCAGCTCACGACGCAGTACAGACCAACTGGATGGTGATTTACGAATGCTTTCCGGCGAGAAGACTTCCTCCACCTGTATAGACACCATAATCCCTCCCTTTCTCTAGATTGTTCGCTATTCAATTCGAATGCGGGGATCGACCTTGCTCAGGATGACATCAGATAAAAGGGTCCCTAATAGTGCCAAGAAGCCAGAGATCATGACCAGCGCGTTCACGACTGAAAAATCCCGTTGAGTGATGGACTGGAGAAATAATTGGCCCAACCCCGGATAACCGAAAATAGATTCAAGAAAAATATTGCCTGCAATTACTCCCGTCAGGTCATAGCCCAAAAAGGCAGCAATCGGCAATAGAGAGTTTTTAAAAATATGGCGGGAATAAATTTTACCTTCAGGTACCCCTTTGGAACGCGCTGTTTTCACAAAATCCTTCAGTCGTGTGTCAATGACCTCATTGCGCAAATACTGAATTGTAGCCGTTGTACTGAGCAATGCGCCTGTAACCGCTGGTAAAATGAGATGATACGACTTGTTCACGTAATATGACCATGTCCCCGGCTCCACACCTACATCCACACTGCCGCTGGTCGGAAACCAGCCGAGCCTGAATCCGAATACGTACAGCAGCAGCAACGCGAGTATAAATAAAGGTGTCGCAAAGCTAAGATAGGTATAGCCCACTACGGTTTTGTCCAGTAGACTATGCTGATAACGGCCGCTAAGTACGCCGAGCGGAATGGCGATCAGATACGTCAGAACCAGAATTACTACGCCCAGAAAGAACGTGTTCCCCAGACGGCTGCCAATCAGATCGGTAACGCTAATTTTATGTACATAAGATTTGCCCAGATCCCCGTGAGCAAGCTGGACGAGCCAGTTCCCATACTGCACCCACACCGGATCATTCAGTCCCAGTCTTTGTCGCTGTTCTTCCAGTGCGGCCGGATTCAGATTGGGTGTCGAGGTAATAAGTCCTGTCAGGGCATCCCCCGGCATAGCCTTAGCCAGGAAAAATATAAGCACGCTCAGTGCAAAAAGTTGAGGGATCATAACCAGCAGCCGACGCAGTGTAAATTTCCACATATTCCGTACCCCCTTATGGTAGCGCGACTTGATGGGATGGACTTACTGATTTTAGTGCAAACGGCTTTCCACTCGCGTCTAGATGTTTGGGTAGCTCTGTTTTGTAGGAGGATAAAAGCATTCGCCTTTTTCGAGCATTTTCCAGCCTTTTTGTAGGATCAATATTGGGAATGGTTGCAATGAGGCGTTGGGTATACAGATGCTGTGGACGCTCATAAATGTCTTGCTCGCTCCCCTGCTCCACTAGACGGCCCCGGTACATAATACCGATTTGGTCGCACATATGGCGGATAATACCCAAGTCATGACTGATGAACAAATACGTCAAATTAAATTCCCGTTGCACATCCTTCATAAAATTAAGCACCTGTGCCTGCACGGAAACGTCCAGTGCCGACACCGGCTCATCAGCAATGATCAGCTTGGGGTTTAATGTCAGCGCACGCGCGATCCCGATCCGCTGCCGTTGCCCCCCGGAAAATTCATGCGGATATTTGTAGGCTGCATCGGCGTTCAAGCCGACCTTTTCCAGCAACGTCTGTACTTTCCTTCGTTCTTCCTCACTGCTTAGCCTTTCAAAATTTCGCAGCGGTTCAGCAATGACATCCAATACGCGCTTACGCGGGTTGAGCGAAGAGTATGGGTCCTGAAAAATCATCTGGATGTCTCTACGCAGTGGATGGCGATTGTTACGGCTCAGAGCTGCAAAGTCCTTTCCTTTAAACAGAATCCGTCCGCTTGTCAGCTTATTTAGACCGATGATCGTCCTGCCTGTCGTCGTCTTTCCGCAGCCGGATTCTCCCACCAGCCCGTATGTTTGGCCTGCCTCAATGCTGATCGACACGCCATCCACTGCTTTCACCTGATCGATAACACGCTGGAAGAAACCACCACGTACCGGATAGTGGACCCTCAAATCATTTAACTCCAGTAGTGCCATGGGCAGCCTCCCCCTTTGCCTCGTCTTCAAAATGAAAATGCTGGTAACATGTACAACGGACCCAGTGTCCAGGTGAAATTTCATTTAATTGGGGATGGTCTTCATGCACTCTCTGCTGAATCCAGGGAATACGCGGAGCAAAGCGGCAGCTATTGCGGGGGATATCTTGTAATGAGGGAACAATGCCGCCGATGACATGTAGTGATTCCCCCTTGGTATGCGATCCCGGCATAGAAGCAAGCAAAGAACGCGTATACGGATGCTGTGGATGCCTGAATAATTCAAAAACATCAGCGCTCTCCACGATTTCTCCGGCATACATGACCACCACGCGGTCGGCTACTTCTGCCACAACACCAAGATCGTGCGTAATCAGGATAATTCCGCTCCCGGTCTCCTGTTGAAGCTGTTTGAGCAAGTCGAGAATTTGCGATTGGATCGTTACATCGAGCGCAGTAGTCGGCTCATCTGCAATAATAAGAGAAGGTCGGCAAGCTATGGCAATCGCGATCATCACACGCTGCCGCATCCCTCCTGATAGTTCATGCGGATACTGCTCATACACACGCACAGGATTCGGTATATCTACACTTTCCAGCAGCTCCAGCACACGTTCCCTTTTTTGCTTCGTAGATAGTGACGTATGATAATCAAGATTTTCCTCAATCTGCTTGCCAATGCTCATCAATGGATTAAGTGCTGTCAGCGGGTCCTGAAAGATCATGCCAATGCCTGCTCCGCGGATTTTATTCATTTGCCCTGAAGAAAGACGGTTCAGGTTCGTGCCTTTAAAAAGGACCTCTCCCTCTACACGCGTGCGTTCCATGTCATGCAGTTGTGCGATCGAAAGTGCCAGCGCACTTTTGCCACAGCCGGATTCTCCGACTACAGCCAGCACTTCATTGGGGTTGACCGTCAGATCCAGATGGTCGACTGCGGGGTGATATTGATCCTTGATGCGAAAAGATACGGATAATCCTTTAATTTCCAACACGGGTTCGGTATTCAATGCGCGCTTCCTCCATTCTCCATGGTCTTGTCCCGCTTATTCTCACCATGCTTGATGTTTAAAACCTTTCATGAACATTACATACCGTTTTTGTCGGAATAATTTGAATACATCCTATCACCAGTATATGGATATATCAATTAAGATTATGCTATCAACATCATTTAAAAAATCAATGATCCAGCAGCAGCGCGGCCTTTCTGGCACAAAATGTAATGAAATAACCAACCATAGGTTAATTTTCATCACAAAAAAAGTCGCCTGATCCCTCTGCAGGGATCAAACGACTAACCAATACCAACTCACATTGAGCTTCTGGCGATAATTATGAAGCTGCTCCATAGGAGCCAGACTTGAACGTTCTAGGATCGTACCATTTGTAGCCTGCTGCCGGAGCAGACCAAGGCTCAGGCTGCGGTTCCGTGGAAGCCGCAGGCTCCTCGAATGGCAGAAGCTTCGTTGGTTGATCCAGAGTCAAACCTGCCACATCAGACAATTTCGTGTAGTCCTGCTTCCATGCAAGCCATTGGACCGTTTGTACCAGGAAGGTGGAATCATCCACTTCTTTGAAACCATCATATGTCTTCTTCGACTGTCCGTTTTCTTCACGCACATATTTCGGTGTAGCATCTTCTACAGGGGAAGAATCACCGATGAACGCTGCTTTGCCTTGACCCATCTTGGAGATAGCGGCATAAGGTCCTTCCGCACGGCCCCCGCCGTTATAAACTCCCTGGTCTACCGCATTACCCCATTTTTTCGTGCCTGAAGGGATATAAGCAATGCCTTTAGCCTTGGTAGGATCAATAATAGCCAGCGTAGATCCTGCATGCATTGCAATCGAGCGCACACCCTTGGTAATGCCGAAAGATTGATCTGCGGCTACAATGTCGGTAGCATTCACGTCGCCCAGTGCATTGTAACGGAAACGAACGCCAAAGTTGGTCGCCAGCCAATCGGAGCTTGTTAATCCTTGCATCGCCGGTGATGCAGCTTCTTCTGCAGTCATGCCTTTGGCCGGATTAGTATAGGCTCCACGACGGTAGCCATTCATAACCTCGGAGGAATCCCAACGGTTTTTGTTACGGTCCGCATTATAATGATCGGAGATGAAGAAGACGCTCCCCCCGTTATTCACGTATTGCAGCAGGGCAGCCTGCTCGGATGCCTTAAAGGCAACATTCGCTTCACCGATGATGAACACATCATATTGGCGCAGCTTGTCATATGTTATGGCCTGCTCTCCATAAGTAAAAGGAATGGGACGATTCAATTGGTCTACCGTAAAGCCTACATTACGCAGTCCATTGGCAAAGTCGGAGAAGGCGCCTTCAATGACCCAATCTGCTGCACCAGCGGTCTGTGCGTGCGTATTATCGAACAGCACCTTTTTGCCTTTTCCATCCGGCAGTGTAGTACCAGGTTGACCCGGGTTGCCAGGTTCAGGTTCGCCCGGATTACCAGGTTCCCCCGGTTCGCTTCCGTTCACCAGTTCAACAGCGCTCGGGCTTTTCACTCCACCAAAATTATTGTAGGCGCCAAGTATACCCGTCACACGAATTTTGCTGCCGATCAGCTCAGGATGGCCTGACAGCCCAAATTGCCCTCTGTACGCGGATGTCAGCTGTACATCCAATAGATTAGAAGTGCTACGTTCATTAGCCTGGTCGGCAATCAGTACGTTAAAATCATTCACAAACGGAGAAGAAAAGTTAGCCGTTTTCGATCCGGTAGCATGTCCGACGATGTAACCTTCCACCGTCACCGTACCTCCACTGCTTTGGCGCTGAAGTGCTTCGGCTACTGTCAATGCTCCCTCTGCCTTGACCTGACCGAATGGAACGAAGATCCCGATCAGCATTGATACGATTGCTGCTAGATGCAGCATCCCTTTTAAGCGTGAACCTGTGAACCGTGAGCCTTTTACCATACGTCAATATCCCTCCTATGATTTCCATAAATATACTTGTCCTTTATCAGATTAGCTGCCAATCTTCTAATTCCTTCCTGGTTTTATCCATAATTATGTAAATTTTAATCTTTTTTATTGGAAACGCACCTGTTTCAGGATTTTGCAAAATTCGATTCCAGTCGCTCCAAAGCGCAATATCTAGACGAACTAGGCCATTTCGATCTATATATTGTTCATTGGAAGTCGCTTATTGGGTTTTTGCAAAATCCTCGTTTATGTAAAAATTGAACCCTGTGATTGACACCGAGCACGGCATACATTACGCTAAGAAAGACATGTAGAACGGTATACGCGAATGAAGATGACGGGAGAGTCTGTCCAGGGAGCCTACACTCTGGCGGCACCGAAGGAGCAAGACGCCAGCACCCGGCTGGCGGATAATCTCTCAGGTCCATGTATCGTCATCTGACGCAACTCTGGAGAGAGCGCAAGCCACCCAAGGGGTAAGGCGGTAAGTACACCGCACGAAACTCTCAGGTAACGAGGACAGAGATAAGGGAAACTTCCTTATCCTGTCCTTTTTTGTGCTCACATTGTGCGTCAGCATTAGCAACCGTCATAACCGCGCAAAGACGCGGAAATACCATATAGTATGGTATTAGAACATACAGGGGGCCACACCATGCGTTTCAAAGATGTATTTTCCATTATCGGTCCGGCCATGACCGGACCTTCCAGTTCACACACCGCAGGCGCGGTTCGGCTCGCACGCGTTGCACGGCACTGGCTTGGGGCGCAGCCTGACCGTGCCCGCATGACATTGTACGGCTCCTTTGCCGACACGTATAAAGGACACGGTACAGACCTGGCGCTCATCGCAGGGCTGCTTAATTACGATACGGACGATCACCGGATTCCCGATGCCGAGCAATGGGCAGAGCAAGCCGGGATGGCCGTGGAATTCGCCGTCAGCGGACTACCCGCGCCTCATCCGAACACCGTCCGTTTCGAGTTGTGGAAGGGCGAGGATCAGCGCACACTGCTGGGCTCCTCCATCGGCGGCGGCAGCATCCATGTCCAACAGCTCAACGAATTCCGGGTCAATCTGACCGGAGAGCTGCCTACGCTGGTGCTTCTCCACTCGGATAAGCCCGGTACATTGGGCGCGATAACTTCAGCGCTAGGCGCGGCCCACATTAACATTGCCTATATGCACGTAGATCGCAAAGGCCGGGATGGTGAAGCACTCACCGCCATTGAAACGGACAGTTCTGCTCCAGCTGAACTGATTGCAGAACTGCGTTCTTTACCTCATATGTATGAAATTAAGATGATTAATTTGAAAAAAGGAGCTGAATCCGATGAGGTTTAGCCATCTGCATGAAATCAGCGCTTTATGCGCTGAAGAATCCACCACGATTGGCCGTTTGATGATTCAAGAGCAGGTACAAGAGACGAATACAACGGAGGAAGAAATCTTCCGCCAAATGTCTGATTATTATGAAGTCATGAAGGAAGCCGTTCATCGCGGTCAGACACAAGACACCGTATCCCGCAGTGGATTGACGGGCGGCGACGGCAAGCGTCTGGCCGAGTATCTGCGGTCAGGGGAAACCTGCTCCGGTGATGCCTCCGCCCTCGCCATGGCTTATGCGCTCTCCGTGTCGGAGGTTAATGCGTCCATGGGGCGCATTGTCGCCACGCCTACCGCAGGCTCATGTGGGGTTATCCCTGGTGTGTTCATCAGTGCACAGGAGCGGTTCGGCTGGGATGATGAGCATATGGTGAACGGCCTGTTCGCCGCTGGAGCCATTGGCTACGTGATCGCCAACAACTCCTTCATTTCTGGCGCGGAGGGAGGCTGTCAGGCTGAGATTGGCTCAGCTATCGGGATGGCCGCTGGCGCTATGGTCGAGCTGCGCGGTGGTACGCCTGAACAGGCTGTTCACGCCGTGGGCCTCGCTCTTAAGAACACGCTCGGCCTGATTTGCGACCCCGTCGCCGGACTCGTGGAGATCCCGTGCATTGTGCGCAACGGGCTGGGAGCCGTGACTGCGCTTGCCGCAGCGGACATGGCTTTGGCGGGTGTGCGCAGCGCTATTCCGTCTGACGAAGTCATTGACGTAATGCTTGAAGTCGGCAGTGCGATGCCGTCGAAGCATCGCGAGACCGCCAAAGGCGGGTTGGCCCAGACGCCGACTGGCAAGCGTTTGACCGAATCACTTACACGCAACACACCGACCAAGAAGGATAAGTCATAATTTATAAGCGGTAGCCTCCTTAAAATAAAAGAGCAAGCATATCGTCCTTGGACGTATGCTTGCTCTCTTTTTTACTGAACGGTCACCTGTACCTTCGTCATTTTACCTGCATATTTCACAGTAATTACTGCTTTGCCCTTGCCCTGTGCCTTAATGTTACCGTCTTTGACGGTCGCAACAATAATTCTGGACGAGGACCAGACAGCCGGTTTGGAAACATCCTTCTCCGACTCATCCTTATACGTGGCTGTAGCCGTTACCTTAGCCAACTGTCCTGCCTTCAAATTCAATGCGACTTCGTCTGTTTGCAAATATTTAAGCGTATCAACGTCTACAGGTACGCTGATTATCTTCCCGCCAAACTTCGCCTGAATGTTAGCTTTACCGTAGCTAACCGCGGTAACCTGACCCTTTTTAACAGTGGCTACCTTATAATTAGACGTTTTCCATTCAGCTTGGGTCGTAACGTCCTTTTCTTTACCATCACTCGATTTAACCACAATCGCGATGGTTTTTTGATCTCCAGATTTGAGCGATAGCGCGATTGCATCCGCTTCAATCTTTTGCGCTACGTCCACTTCTACCGTAAACGTAATGTTTTGCTTGCCATATGAAGCAGTCACAGTTGCCTTACCGCTACCATTTGCTTTGATCAAACCTTCGCTAACTTCAACCACTTTTACATTACTAGTTGTCCAGGTGGCGTCCTTGGTTACATCTGTTTTTGTACCGCCACTCTTAACGCCTGTTACTTTCAGCTGCTTCGTTTCCTGAGCACCAAGCGCAATTACGCGCGAGTCTGTTTCCAGACGGTCTACAAGGCCTACTTGTACGTTAATCGTCAGTTTTTTGCCATTATAGGTCGCTGTAATAACCGCTTTACCAGCGGATTTACCCGTAATCGTTCCTTTGGACACAGAGGCAATATCTTCCGCGCTTGAAGCCCATTCTGCATCCTGTGTTACATCTTCCTTACGCCCATCCGCATAAGTAGCCGTCAAAGTTGCAGTATAGTCCTCATCAATATCAATCGTTGCCGTTTTGGAGGACAGAGACAGATCACCGGGTACATTTACGGAAACTGTAGCTGTAACTGTTTTGCCACCATAAGAAGCGGTGATCGTAGCCTCACCTGTTTTATAACCTGTGACTTCTCCCGCACTGACAAAAGCGATATCTTCATTGCTGGACTTCCACTCTGCCTTACTTGTGATATCTTCTTCCGTACCTGTTACATACGTTGCGGTCAGCTTGAGCTTTTTGGATTCCTTAGCATTCAGGCTCAGCTTGTCCTCACTCAAATCCAGATATCTGGAGGTTTCGACATCTGTCTTGATCGAAACGGTCTTATCTCCATACTTAGCTGTCACCGTAGCCGAACCCGCTCCAATGGCCATAATCGTTCCCTTATTCACAGTCGCAATCTTCTCATCGCTTGATGTCCAAGTAGCCTTATCTGTGATATCCGTTACCGTCCCATCCGGGTAAACGGCAGAAACTTGTATTTTTTTAGATTCATCCAGACGGAGAAAAATATTGGATTCGCTGGCTTTCAGCTTATTCGTTTGATCGACATCCACCGAAATTGTAGCGGACATCGTGCCATATTTACCTGTAATTGTCGCCTTTCCCGCGCTATAGCCGGTAATGGTACCTTTCAGTACATCCGCCACAGCTGCATTGCTGGAGCTCCACTCAGCGGACTCTGTCACGTCCTGTACCGATCCATCAGGGAACGTCGCCGTCAGTTTAACCTTCTCGGTATCCTTCAGTAAAAGAGAAACCTCTGATGAACTGACATCGAGACGTTTAACCTGCTCCACCTGCACAGCAATGGTTACGGTCTGTTGACCATATACGGCCTTAATATTGGCTGTACCTGCTCCCTGAGCGGTAACCAATCCGTTTACTACTGTGGCTACCTTTTGATTATCCGAGGTCCAGGTAGCATCACCCGAAACCTGAGCTGTTGTGTTATCACTGTATGTCGCTGTCAAATCAACCTGTCCTGTACCGCTTGAACGCAAGTTCAGGCTTTGTACACTGGATGTCAGCGCCTTAACCTTTTTCGTTACATGTACCTGAACCGATTGCACCTTCTCTTTATAGGTCGCAACCACGGTGGCTTCCCCTTCAGCCTTGGCCGAAACTGTACCATTATACACAGTAGCAATAGCTGTATTATCACTTTTCCAATCCGTGCTTACGGTTACATTCGAGGTTGTCCCATCGCTAAAAACAGCAGTAGCCGTCAACGCAGCCGTATCTCCCTGTTGCAAAGTTACCTCGTTAGAGGAAAGGACAATCTTGGAAAGCACCGCATCCGCAGCAAATGCAAACCCTGCATATGATGTAAAACTTGAGATCAGGATGACCAACGTCAGAAAACCGGACCATCTATTCTTCAAAATCTAATTCCCTCCCATTTCAAAACTTAAATTAAGGATTTCGCAAAATCCTTACACCTACGTTTTATGTCGTCATATGGAAAAGAATAGTTTAGGCTTCGAAGGAAATTTGGTCCTTATTAACTAGATCGTTTCTGATAAAGATTAGACATTACAATTTGTGTAGCTTCAGAGGCATAGTGAAGAGTTTTTTCTCAACAGATCCACAAGCTCGCATTTACAAACAGCTATAAGCTGCTGCGCGAACTCTCAAATGATGGTATTCCTCCATACTAGGGGCCAGCTGATGCATATAAACGACGGAGAATTGTTCGCTTGGATCTATAGAAATCCAGGTGCCTGCCATTCCCGTCCAGCCAAATTCTCCAATCGAGCTGTTTGCATGCCCAGCTGCTTTATCCATTAACGTGCGCACACCAAGTCCATAGCCATAACCTGTATGGTATGAATTGGTGAAATCCGATAGTTGAGCTGTATTCAGATGATTTGTACGCATTAAATCAATGGTTTTTCTACCCAATAAGTTCACACCGTTTACCGTGCCGCCATTTGACATCATTTGTGAAAATGTGAGGTACTCCTTAACTGTCGAATACAGACCTGCGCCTCCACTTTCATATATAGCATCGGGCTGATGATATTCATCCAAGAAACCCTCTATTTTCTCAAGTTTTCCGGTGTCTATCCGTTGATACATGGAAGCCATCCGCGATTCAATATCTCCACGATATCGGTAACCTGTATTGTTCATTCCAAGCGGATCAAATATTTCATCCTTTAGGAATTGCCCTAATGATTTACCTGAAATTACTTCAATAAGACCTGCAACAAGGTCATGTCCATATCCGTATAACCAGCGTGTTCCCGGCTCAAACGCAAGTGGAACTTCAGAAAGCGCTTTAATTTCTGTGCGCAGGTCATATTTCCCCTGCTTTTCCTTTAATCCTGCAATCGCCTTCTGCATAGCTTTTCCTGTTTCTGAAGACTCGGAAGCGTAAGGAAGACCCATACTCATATTGAATATATGCTTAATTAAAATGGGTTTCTCCGCCTTATCCACGTAGGTGTATCCATTAGGAGCGGTTTTGAATACATGCGCATTACGATATTCGGGAAGATATTCATACAAAGGCTCATTCAACAAAAATTGCCCACGTTCGTACAGCATAAGTGCAGCCGCACAGACAACAACCTTTGTCATGGAAAACAAGCGATACACTGTATCCTCAGTGATTGGTTTTCGGGCTTCCAGATCAGCATATCCATGATACCCTTCATACAACACTTTACCATTCTGGGCAATGGCACAACCGCAACCTGCCGGCCCATTTGCTAAGAAATGTTTCAATAGCTGATCTACCTTGTCAAAACGAGACATATTCATCCCTCCTATTTTTCCTTCAAAGAAACAAGCCTCCCCTCGCGCTCTAATTTCCTGTTCCAACAAGCTTAGCGCGATCCCTTGTAAGCGCTTATTCCCCGCATTTATTTTAACGGTAAACTTGGTAAATACATAGATTATTTGTCATAATCAGATGGCTTTACATTAACAGCTCAGCCACCGTTTCCTTCCAACGATGGAGCACCGATTCCGGTTCCTTGAGACGGACCGTGACACCTGTCAAGATATCCGCATATTGGGCCGAATCTTCTCTGGCTGCAAAAACATGAGCCGCAAATCGCTCACGTACATGCTTGGCTCCGGGCAAAGCAGGCAGATGTTCCAGCGACAACCGCACATAATGCGCCTTCCCCCCAGTAAACACCGCAAGCGTCGCCTTCCCAGTACGGATCATGTTGCCTGTCGTAGTCGTACCCGGCCATAGGGCCAGACGCAAATTCCCCTCGTCCAGCGCTACAACCTCGCCCACACTAATCATCGCTATGTGCGGCCACTGATCTTCCGTGACCGTCAGCAGCATCATTGCTTCATGCTGCTTGTTCTCCAGTCCCTTGCCGTCCAGTAGCGTGAACAGTTCCTTGCCGATCCTTGGTGTCTGCATGAAGTATAATCCCCTTTACATTTGGCCTATAACTTCAAAGTACCATAATTTACGGCTACTTACGAACGACCCTATATCCGCTCTGGAATAGGAGGAACATGAGCAGCATTCGGAATATCTCGGGGGTTTACCTTGAACGCCGATTTATACTTTGCTGGATCCGTAATGCTATCCGGTTCTGAGGTACGCCATGTGAACAGGCATACAGGACACAATAAGACCTCCCAGGTGCCTTTAACTGGCGAGCGGGTAACAACCTCCGAACGATTAGATTCACAACGGGGACAAATATGCATCTGTCAGCACTCCTTTAATTTTTATTTATTTTTAAAAATATTTAGCGAAGCATTTGGCTCAACTTTTTCTCCCATTCCGCTACACCCAGCGGGGAATCGAGCGGCTGCGAGTAATGGCCTCTAATATCCGGTGCTACAGGTGTCGTCGCATCCAATATCATTTTGTGCGTCATACCTGCCGGATCAGAGCCGGGGTCAAGCGGTAAAATAGACAAGCCAGGAACAATAACAGCATCATGCTTCGGATGCAGTTTGGTGGATAAAGCCCACATGACCTGCGGCAGATTGAACGGATCGACCTCCTCATCCACCACAATCACCAGCTTGCAATACCCCAATCCATGCGGAGTTGTTAACGCACGCATTCCCACAGCCTTTGCAAAACCGCCATACCGGGTTTTCGTGGAAATAATAGCGACCAGCCCATGCGTATACATGGCATTAACAGCTACGATTTCATTAGGAAAAGCATCCTTAAGCTGCTGAAACAACGGTACACTTGTATTCACACCAATCATATAATCCGTTTCCGTCCAAGGCATCCCGATGTACAGATGCTCAAAGATAGGCTGTTTGCGGTGATATACACGATTAATCTGAATGACTGGCATAGCGCGACCGCCGGAATAGTGACCTGTGAATTCACCGAAAGGACCTTCATACTCACGTTCACCTGCTAACACTTCGCCTTCCAAAATGACCTCGGCTCCCCAAGGTAGATCCAAATCTGCATCCTTCGCTTTGACCACACGATAAGGCTCTCCCTGAATGGCGCCCGCCATTTCATATTCGGATTGATCGTACAGCAGCGGCGTAGAAGCAGCCGTTGTAATTACAGGCTCACATCCGAGGGCAATAGCTACCTTCAGATTTTCGCCGCGCTCCTCAGCCTGACGGATATGGATCGCAATATCATGCTGTGGTACAGGCTGGATGCCCAAACGGTTCTTGCCTTTCACCTGCATCCGATACAAGCCGACATTTTGCTTACCGTAGGTGTTCGGGTCATCCAGATCGCGTGAAACTAAAATTGCTTTGTCCAGGTAAAATCCTCCGTCCCCCTGATTCAAACGAAACAACGGCAAAATATCAAACAAATTAATATCCTCCGTAATCTCGACTTCATGAAAAGGAGCGGTTTCTTCCCGCTTCACGGGTACCGGAAATTGTTCATAGCGTCTGGCAAATTCAAAAAACTGCTCCTTGAGCGGCGTGTTTTTTGGCATTCCCATCATGAGGGCATGATTGGGCCAGGAGCCCATTACATTCATTGCAATACGAGCATCCGTATATCCATAGATGTTGTTGAAAAAGAGAGCAGGCGTCTTATCTCCAAGATTGTTTAACGCTCTGTTAGCTGCTGACAGGTCTGGCTCCGGCTTTACCTCATCGCTGATCGTGAGTAATTGTCCCTCCTTTTCCAAGGTGTGTAGAAAATCGCGAAAGTCTTTATAAGCCATCATTCATTCTCCTTCGTTTTTCGATTTCTCAATTCTGGTGCAGTCTGGAGTCAGTCTGCTTCATTCCATCCCAGCGTTTGGCTGCGGTTGTGACAATACCGAACTGATCCAATGCGCGAAAAACAATATGATCCACCAATTCCTCGATACTTGCAGGATGATTATAAAATGCAGGCATCGGCGGCAGGATCATCACGCCCATACGTGACAGCTCCAGCATATTTTCCAGATGGATACTGCTTAATGGTGTTTCCCTGGTCATGAGCAGAAGCTTCTTTCGCTCCTTCAGCATCACATCCGCTGATCGGGTGAGCAGGTTGTCCGCCATACCGATACGAATGGAGGCGAGCGTTTTCATACTGCAAGGAGCGACGACCATACCGTCTACCCGAAAGGAGCCGCTGGAAATACGCGCAGCCTGATCCTTATACGAGTAGACCGCATCCGCCATTGCCTCCACTTCCTTCACCGTGTAGCCTGTCTCATAGGGTATGTTCGCAATAGCCCACGGGGATAGCACCAGATGGCTTTGGACTCCAGCCTCCCGTAATTGTTGCAATATGCGGATACCAAAGATCGATCCTGTCGCTCCCGATATTCCTACAATCATTTTCTTCATATGTCCCCTCCTTTCATCCCATCGTTTTATGTTCACCCATGCATTACTGTCAAAAATTATACGCCTGTTCCCTGCACACGAAAAATATATATAATATATGGAATGCATACTTTAATAGTATTCAAAATGAAGCGATGTTTAGAAATGAGGAGGAATCCCAATGGATATGAAGCATCTGCATTACTTTTGTGTCATCGTGGAGGAAGGGCAAATCACCAAGGCTGCCAGAACGCTCAACATGGCCCAGCCTCCACTGAGTCAACAACTCAAAAATATGGAGGACGAGCTTGGCGTAAAGCTGATTTACCGTGAAGGAAAGAAGTGGGAGGTTACCGAGGCCGGATATACACTGTATACACGCGCCAAGCGATTATTGGCTGAAATGGAGGACACCTGTAGAGAGATTGGGGAGTTTGAAAACAAAATAACCGGCACACTCTCCATAGGCACGTCATCCGCCTGTATGTCTCTGATTACTGAACAACTCAGCCGCTTTCATCAGGATTTTCCAGAGGTATACGTTAAAATAGGACACGGAGACACACATCATCTGGAAGAGCTGCTGCACCAAAATAAAGTTGATCTGGCCCTATTGCTGCTTCCGGTAGATGACAAATCGTACCATTCAATTGAGTTGGAGGGCGTTTCCTTTGTTGCCGTACTTCCGTCTGAATGGGCAGATCGTCATCCCAGTGGGGAAATTACGTTACAGGAAGCTGCCAGCTATGACCTCTTGTTGGGACGCCGAACAGAGGGACACGGACTATACGAAACCGTCATCCGCAAATTTCAGGAACACCATCTTATTCCGCGCGTCGTACTGGACTGTCCTGAAATATCGACCATTCTCTCGCTCGTTTCCACAGGTATGGGAATTACCATCATTCCAGACGCTGGCTTGGGACAAGAATACGGGGACAGATTTCGCACACTCTCCATTAAGGAGCCGTTCCCCTTCACGCGGCCTGCCGTCGTATGGCGCAAGGATCGATATTTATCCAA
Source organism: Paenibacillus sp. NMA1017 (assembly GCF_058895805.1). Lineage (NCBI taxonomy): Bacteria > Bacillati > Bacillota > Bacilli > Caryophanales > Paenibacillaceae > Paenibacillus > Paenibacillus sp. NMA1017. The sequence goes on along the minus strand of NZ_JBZXYR010000007.1, from coordinate 7,349 downwards.
TGCAGCTCGCAAATTGGTTGAACTGCTACAAGCTGAAAACACAAAAAAGACTGCTCCCGAGTAGATGCTCTACCGCTCTACTCCTGAAACAGTCTGATGCTGGATAAACTTCCTTCATTCGGTCGTTGATGTCGCTTACTTGACTCCCTGATGTCGATACTCGGTTGGAGTCATTCCACATTTGCGCCGGAATACCTGTGTAAAATGCCGCATATCCTGATAGCCGATCCGCTCCGAAATATCAGCCAGCCGCAGATGAGGATCACTGAGCAGCCGCTTCGCCTCCTCCATACGCAAGCAAATGACGTAATCCTTGTAGCCTTGTCCCGTCTTTTGCTTGAATAACTGGCTGAAATACACCGGATTCAAAAATACGATTGATGCCACCTTCTCCAACGACAGCTCCTCTGTAAAGTGAGCCCGAATGTATTGCAATGCCACATCGACCGTATGCATGCCTTTGCGGAGACATTCTCCTGTATCCGCTGCTGCGGCTGCAATCTCCTCTGGCGTACGTCTTAGTCGCGCCACCTCTTCAGGTATGGAGGCAAAATTGTGATGAACACCCGAACGTGTAATTTGTAGAGGCACCTTCACATAACGCTTCAGATGGGATTCGAGCAACGTCTCTAGCCGTGCGGCCTCTGCCTCATCCCTTAGCCTTGCAATGCCCAGCAGACTATGGCGGTCTAAACTGACGACAAAGCCGCTGCCTCCTGCCTCAATGAGCTCGGACAGTACATTTTCAATCATAAAATGCTCCAGATGCGTCTGCTTGTGATCAGGCTCCATACGAACCATGAAGAGATGGAATTCCGGATAGTTTTCGACAAAAGGCTGTATATCCAGCTTTCCCGTATCCAGTCCAAGGGCATAGCGTTGGAAAACGGCTTCACGCAAATAAACCATATTGGATTTGAGAAGCCTACCCTCGTTCGCCTGCTGCGAGGCCACAAGTGCTTCGGCTGCCAGTATTTCAATACATTCCAGCAGCTTTTTTTTACCAATCGGCTTTAACAGGTAGTCTTTGGCACCCAGCTTTACTGCTCTTTGTGCATAATGGAAGTCGGAATGGGCCGAAATGACAACCCACTGCAGATGAGGATGCTTTCGCTTAGAAATACGCATGAATTCCAGACCATCCATGCCGGGCATCAGGATATCAGTTAATACAATATCTACAGGATGCTCCGCCAGAATGCCTGCTGCCTCCTCGGTGGAAGCAGCGAGATGAATGCCGCAGGTTGGTAGAGCTTGGCCAATGGTACGCCGAATCCCCTGCCGAATCATACTTTCATCGTCAGCTATCAGAATATTCATGTTTCTCCTCCTTCTGTGGCAGAGGCACACTTACAGTGGCTGTTGTTCCGGCCCCAGGTGTGCTAGAGATCCGTAGGCCGTACTCTTCTCCGAACATGTGCCGTAGCCGTAAATTTAGGTTTTGCAGGCCGATGCCTCCCGCCTGCCCGCTGCCCGCCTGTTTGCCGGGTTCTGCCAAAGCGACCTGGACCACCTCCCATCGTTCGTACTCCATCCCTGCACCGTTGTCGATGATGTGCAGGCTCAATACACCCTCATATTCCTCCGCTCTGACGAGCAGCTTGCCACCTGTATCCGCATGAAGAGGCTCCAGTCCGTGCTTCACCGCATTTTCAATCAAGGGCTGTAAGGTCATTTTTGGCAAGCGGATATCCATCCATCGTTCATCAATGCTAATGTCTACAGATACCCTGCCCTCGAGCCGAGCTTGAATAATGGTGAGATAGTGGCCAACCTGCTCCACTTCTTCACGAAGGCTTACATCGGCCCCCTCTTCCCAATGGCTGCTGTAACGGAACATATGAGATAAGGAGAGAATCACCTCTCCGAGCTGATCCTGTCCCTTTTCATCCAGCATCCAATAGATCATATCCAGCGTATTATATAGAAAATGTGGATTGACCTGCGTCTGTAGCGCGTGCAGCTCCGCATTTTTTTCGCTGACCGATGATATACGCACCAGCTCGATTAGCTCTGCAATCCGTCTTACCATATGGTTAAAAGAGGTAGCTAGCTGATTGATTTCTTCATAGGATTTGGTGTTTACCGTATGGCGGAAATTCCCTGTCTCTACTCGCTTCATTTCCCGAATAACTCGCTTGAGTGGAAGGGAAATGCCCCTGGAGACGATGGACGCAATTAACGCCGACACAATAATAAGTATAGGTGCCACGATAAATAAGTACCTTTGATTTTGCACCAGCTCCACGTTCAGATCCTCACTAGGTGTCACACTAATCACAGACCAGTCGGCAAACGGCAACTTGGAAGCGATTACAACTTTCTCATTACTTCGATTTACAATAACATCCTCCTCCGGTACCTGCTGCTCTAGATTTTGCAAATCCGGTGGCGGATCAGAGGAAGTGGCCGACACAATTCGATTTTCATGACCCAACAGATATACCTGACTATTGGTGCCTAACCGCAAATTGTGGAGAGCGGACAAAACAGAACGCGGCTCCGCCTCAAACAGGACAATACCAATCGGCTTGTGCTCATCCAGATCATAGAGCTGCCGTCCAAACGCAAACACGGGTCTCGTTTCCACCTGATCAATGACAGAGTGAGGATACACGCCCAGCCATGCAATTTTGCCCGCCGACTTTCGAATTTCCTTATACCATTCCGTATGTTCGTAATGAGTATCAATGACATTCATATAATTGCCATAGTTGTATACCTTGCCTGTATCTGTGATGACATGAATGCCAATCAGATCCTCACGCGAATAATAGATAGCCCCCAGGATATTCGTAATTGTACGTTCGTTGATGTAATTGACAGCAGGTAAATCACTACTATCCGTCGTCAACAGACGAACCAAATCCATATTGTTGCTGATCGATTTGGAAAGACTGTTATAGCTGCCGAGCAACAATTCGAACAGTCCTGCCGTCTGGGATACATTTTTACGCGCCAGCTCGCTGACCTTATCATGGAACTGAACTGTAGTGCGGTTGTAAAATAATAGACTGACCGCCAGTACAATGCCGGACATGCTCAATAGGAACAGAACAAACAAGCGGTATTGAATGGATTGAAAACGGCGCAGCATACCTCCGTGCGCTCCTTTCGCATCGGCCGCCTATCCTTTAACCGCTCCCGCAACCATGCCCTTGGTGATATTTTCGGACAGAACAAAATAAATAATAATGACCGGTAAGGCACCCATGACTAGAAAAGCACCAATATTACCGTAGTTCACAGAATACTGGCTGACGAACGTATATACGCCGAAAGGGAGAGTTTTGAGCTTCTCGGACGAGATAAAGGTGGCAGCCATAATGTATTCATTCCAGATGTTAATGAAAGTTAAAATACATACCGTCATGATAGGCGGAATCGAGATGGGTAAGATTACACTGCGGAAAATACGATAAATGCTAGCTCCGTCAATGTAAGCGGACTCTTCAATTTCGTGGGGAATGGACCGCATAAAGCCGGATAGGATGAAGACCGCAATCGGTGTCTGAAAAGCGATATAGGGTAAAATCAGTGAGAAATACGTATTCAGAATATGGACGTTTTTAAACATCACCATCAGCGGCAGCAGTGTAGCTTGCATCGGGATCATCATCCCGATCAGAAACAAGGTCAGCACAACTGCCCCGAAGCGCCAACGAAAACGTGTAATCGCATAAGCAGTCATCGAGCTTAATAAAATGACGAAAATCATCGTAACCCCGGTCACCAGCACACTGTTTCCTAAATAACGCAAGTAGCTCCCTGATTCATAGGCTTCCTGATAGTTGTGCCACTGAGGCACTTCAGGGAGTGCAAAGAAGCTTGAGCTCAATATCTCTTCATTCGTCTTCAACGAATAGGTCAGCAGCCAAAAGAGTGGATACAGCTGTGTGACAACTAAGATTGCCAATAAGGAAAAGACTCCCGTTTTTTTCAAGGCATTCAACAGTTCCATCTCCTTTAGCTTACCTTATTTTCGATTCGTTTGAAAACAAAATTTATCACAATTGTAAATGACAAGCAAATCACTACGAGAATTGAAGCTAATGCGCTGCCATATCCGTATTTCATCGATAAAAAGGACATATTGTACATATACGTGGATACTGTATCCGTCGCATGGGCTGGTCCTCCACCCGTCATCACCCAGATCAAATCAAACGATTGCAGCGAGCCTATAAATGCTAATACAATTGATATCTTAAAAATAGGTACAATGAGCGGCAGCGTAATATAGCGGTCTGCTTTGAATCCTTCAGCTCCATCAATTTTGGCTGCTTCATACAGCTCATTCGGTATATTTTGCACCCCGGTAAACTGGATAAGCAAATGATAGCCAAAATACTGCCACAACGATACAAAATAGAGGGCGTACATCGCGATCTGCGGTTCCGTCAGCCATGAGCGTGTCCAGCTTTCCAGCCCAATCGCCAGCAAAATACCGTTCAGCATTCCACCCATTGAGGCTGGATTATAGATCGTCTTCCACAGCTGCCCGATAATGACCACCGACAGAATAACCGGCAGAAAATACATTGTAACCAGCGTATTGGCCTTACGCACATAGCGATTGAGTAAAATAGCCAGCAGCAGGCAGAGCGGAATTTCAAGCATGGAAAACACAGCAAACATCATGGTCCGCTTCACGGACGGCCAGAACACTGGATCGGCTGTAAAAATCCGCTCAAAATTAGCCAGCCCCACAAACTTTGCCTCCGCGATCCCGTTCCAATCCAGCAATCCGCAATACACCGACACCAAAATCGGAACAAATACCATACAGGTATACAACAACAGGCAAGGTAGCACGAAAACGGCAATGGTACGTGCTGGCACCTTCAGTACATTCATGCTCTAATCTCCTTTGTGTTGATTCTGAACATCTTCTGAGGATGCACAACCTACATGATTTCCAATCAGGGAAGAAGCATTCTGCCCCCTCCCTAGTGCTTGCTACTTCAGGACTTTGCAAAATTCAATTCCAGTCGCTCCAAAGTGCAATATCTAGACGAACTAGGCCAATTCGATCTATATATTGTTCATTGGGAGTCGCTTATTGGATTTTTGCAAAATACTCACTTATTTATTCGCTTCAAAAGTGTTCTGATGTTCCTTGGCAACTTGGGCAGAGTCTTCTTTTTGCACGAACAGGTTTTGAATGCTACTCAGATGCGCCTGCGCAATAGCCGGATTCATCGTATTATCAAAAGCGAGATCGCCCCCTTTTACATTTTTGAACAGCTCATTAAGACTAATCGCTAACTCGGAGTAGCCCGCTTCCTTCAGATCGCCTTTCATTTTCTGACCGCTACCAATCGCATTTTTCAAATCAAACTGAATCTTGGGCATCTCCGTAATAAAATAGTGCAGAAAATCCTTCGTCTCCTGTAAATGTTCACTGTTCGCAGATACCGCAAACGCGCTGCCCGGCGCAATTACATACTCATTCACATCACCCTTGCCATTCACCGTAGGGAATTGAAACGCTCCTACCTTACCCGCTACCGAAGAAGCATCAATTGACCCCGTTTCCCATGTACCCATGATATACATCGCGGCTTTTCCTGTTTTAAAAATATTACCGCCTGCATTATAGTCAATAGATGTAGCTCCATCCGGGAAAGCTCCTGCCTGCACTAATTCCTGAAATGCATCCACCGCTTCCACAAAAGCTGGATCGTTAAACGTCTTTTTGCCGTCCAGTACATCATTGAGAAAATTCGGCCCTTCATTCGTACGCAACAAAATGTTCATAAAAAGGAGGGAACCCGTCCATGAATCCTTTTCCCCAATGGCAATCGGAGTAATTCCCTTCGCCTTCAACGTTTTGACCGTCGTAATCAGCTCGTCAAAGGTGGTCGGCAACTTTTGGATTCCCGCCTGCTTAAACAGTTCTTTATTGTAAAACACCACTTCTATATTGTTACCGTCCGGAAAAGCATAGAGCTTATCGTCAAAGCTATAGTAATTAAGAAGTCCATTCTGAAACGTATCTTTTAACCCCTCTTTGTCAGCCACATCGTTTAATGGAGCTAGCAGCCCGGCATCTACGAATGGCTTCATCTGTGCAGCCGGGTTTACAATCGTGATATCAGGTACTTCCTTCGCCGCTGCCTGTGTTTTCAGCTTGAGCTTTTGTTGATCTGTATTTAGCGAATCCAATTTAATTTTGACATGAGGATGATCCTGCTCGTATTGACCTACAATTTGCTTAATCATTTTGTACGAAGGGGTGCTCGGATCAGGATTGATGTTCTGAAAGGTAATCGTAACATCTTTCGTTACGGTGCCTCTGCTCGGTTCTCCTGAATTTCCCGGACTTGCGCTTTGTCCGTTATTACAAGCTGCCAGCGTCAATGCCAAGGCGCTCGCCATCAGAATGGCAAACGCTTTCATTTTTGTTCTGCTCATAGTCTTTTTCCTCCTCTTGTTGAAGCATTGCGCAATTTTGCCCTCCTTATGGGTGGACACTCAATGCCCGCTTGTTCTTTTCATTATGTTCCATAGAAAAGACGTGAACAATGCGTGAACTTAAGGAGAAAGGTTTGTTTTTTCAAGCCCTCATTTGCGTGCTTCAAAATTCATTAATATCATAACTTGCAATTTATCTAGAACACAGGCATAATATGAATAAGATCGTTGTTTGATAATGATTATCATTATTAAATGATAAATACACATAGACTTTAAAGGAGGCAGGACCGCAGTGAAAGAAACTTTTAGTAAAACCTCCCTGCATATTGATGATTATTTGGATCTTCTCAATCTTGCCGTACAAGTCGGAGATACCAAGTGGCAAAAGGAAATTACCCGTAAACTTCAAGCCTTGAGTGTCCTTCAGACAGAGCAGGTTGAAATAGATTAACTTCCCTAGTTAATACTGTCCTCAGTTAAAAATGCTGACTAGGCACTACTATACAAAGGACAACCAAGATACCGTAAAACTTTTGACCGAATCCATGAAGAAGATCTTTCATGTGAATGATAAATAAATCGGTTATAGGAAAAAGAGCACAGCCCGTTAAGGCTGTGCTCTTTTTATCGTGCTTGGCGACGTCCTACTCTCCCAGGACCCTGCGGTCCAAGTACCATCGGCGCTGGAGGGCTTAACGGTCGTGTTCGGGATGGGTACGTGTGGAACCCCTCCGCTATCGCCACCAAACATGAATTTACATCGTAAATTCTACCGTACGGTTATTCCGTTCATCACCTATCGTGTGAATGAATAGCCATGCGCTTGTTGTATGTATTTCTACATACCTTCAAGGTTACACCCTGAAAACTGGATCCGAAACTCATTTGCGTTTTATTTTTAGGATAAGCCCTCGACCGATTAGTATTGG
>NZ_JBZXYR010000006.1:0-278596 GCF_058895805.1 Paenibacillus sp. NMA1017 | reverse complement strand
GTACCCATCCCGAACACGACCGTTAAGCCCTCCAGCGCCGATGGTACTTGGACCGCAGGGTCCTGGGAGAGTAGGACGTCGCCAAGCAACCCCATAATGGGGATTTTTTTTCGCCTATCAGGCTATTGATTATACATACAAAATTAATTTTTTAGATGGGGCTATAGCTCAGCTGGGAGAGCGCCTGCCTTGCACGCAGGAGGTCAGGGGTTCGATCCCCCTTGGCTCCACCAATATTCCCTGATAGCTCAGTTGGTAGAGCACTCGACTGTTAATCGAGTTGTCACAGGTTCAAGTCCTGTTCGGGGAGCCATATGGAGAGGTGTCCGAGTTGGCCGAAGGAGCACGATTGGAAATCGTGTAGGCGCCAAAAGCGTCTCGAGGGTTCGAATCCCTCTCTCTCCGCCAGCTCTTAATAATAGATATATGGCCCGTTGGTCAAGGGGTTAAGACACCTCCCTTTCACGGAGGTAACAGGGGTTCGAATCCCCTACGGGTCATAAGTAGTATGGAGGCTTAGCTCAGCTGGGAGAGCATCTGCCTTACAAGCAGAGGGTCGGGGGTTCGATCCCCTCAGCCTCCACCATTTTAAAAGTAAATATTTATTACTGTCGCGGGGTGGAGCAGTTCGGTAGCTCGTCGGGCTCATAACCCGAAGGTCGCAGGTTCAAATCCTGCCTCCGCAATTACTTTCAACTAAGAGAGTTGCCTCTGGAACCGTGGTGTAGAGGCCCAACATGCCTGCCTGTCACGCAGGAGATCGCGGGTTCGAATCCCGTCGGTTCCGCCATTTAACTTAATATGCCGGTGTAGCTCAACTGGTAGAGCAACTGACTTGTAATCAGTAGGTTGGGGGTTCAAGTCCTCTCGCCGGCACCATTTTGGAGGATTAGCGAAGTGGCCAAACGCATCAGACTGTAAATCTGCTCCCTTACGGGTTCGGTGGTTCGAATCCATCATCCTCCACCAGTTTTACGAGCCATTAGCTCAGTTGGTAGAGCACCTGACTTTTAATCAGGGTGTCGAAGGTTCGAGTCCTTCATGGCTCACCATTGTATTACATGCGCGTGTGGCGGAATTGGCAGACGCACTAGACTTAGGATCTAGCGTCATTGACGTGGGGGTTCAAGTCCCTCCACGCGCATCTTGTTTTTGCGGACGTGGCTCAGCGGTAGAGCATCGCCTTGCCAAGGCGAGGGTCGCGGGTTCGATTCCCGTCGTCCGCTCCATTTATTAGTCCCCTTAGCTCAGCTGGATAGAGCGTTTGACTACGAATCAAAAGGTCGGGAGTTCGAATCTCTCAGGGGACGCCATTAACTTTATAAGCCGGTGTGGCGGAATTGGCAGACGCGCGCGACTCAAAATCGTGAGGGAAACCGTGGAGGTTCGAGTCCTCTCACCGGCATCTATTTCGGGATGTAGCTCAGCTTGGTAGAGCACCCGCTTTATAAAAAAAAGGAGAGATTGCTTATTTTTACGCCATCTCTTCTTTTTTACTTTTGAACTATCCCTATCGACATGACCACTAGTAGAAACCCCTCTAGGCAATCTCCTTCGTTCCGTTGCGTTATTAACATACACAGGCACTTCCAGAATTCTTATTTTCTGATCTCCTCCATATACTTAAGTTTCAGCTCGCAGTTCAGTTCTTGATGGAAATATCAGCATGCAGACAGAAAATCTCATCAGAAATTGCCCCACATCCTGCACCCTGCAACCTAACTCTGGTATCGGCTAACCCACGAATTTTTCCTTCTAAGCAACGATTTTGATTTGAATTACAGATAGGAGATTATAGGGGGAAAAACGCCGGTGACCTTAAGCAGGTGATCGGCGTTTTCATATTAGCGTTTCGGCATTTTGCTCTCATCCATGTACAGCAGGTTCCAGCGGTGACCGTCCAGGTCGGCAAATCCTGCGCCGTACATCCAGCCGTCAATTTCACTCGGCTTGCCAAAGATGTTTCCTCCGGCAAGCTCTACTTTTTGAGTAAAGGCATCTACTTCTTCTCTGCTTTCAGTGCTAATGGAAAATATTACTTCTGCGGTATGGGAAGTATCTGCGGTTTTTGAACCTGTAAATTTCTCAAACGCCGCATCCGGGAACAGCAGAATCGTTGTTTGGCCTATAGTAAGTTTGGCTCTCTCGTTACCAACGCTCACCGCATGGAATCCAATCTCATTGAAAAAGGCAGTTGACCTCTCAACATCTTTGACCGGCAGGTTAATCCAGATCTCCTGTGACATGGCTGTAGCCTCCTGGAATATATTTTCAACTACTTCTACTATACTCTACTACTGGCAGTAGAAGCGAATCTTATAAAAGAAGCCGCAAGGTATGATATTTCTGTCATGCATTCTGCGGTTTCCTTAGTAAACTTATTTACTTGTCTGCTCCAGCATTGTCTCCGTCAAGGTATCGGCCCAGCCAAGAATGGATTTCGTATCAAAGTAGAAGTGCTTTTTGTATTCCTGCCTATGGAGAAGCACTCTCAGCACATAGCATATAATTACTTGAATTGAATTTTTTTACTAAAATAGAATTAAAACATTGAACTAACGGGAAACGATAGCTCAATAAATACATTGAAGCAAACGAAAAAGAGGAGTAGATTTCTTTAGGGCATCTACTCCATACTTCTAAACCCACTTCACATCCTTATTATGCACCGGATGACAAAGCGATCGTTATCCCTGGATTTTCTCCATTAATTCCTATTCCAATGAAGAAATCTGGGGATAACGGCGATCAGAAGAACAATCTGTACGCCTAGCGCTCGCTACTCACTGCCGTAACTCCTCCCCCTATTAGGTTGAAATCCTATATAAATCGGTTGGAAATGTTGATTTTACCAATGGACAAGGATTTGTACAATAGAGTTGTAACGCTTACATTTCCAAGGAGGTTGCGGCGAAATGAAGAGACTTCAGGTGATTGGCAAGCAAATCAGGACCCCGAGATCCAAAAGGAGGCCGTGTTGATGAAACTTAAGGGAATATTGGCGGCATTTTTGTTTTTAACCACAGCGTCTGTGTTGTTTGGGACGCATACGGCAGAGGCCCATGAACTATCCAATGACAAGCTGACGATTCAGACAGGCGAGCATGGCGAAATTTCATCAATACGTATCAAAGGAGATGCTTTCCCGACTGAATATGTGATGAACGCAACGGTTACGCCTGAGCAGAATACCGCAGATCATCAGTGGCTAGGAGAGCTGATGTTCACGTACCGATTGGATGGAGGCAGCTGGGCGAAGGCATGGACGAACAAGTCGGCAGACGCACGTAAGATCACGACCAGTGGTAACCGTGTCACTGTCACGTACGAGAATTCTACTAATGCAGAAGGCATACGCAATTTTAAAGTCATTGAAACGTATTCGGCGGAGTCGAATGGTTCGGTGCTATGGAATATACAGGTACAGAATACAAGTGGCAAAAAATTGGAGATTGGTGATTTCGGTTTGCCGCTGCCTTTCAATGAGCAGTGGACCAACGGTGATGCGATCTACGAAACTAGAGTGGTGACACATTCCTTTGTCGGCAATAATAGCTCTTATATTACAGCTGGGCGTCCGAGCGGCATTGGTTCTTCGCTGCTACTGATTCCTGATTCCACAACAGGAGCAGGCTTTGAATATCAGGATCATTGGCGAGATGAGGAGCACCCGGGCAGCAAATGGGCCTGGAATCCAGCCAACGAAGGTAAATGGCTGGAAGGACTCAATGTATTTTATATTCATTCCAATGTCATCAAGTCCACTAACCGGGGCTATTTGCCCAATACAAGCCTGATCCTGAATCCCGGTCAAAGCAAAAACTATGGCTTCAAGTTTCTGGCAGTGAAGGACGAGCATGATGTAAAAGATACGTTGTACCAAGAAAACTTGGTGGATACAACAGTCGTACCCGGCATGATCGTGCCTACAAATCAAAAGGCGAAGGTGGATCTGCGCTCCAAGCAGGCGATCAGCAAAGTAACCTATCCCGATGGAACCGTTATTCCGCAGACGGATAGCAAGGCTGGAGGACACCATATTTATGAACTGAAATTTACTAAGCTGGGCCCGAATTTCATAACGGTAGAATACGGCAATGGCAGCAAAATGGTTTTACAATTCTATGCCATTGAGCCGATTGATCAGGCGCTGCAACGGCATGCTACATTTATGGTCGACAAAACCCAATGGAATGTACCGGGTGATCTGCGCGACAAGGTATTTGACGATTGGATGATGCATACCAAATCCAAACGCAATATTTTCAACGGCTATTGGGGCTGGGGGGATGATTGGGGTCTGACCCACGGGCAGTTCCTAGCTGAGAAAAACACACTGTCTCCCGTTGCCAAAGAGGTACGGGCGGTAGACGATTATTTGGAGACGGCAATTTGGACGAATCTGATGAACGGACATCATGAGGATTATCTAATTCATGATTTCTTGATGCCAGAGCCTAACGATACACCGACCTATCGAGGGTATGCGTATCCGCACGTATACAACACGTATTTCAGCATGTACAAGATTGCTAAGGAATACCCGGATCTTGTCACTTACAAGCATCCGAAGGAAACCTATTTGCTGCGGGCTTATAACATTTTCAAAGCATTGTATGAAGGGCCGGTTGCATACAACTGGGAAACAGGTTTGATGGGCGAACTGACCACACCGGATATTATTCAGGCCCTTCATGATGAAGGCTATGATGATGAAGCGAATGATCTCAAGGAAAAAATGGATCGTAAATATAACAATTTTAAAAATACAAAGTATCCTTACGGTTCTGAATATAGCTACGACAATACAGGGGAAGAGGCTGTATATACGTTAGCCAAGCAGAATATAGATACAGAGGGCGAGCAAAATAAAGCCCTGGAAATGATGGGTAAAATCAATGCCAAAACCCGTGCGGCACGCGGTCACATGCCCGTATGGTACTACTACACCGATCCGGTGACGATTACCGGGGAGAATTGGTTTAACTTCCAGTACACGACTTCGCTTGCCGGATATGCGATGGATGACTGGATTCGCCATCATGAGGACAATCACCGTGAGGAACAACAACGGTTGTCCTATGCAGCTAAAATTGCCAATGTCGGAGCGATTAACTCCGGGCAAATCAGTTCGGACCCTGAAAACATCGGGGCGGTCGCATGGACGTACCAAGCGGAAAAAGGCAATAACGGCACGAACGGCACTGGCGGCGGTAAAAATGTTCCGCTTTTTAACGGCTGGCGCGGCATGAGCGGTGAGGCTGATCTCGGATTGTTCGGTGCGCTCAAAACGTTAAGTGCTGATATCGCAATTGATCCTATTTTTGGATTGACGGGTTACGGTGCAGAGGTGAGCAAAAGCGGCAACGTGTATACGATCAAGCCGCTGGATGGCCTGTTCAAGCGGGTCAATCTGATCACGGAAAAGCTGTATATCGAGCTGGAAAAGGACCAATATACAGAAGCCAAGTTGGCAACATCTAAGGATTACGTATGGCTCCAACTGAAAAATCAAACGCCGGGCCAAGCCCATTCCACGTACGTTACATTTGACGGTTTGAAAAAAGGAACGTATTTGGTTAAAGTAGGCGGTCAATCACAAGGGAAGTTTAATGCGTATGCGCCTTCCAACAAGCTTAAATTGGAGATGGGTACAGCATCCTCCTACACGGTAGAGCTGACATCAACCACACCTGATCCGAACAAAGCACCTGTCGTGGATGCCGGCAAAGATTCGAAGGTAAAGCTGCCGGATCAGATCATTCTGAAAGGTACGGCTACAGATGATGGGCTTCCGCAAGGTAAGGTGACGAGCGAGTGGAGTCTGGTTGAAGGACCACAGGACGCGAAGGTCACATTCAGTAACAAAACATCATTGCGCACGAAGGTGGACGTTTCCGAGCCGGGAACGTATGTGTTCAAGCTGACAGCCAGCGATTCTCAGTTGTCAGCGGAGGCTAAAGTAACGGTGGTAGCTGAACCGGCGGCTCCGTTACTTGAACAGCTTGCAGTTTACAAGTTTGATGAAACCAGCGGTTCTGTAGTTGCGGATTCATCGGACAGTGGCAATGATGCTGCTGTGAAGGGAACGGCTGCATGGGCTGCGGGTAAAACAGGCAATGCTGTCAGCCTGAACGGCAAGGACAGCTATGTGCAGCTTCCGGCGGGTATTGTCAGTCGGACACAGCAATTGACCGTATCCAGCTGGGTCAAAGCGAACAGCCTGAGCGATTATGTGCGGATTTTTGACTTCGGCTCCGGGACGAATGAATATATGTTCCTGACGCCTAAAGCAGGAAATAACATGCTGTTTGCCATTACCAACCAAGGCAATGGACAAGGACAGGAACAGACGATTGAAGGCCCTGTACTGCCGACAGGCGTATGGAAGCATGTTGCGGTCACGCTTTCAGGTTCCACAGGTATTTTATACGTGGATGGGAAAGAAGTGGGACGCAATACCAACTTGACCTTGAATCCAACCAGTCTGGGTCAGACCAAAAATAATTTTATCGGCAAATCTCAATATCCTGATCCATATTTCAATGGTCTGGTGGATGAATTCCGTATCTACAGCCGTGCTTTAAATGCAAACGAGGTGGCAGGTTTGGCCTCTGGTACAGCACAAAGCCTAACGGGAGCCGAGAAAATCACCGCGTTAAAAGAAGTAAATGTAACGACTCATGTCGGTGAAAAACCGGAACTGCCAAGCGTAGTGGAAGCTACGTATGGAGAAGGCTCTACTAAATGGGTGGCTGTGGAATGGGAGGATATAGACCCTGCACAATACGCTGTTCCAGGTTCGTTTGAATTGAAGGGCAAAGTAGAAGGGACAGAGTTAAAGGCAATTGCGAAGGTAACCGTGATTGAGGCAGGGGCTGCGGTTCCATCGGTAACCCCGGTTAGCCCGGAGAATTCAGTAACCCCGCCAACTACGACATCCCCGGTAACATCTGCCTTACCGCCTAGGCCTGTCAGTCCCGCTAAATCAGCGGGGGCATCCTGAAAGGGCGGCAATAACGCATAGTCATGACTAATCTTTCCCATCGTCACTTTCCTCCTGAAAAGGGGAGAGTGGCGGTGGGTATCCTTGCATTTGAGGTGCAAAACCGCGAACAAAAAGGTGAATGGGGGACAAAGTATGAGCAAGATTACATTTCTGGGTGCAGGCAGTACGGTATTTGCTAAAAATGTGCTTGGCGATTGTATGTTGACACCTGCTTTGCAGGGCTTTGAACTGGCGTTGTTCGATATTGACCCCGTAAGGCTGAAAGATTCAGAGAATATTTTATCCAATTTGAAAAAAACAACAGGGAGCACCTGTGTGATTCGCTCCTACACTGACCGCAAGGAAGCGCTGCGTGGAGCGAACTATGTGGTAAACGCCATCCAGGTAGGCGGTTATGATCCATGTACAATTACGGATTTTGAAATTCCCAAAAAATACGGCCTGCGCCAAACGATTGCCGATACGGTCGGCATTGGCGGTATTTTCCGCAATTTACGTACGATTCCGGTGATGCTCGATTTTGCGGCAGATGTGCGCGAGGTGTGCCCGGATGCATGGTTTCTCAACTACACGAATCCGATGGCAGTACTAACGAATGTGATGAACGTTTATGGCGGTGTCCGTACGGTAGGGCTGTGTCATAGCGTGCAGGCGTGTATACCGGAGCTGTTTAAAAGCCTCGGGCTGGAGCAGGAAGGTGTAAAGGCAAAAATCGCAGGCATCAATCATATGGCGTGGCTGCTCGAAGTGAGCAAAGACGGCGAGGATTTGTATCCTGAGATTAAAAAACGAGCCGCCGCTAAGCAACAGGAAAAGCATCACGATATGGTGCGCTTTGAAATGATGCTAAAATTCGGCTATTACATTACGGAATCGTCCGAGCATAATGCGGAATATCATCCGTATTTTATCAAACGGGCATACCCTGAGCTGATTGAGCGCTTCAATATTCCTTTGGATGAATACCCTCGCCGTTGTGTGAGCCAGATTGCACGATGGGAAACGATGCGTGAGGAGCTTTTGGGCAATCAGGATCTGCGTCATGAACGGTCAAACGAGTATGCCTCTTATATATTTGAGGCGATCGAAACGAATAAGCCTTTTGCCATCGGCGGCAATGTGATGAACAAAGGCTTAATTACCAATCTGCCGAAGGAAGCCTGTGTGGAGGTACCCTGTCTGGTGAATCGTAACGGGGTTACGCCAACCTTTGTCGGGGATTTGCCACCCCAATGCGCTGCACTGAACCGGACGAATATTAATACCCAGCTATTAACGATTGAAGCAGCGATCACCGGGAAAAAAGAGCATATTTATCATGCTGCCATGCTGGACCCGCACACATCAGCCGAGCTGTCCATGGATGATATTGTTTCTCTATGCGATGACCTGATCGCGGCACACGGAAAGTGGCTCCCAGCTTATGTGTAAGGGAGGCAGATGAATGGGAGGCCGTGGTCGTCAAAAGTTCGCCGGGATTCCTACAATCCGTGGGAAATTCATTGTACTGACGCTGGTACTCACCGTCATTCCGATGGTGGTACTGACCTTTACCTTTTACCGGATCGCGGCCCATTCCCTTGGTGAGAAGTCGGAAGCGCTGGCTATGCAGTCCCGACAAATGAGTGAAAATTACGTCAATGCGACGCTCTCCGATTTGAATGATCTGACCAATGCCATTCTCAGCAATCCTGATGTGCAGTCTACGCTGGAGACCAAGCCGGAAGATGATTATGAATATTTACGGAACGATGAAACACTCAGTATGGTCGTCCGTACGCAAACCCAGACCAAGCCGTATATCACGTCCTCTCTCATATATGCCGCCAATGGCGGGCTCAAGCATTCTCTCTATCAGGGAAATGTTTCGGTCCGTTTTGGCGGCCTTCCTACATTAGAGGAAGCACGTGTGTACTATCGCCGCCTGCTCGCTGAGCGGCCCATGATGTGGATGGCTCATTCGCCGTTTGAATCAGGACGCGGGATGGCGGAGGATCGCATCTATGTGGGGAAGCTGCTTCGAAAAACGACTGGAGATTATGCACCGCTCGGATTTTTGCTGCTGGAAATCGACAAGGCTAGTCTGTTTCGGGGGCTTGCTTTTCATGATACAGATGGCAATACCCAGATGTGGGTGCTGGATCAGGAGGGCGAGCCTGTATACCGATTGCCGGAGCAGGGTGTTGCGGATCAAGCGCTATTGCGGCAGATTGCCAAATCGGCTGTGGATAGGCCTGTGCTTACGAAGGACTGGAGAACATGGAACGGCCGCCAGACGATGATCTCCTACGGCCCGTTAAATGAAGGACAATGGACGCTGCTGCAAAAAGTCGATCAGTCTGTGCTGTTCGAGGATGCGCGGAAAATTGGTGCCTGGACCATCTGGACTTTTTTGATTGCACTGATGCTGGGCTGGATGCTGTCTTATCGGCTGAGTGACACGATTCGTCGCCCCCTGCTTCAATTGAGCCGATTAATGGCGGTCGATGGGAGTGTGAGTGCTACAGGCTCAGCCCAAGCTTTCGAAGCTCCTACTTCCGTTGTTTTTAATCCTAAGGATGAGGTAGGGCAGATCGGGGAGCGTTTTCTTCATATGATGCAAAAAAATCATGAACTGTACGGTCAGGTCTACGAAGCGTTGCTGTCGCGTAAGCAGGCTGAGTTCCGCGCGCTTCAGGCGCAGATTAATCCACATTTTTTGTACAACACGCTGGAGTCACTGAAGGGAATGGCATTGGCGAATGGGCAACGGGATATGGCAGAAGTAATCGGTGCCTTCGGTAAATGTTTCCGCATTTCGTTAAGTTATGGCCGAGAGCAAATCAGTTTGGGACAGGAAGTCGAGCATGTAAGCGCCTATGTGAAGGTGCAGCAGTTCAGGTTTAGGAATTCGTTCGAGTGGATTTGCGAGGTAGAGGAGGATATTCGCGGATTTTATGTACCCAAACTAATCCTCCAGCCGCTCGTCGAAAATGCTATTTACCACGGTTTAAAAGGGCGCACCGACCGTGGCTATATCATGTTATCCGGTACAAGGGAAGGGGATATGTTGCGTTTGACGGTCAGTGATGATGGGGGCGGTATTGGAGCCGAGCGTCTGAACGATATCTGGAAGTCGCTGGATGCGGAACGGGGGAATGCTATTGGCTTTGGGTTGCGCAATGTGCACGAACGTCTTCGGCATTATGGTCCGCAATATGGACTGTCCGTGACAAGCGAGCCGGGTCAGTACACCTCGGTTACTTTACTGGCACCCATTCGAACCGAATAAGAAAGGGGAGGATGGCATGTACCGGCTGCTGATTGTGGACGACGAATATCATATTCGGGAAGGACTGAAGCTGATGGTGGCGGAAAGTGACCTGTCCGTGGAAGTCAGTGATGTGGCGGAGGACGGCACAACGGCATTGCGTTTGTATACGGAGCGGCGACCGGACATGATTTTACTGGATATTAATTTACCCGATATGAGTGGACTGGATGTAGCCAAAACTATTCGGGAAAAGGATCAGCAGACCCCGTTATTATTTCTAACAGGGTACGAATCTATGACATATATTCGTCAGGCAGTCTCGCTCCAAGCGGTCGATTATTTGCTCAAACCGGTGAACAGCGAGGATTTTGAGGCAGCATTGAGTCGGGCTGAGGATCGCATTGCGCAGTGGCGGAGAAGCGAGGAGGAAGCCATTCACCGCCATCGTTCATTGGAGCCATTGTACAGGGAGCATCTATTGCTGGATCTGCTCCAGCAGCGGCGTCCTGCAGCCGAGGTCATTCGGGAGATGGACGGACCTGGATTTTTCAGTGAGACGAGCGGGCCGCCTTATACCGTGCTGTGCTGCGAGCTGGAGGAGGCGTCGCACCAGGAGGCAGCCGCCACTAGCAAGCCACACGGTTCCATGCATAAAAGCAGCCGTGTATTCGCCGAGCTGGCTGGGGAGGCTGCGGCAGCAGCTGGGGCGAAGGCACACAGTGCAGCGGTTTCGCGCGATCGGCGTGTTGTACTGCTGGCGACGGCATCTTGCAGGGCGGCGGAGCGGACGGCACAGCAGATTCGGCAAGCCGTGCAGGAACAATTGAGCCAGGGCGTGTCCATCGGGATTAGCCGTCCCGTACAACGGATGGAGCAACTTCCCGAAGCGTATGAGGAAGCTGTACAAGCGGCAGAGCATCGGGGGTGGGTGGGCTATAGCCAGATCATCCCCTATGAGAGCATTCAGGCGGCCGAGCCGAACAGCAGTCAATTACTGGAGAAGGAACTGCTGATGATTACGGAAATTCGAGCCGGCAATGATGCTGCCGTACATGCAATTTTACAGGAATGGTCAGGACAGTTGGCAGGGTTGCCCGTCAAGCAGGTGAAGATGATTGTCACTCAGCTCGTGCTGTTCGTCATGCGGATCGTTCAGAGTGATGCATCTGTAGGACAAACGTCCATGCAGGAGCAGGACCCGTTGTTGGAGCTTTCCCGATTACGGCATGGGCCCGAGATGATTGATTATGTATCGCGCTATTTTGTTCGGGTGGGTCGTCATGTCCGAGAATCACGTGAGAAGGGTATTCCCCGCAAATTCCAACGGGCCAAGGAATGGATTCGGGAGCATCTTCAGGAGGATGGCGGGCTGAACCGTCTGGCAGAGTACATGAATATGAGCCCCAAATATTTGAGCGCCCGTTTTAAGCAAGTTACAGGTGAAAGCTTCGCAGACTACCAGACGCGTGTTCGCTTTGAGCGAGCCCGAGAACTGCTGCTGGACCCGAATCGCAAGGTGGCGGAGGTAGCGGAGGTTGTGGGATTCACAGATACGAACTATTTTAGCATTGCCTTTAAAAAGCATACCGGACTGACCCCGACAGAGTTTCGTAAAACATATTTGTAAACGCGCTGTTAAAAAAATCATACCAAAACAAAGAGAGTCTGGAGTCGTTGGGTGGTCGGCTCTGGGCTCTCGGCGCATAATAGGCTTGTAAGGAGAAACCAGTTCAGGAAGGGGCCGGTTGATTTGCTGAAACGAAGGTTACGGACATGGATGGCTCTCGTGATGACGGCGGTGTTGACAGGGCTGACGGCTTGCAGTGGTAACGCTGGCGAACCGGCTAATCCCAATGCGGTCGAACTCAAGTTTATGTACTGGGGAAGTAATGACGAGAAGCAGGCGATGGAAAAAATGATTCAAAGCTTTAATGCATCCCACCCGAACATCCGGGTGAAGGGCGAGCATGTCCCTGGTGACTACACGACGAAAATTAACACGTTAATGGCTGCCAATCAGCTTCCTGATATCGCCTACCTGGGCGATTCCCTCACGATGAAATGGGCAAGTGAAGGCAGACTCCTGGATTTATCCTCTTATTATGACGAATATCCCGAATTAAAAAACAAGCTCAAATCCTCCTATCTCTACAGCGAACCCGGCAAGTCTATCGGCAATTACACCGCATTGGAAGTGATGCAGTTATTTTACAACAAGGAGTTGTTTACAGAAGCAGGGGTACCCGTCCCTCCGGCTGATCCTGAAAAAGCGTGGACATGGGATGAATTTCTGGAAATTGCCAAAAAGCTGACCAAGGATCAGAACGGCAAGCATCCGGGAGACAGTGGATTTGATCCGAAAAATATTGTGCAATACGGCTTTGCCTTCGGCAATGACCGCAGCTCCTGGGGGCCGCTTTTGGCGAGCAACGGCGGGGGTTTGACTGACAAAACAGGCAAGAAGTACACCCTAAACAGTCCTGAATCGGTGGAGGTTTTTCAGAAGTTGCAGGATTTGGTGTTCAAGGAGCATGTTTCTCCTGATTTGATCCAGCAGCAGGACATGCCGTCCAATACGATTCGGCTCCAGACGCGGAAGGTTGCGATGGTGGTGGACGGGACTTGGTCTCTGCTCGATTTTTCGAACAACAAGCAGCTGCAATGGAGTATCGGCGTTCTGCCGAAGCTAAAAGAGCCCAAAACGATGATCGTTGCGGGAGCCACGGTCATTTTCCAGAGCACCAAGCACCCGAAGGAAGCGCTCGAATTTTATTTGTACCATAACAATCCCGAAAAGGTGGATTTGTTCAAGTCTGGTCTTTGGATGCCTATCGAGGAAAAATACTATACCGATGAGCAGGCCATCCAGTCATGGACGAATAATGCCGCACATCCACCGGAATTTCAGAAGGCTGGTATTGAGTATGCCAGAGATTATGCGATTAAGCCGTTAACTTCGACCCTTCGCAACTGGCCTGATATCGGTTCCAAGCTGACCCCGGGGCTGGATCTGATCTGGACGAACAAGAAGACGCCGCAGCAGGCGCTGGATGAACTGGAACCTATCATTCAGCCATTGCTTCAAGGGGTATACCCGGATGAATAATGCGGCGGGACAGCTGCGAAAGGAGAACAGCCCATGAAGCGACCAAAATCAGGAATGATGCGTATGGAGCGAAACTGGGGTCTGCTATTCGCGCTTCCTGCCATCCTCGGATTAATGATTTTTACAATTGGACCAATCGCGGCCTCGTTCGTATTCAGCTTAACCGATTGGACGATTGGTGGACAGATGACCTTTATAGGATTGGATAATTACCGAACCATTTTGACCGAGGATGCTACCTTTTCCCAATCCATGTTCGTGACCACATATTATGCACTGGGCAGCGTACCTCTCGGCTTGGCGGCAGCTTTTATCATTGCGCTGTTATTAAATCAAAAGGTGAAGGGCTTGTCGGTGTTTCGTACGATTTATTATTTACCTACTATTGTGCCGAGTATTGCCAACACGATGCTGTGGCTATGGATGTTCAACCCGGATTTTGGTCTGTTAAATTCGCTGCTGGAGAGCGTTGGATTGCCGGGGAGCAAATGGATTTATGACGAGAACACTGCAATACCCTCGCTGATCATGATGAGCACCTGGGGGATCGGGAACACGGTCATTATCTTTTTGGCCGGACTTCAGTCGGTTCCCACCCATCTGTATGAAGCAGCTGAGGTAGACGGCGGCAATAGGTGGCACAAATTTTTTCATATTACCATTCCTTCGATGACACCAACCATTTTCTTCAATCTGGTCATGTCTTTAATCAGCACCTTTCAGGCCTTCAATCAGGCGTATGTTATGACCAACGGGGGGCCGAACAATTCAACCCTGTTCTATGTGTTCTACTTGTGGCGTACGGCCTTTACGGAGACTAAAATCGGCTACGCCTCAGCGCTGGCCTGGATTTTATTTTTCGTCATTATGGTCCTAACGGTTCTGATTTTCTCCACATCCAAAAAGTGGGTCCACTATGAAGGAGGGGAACGTTCATGAATCAGGTCACTTCTTCTGTCAATCCTTCAGAAACATCACAACATCCGCTTCCACAGCCTGAACGCTCCCGAAGTCCTGCTACCGCCACCCGTTCCAAACCATTCTCAATCAGCCGTGTTGTACTGTATATCGTTTTAATTATAGGCAGTGTTTTAATGCTGTTGCCATTTGCATGGCTCATTCGCAGCTCTCTGATGGGGACATCGCAAATTTTCGTGTTCCCGCCAGAGTGGATACCCTCCCCTTTTCAATGGAGCAATTACCCGGAGGCGCTGACTTCGGTACCGTTCGGCAGGTATTTTATGAATACGTTCATGATTGAGGTGTGTGTGCTGGCAGGAGTGATGTTGACCTCGATTGTGTCGGCGTTTACCTTTGCCCGCCTGCGCTGGCCTGGACGTAATCTGATTTTTTCACTGCTGATCGGGTCGATGATGCTGCCTTACGCGGTGACACTGATTCCCACTTTCGTGATGTGGCGTGAGCTGGGCGGGCTGAATACATTTCTGCCGTTGATTGTTCCTGCATGGTTCGGTGGAGGGGCGTTTAACATCTTCTTGATGCGACAATTCATGCTGACGATCCCACGCGATTTGGACGAAGCGGCTTATATGGACGGAGGTACCCCTCTGACTGTACTCTGGCGCGTCATTATTCCTTTATCTTCGCCTGCATTGATCGTGATCGGAATATTTACATTTATTGATGTGTGGAACGATTTTTTGGGCCCGATTATTTACTTAAGTGACGAAAAGCATTTTACGCTAGCGCTGGGGCTGGCGACTTTCCGGGGATTAAACAATACTAACTGGCCTTACCTGATGGCGGCCTCCAGCACGATTTTGGCTCCGATCGTCCTGATATTTTTTATCGGACAGCGTTATTTTATCGAAGGCATCACATTGACAGGGATAAAAGGCTAAAAGGAAGCTGGGACGCGTCTGTGTATTTGAAAAAGAGACGGAGAATTGGACGCAGGACTTACGGGAAAGCGGCAGCGAGAAGAGCATACATGTGTTCAAAAGCAAGTGGGAGAGTGTGTTCTAAGGCATATGCCCTGAAAAGAAATGTGGAATAAGGAGGCGTACGAGTGAAAGAGGAAGAGAGTCAAAAGTCAAAACCGTTACAGGGTGTCCCAGGCAGACTGGCCCGGTTACGCTCGGAATTCCCGGCTCTTGGGATAGATGCACTACTTATTACACATGGACCTAATCGAAGATATATGACCGGATTTACAGGCTCCGCTGGAATTGTGCTTGTTACGCAGGAAGAGGCTTTTTTAGTAACGGATTTCCGCTATATGATGCAGGCAACAGATCAGGCAGTGGAATATTCAGTTATTCGGCATGAGGCGCAAATCTTCCACACCGTGGCCGATCTTACAAGTAAATTGGGTGTCCACAGACTGGGTTTGGAGAGCCGGCATGTCTCACTTCAACAGTCGGGACAGCTTCAAGCCGCGCTGGGCTCGTTGGAGTACGTGCAAACGGAGGATGTAATTGAACGGCTGCGCGATGTGAAGGACGAAGAAGAGATTCGCACCATTAGCGAAGCTGCGCGTATTACCGATGCTGCCTTCACGGAGGTGCTGAATTATATTCAGCCTGGAGTTACAGAGCGTCGGATTGCGGCGGAACTGGAATATCAGCTTCGGCTCGCAGGCGCGGAATCAGGCGGTTTTGCGTTCATTGTCGCTTCAGGTGAGCGTTCGGCGCTGCCGCACGGACTGGCCAGTGACAAGGAAATTGGACAGAACGAGTTTGTCACAATGGATTTTGGCGCAAATGTGCGTGGTTATCTATCCGATATCACGCGTACCGTATTCGTAGGCCAGCCCTCAGAACGACATGAGAAATTGTATGCCATTGTGCTGGAAGCAAATATGAAGACGATTGCAGGACTTCGTCCCGGCTTAAGCGGTCGGGAGGGAGACAGTCTGGGGCGGGATGTCATTGCCTCTTACGGCTATGGGGAGCAGTTTGGTCACGGGCTGGGCCACGGCTTTGGCCTCGAGATTCATGAGCAGGTACGGCTGTCCCGCGAAAGTAAGTCGGTGCTCGTACCGGGTCATGTCATTACCGTGGAACCCGGCATTTATATTCCAGGCTTCGGCGGAGTTCGGATTGAGGACGATGTGCTGATCACAGATGACGGTGTCAAGGTACTGACCTCTTCGCCTAAAGAGCTGCTTTTATTATAAAACCCAGTGGCCTTATAGGTAACTATCATAGTTTAGTTTGTAAGTCATTCAAAAATGAGATGGAGGGGATCAAATGAACACGCATAAAAGACAAACCAAAATATGGCTGACCATGCTGGCAACTTCTCTCATTGTGGCTTTGACACCCACTATTCCGGGTCAACAGGCTTATGCCGAGGCAAAATCGGGTGTAAAAGTCGTCGACATTTTTAGCCGGACGGTGAACGATTATGGTATAGATCTGGTTGATTGGCAAGGGTATCTGGCGAACCCGTATGTAAAGCTAAAAGTGAAGCCGCCAGCGGATGCTGTTTTTCCGGTGACGGTTACGCTGAATGCGCAGGGCACGTCCCGGCTGATGATGGATTTGCCAAGTACATTGTCGGCGCAAGGTGCAAGCAAAACGTTGACTTTTGCCAATGCACAGGAGGAAAAAGATTTTCGGCTAGCCATCCATCCTGACCGGATTGGAGGAAACGGTGAAATAGAGAATTATACGCTGTCTATGTCTGTTGCCGGAAATGATGGTCACACGACCACTCAGTCCATTCCGATTCGCGTGTTGGATCAGGACGATAATGAAGAGCCCACAGTCCCCCTCCATTTTGACTACAGATTCGATACGATCAGGCCTTATTTCAATGATGCAGCTACCAAAAAAGCCGCAGAGCTGGCGGTGAAGGACTGGTTCTATTTCTTTGATCTGGCGCCGTTCGATGAGGTTCCTGCCAACGCGGAGGTAAACCATCTGCCAGGAGACGATTGGCAAAATGAAATACAGGTGACGAATGATAAGCCCTACAAAGGCATGTGGGTGTTTATGAGAGGGCTGAACGGGCCCTATTCTACGGGCTTTCCAGCCACGAACGGCAATTATCATACACGTAACGGTGTGACTGTACCGGGGAACTTAAACCGTTCCTATAGTCTGATTCTGGATTTCTATGATGATGCAATTCCATTCACATCGGTGGACGATGAAGAATGGTATCAATCCGATCTGTCCAAGGTGACGGATGTGCATGGGTTGATCATGCATGAATTCGGTCATGCGGTTGTGTTCAGCGACACATTCCCGGGTGTCAAAGCGCTGAAGGAAGCGGCGGGCAATGACCCTGATATTATGGCTTATCAGCACAGACCGGCTGCATTGGATGACAGCTATCATCTATCTGGAGAGCTTGCAGAAGTCGACAGATTGAGCGGTCAAAATGGAGGCTGGCGCCATCTGTTCCCGACCCGGCGCTGGATGAACACGAAGCTTTCGCTACTCGTAGCAGAAAAAGCAGGCTGGCCGCTGCGTAAGGACCTGACTCCTTTCCTCGCGCCAGAAATCATGACGAAGGAATTGCCAGCACCCGTTAAAGGCAAAGCGTACACGGCTAAGCTGGAGGCCAAGGGAGGGGTTCCGTTTTACGATTGGACGGTGACAGGCGGTCAACTGCCCGCAGGGTTCACACTGGACCGTTTTACAGGAACGATTAGCGGAACAGCAGACAGCGGAGCAGGCAACAAGACGTATACGTTCACCGTACAGCTGCGGGATTATGATGAGCTGAGCAAGCCTGTGAAACAAAGCTTTACGATTAAGCTGTAAAGAATACCTCTCAAACAGATTAAAACGGTCGAAGGGAGGGAAAGCGAATGAAACATGATGCCGCTGATCTGGTCATTGTAGGTGGCGGAATCATCGGTACAGCTATCGCTTATTATGCGGCTAAATCTGGGTTGAAGGTCGTGCTGGCTGAGCGAGGGGAGATTGCTGGAGGCACTTCGTCCCGTTGTGATGGCAATATATTGGCAATCGATAAAGAGCCAGGGTTTGACAGTCGAATGTCGTTGGTATCGCAGGAACTGGTGGCAGAGCTGGCTAGGGAACTGGAGGATGAGTTTGAGTATCGTGCGCCTGGCAGTATTCTGGTCTGTGAAAATGATCAGGAGATGCAAGCGGCTGAGCAGTGGGTAACCCGTCAGCAGCAGGAAGGACTTCCGTTTCGCATGCTGGATCATCAGGATTTGCGAGAGGAATGGCCACATTTGGCCAAAGATTTGCCGGGCGGACTGGAGTGTGCGACAGATTCCACTGTGAATCCGGTGTTGATGACGTATGCACTGGCCGAGGCCGCGCGTCGGATGGGGGCCAGGTTATTACCGCGCATGCCGATACAGTCCATCCTTCAGGACAAAGGGGGAAACGTCCGCGGGGTAGAGACGCCCAATGGCCTTATCCATGCAGGTGCAGTGGTATTGGCGGCAGGTGTGTGGACACGCAGCATCGGTCATTCACTCGGTTTGGACCTTCCGATCATGCCGCGCAAAGGACATATACTGGTGTCTGCCCGAATGCCCTCCATTGGGAACCGCAAGGTAATGGAGTTCGGCTATCTGATGAGCAAGTTTGGCGGTCAGCGGAGTGTGGATGAGCTTTATGAAAAATACGGTGTCGCGTTGGTATTCGAGCCAACCGCATCCCAAAACATTCTGATTGGCAGCAGCCGTCAGTTTGTCGGTATGGACACAAGTGTCGATCAGCAGGTGATTCGCTTAATCGCCCGCAGAGCCATTCGTTTTTTCCCTGCTTTAGCCAATGTACCATTGATGCGGGCGTATACCGGCTTGCGTCCATGGACACCTGATCATTTGCCAATTGTATCAGCGGTGGACGAAGTACCGGGGCTGTATATTGCTTCTGGTCATGAGGGGGATGGCATTAGTCTTGCGGCGGTTACGGGTAAGCTGGTGACCGAAATGGTACGCAGTGAATCCACTTGTATTCCGGTGGAGCCGCTGCGATATGACCGATTTGGGGAGACTTTTACCAGTCACGAGGTTCACGGGGAGGTAACCGGATGAGTGCACCGGGCAGAATTACTACTATTGATACCCATACGGGAGGCAATCCGACGCGGACGGTCATTCACGGTGCGCCTAAGCTGGTAGGTCGTACGATGCTGGAAAAAATGACTTATATGGCAGCACATCATGATGATTTTCGCCGTTTGCTGATGTTCGAGCCGCGAGGGCATGAGGTGATGTCGGGCTGCATTTTAACAGAACCTTGTCATCCAGATGCAGATATCGGTGTGGTCTTTATAGAGACTGGCGGCTATTTACCGATGTGTGGTCACGATACGATTGGAGTATGTACAGCGCTGATGGAAGGCGGGCTGATTGCTGGGGATAAAAAATCGATATTGCTGGACACTCCGGCAGGCCCGGTTCAAGTGCGGCTGGAGGTGGATGTGGGCAAGGTGCGACAAGTAACGTTCACGAACATCCCTTCTTTTGTGTACCGCCGTGAGGTGGAGGTTCAGGTAGAGGGCATCGGTCAAGTCACGCTGGATATTGCGTATGGAGGCAACTTTTACGGCATTGTAGAGGCGGCTTCCATCGGTCTTGCACTGGAGCAGAGCAATGGGGCAAAAATTGTACAAACAGCGGTGCAGATTCGGGAGGCAGTGAATGCGGTTGTTGAGGTAGTACATCCTGAAAATCCGGTTATTCAAGGTTTAACGCATATTGAATTTTACGGGGAGCCTATGGCTCCACAGGCCGATTGTCGCAATGTCGTCGTCATCCCACCGGGAGGTATCGATCGTTCCCCTTGTGGCACAGGAACGTCGGCCAAGGTAGCGGTGCTGCACGCCAAGGGAAAACTGGGCTTAAATGAGCCGTTTGTACATGAAAGCATCACAGGTTCCATGTTTCGGGCTGAAATCGTGGGCGAGACGCAGATCGGTCCTTATCCGGCAGTCATTCCACAAATTACAGGTTCGGCTTGGGTGACGGGACATCATCAATTTGTGTTGGACCCCGAGGACCCGCTTAGAGAAGGATTTTTGCTGATGTGAGCATTTTGCATCATTCCCGAATACTGAAATGAAAATAAAGATGGGAAGGGTTGGTAAGCATATGGCACGTTTTGAAGGTGTATATGTGGCCTTAGTGACACCGTTCACGGCAGAGCTGGAGGTAGACTATAAGCGTCTGACCGAGCTGTGCGAGCATCTGATTGCAAGCGGCATTAGCGGACTGGTTCCTACGGGATCGCTGGGAGAATATGCAGCTTTGTCCCCGGAGGAACGGTCGCAGGTTGTGCATACCGTAATTGACGCTGCGGCAGGGCGTGTCCCGGTTGTTGTCGGCTCGGCGGCTCCGTCCACCAAACAGGCGGTGCATTGGATTCAGCATGCGAAGGATGTTGGGGCTGCGGGTGTCATGGCACTGCCGCCCATTAATTACAATCCACTGCCTCACGAGGTAACGGCCCATTATGAAGCATTGTCGGAGGTAGGTTTGCCGATCATTGCGTATAACAACCCCCATGATTACAAGGTTGACTTGACTCCAGATATTCTTGCGGACTTGTCGCGAATTGAAAATATCGTAGCAGTCAAGGAATTTTCCGGTGATGTACGGCGTATTCACGCTATTTTGGATCAGACAGAGCTGGAGGTCATGGTCGGAGTAGATAATCTGGCGATGGAGGGGGCATTATTCGGCGCGACAGGCTGGATTTCGGGGGTGCCTAATGCGCTGCCCAAGGAAGGGGTAGAGCTGTTCCGACTTGCACAGGCGGGAAATATGGCAGAAGCGTCCGCGTTGTATCGCAGGCTGCTGCCACTGTTCCACTATGATGCCAGCCCGCAATTGGTGCAGTCCATCAAATATATGATGGAGCTGGCTGGATTTCCGGTCGGTCCGACACGTCCGCCCAGACTTGCGCTGCCGCAGGCGGATTATGACCGCATTCGCGAAGCTTTTGAGGTGGCGATTCGTCCAAGCGAAGTATCATCCTGAATGGAGGTGAAGACGATGGAGAGCCGAAATTGGATCGGCGGTGAGTGGCTGAGCCCTTCCGGCGAGGAAATGGTGGTTCACAATCCTTCGGCCTTGAAGGAGGAGGTGGGAGTCGTCCATTTTTCAGAAACGGGCGATATTACACAGGCCGGGGATGCGGCACGGCTGGCTCAGGCGGGCTGGGCCGCTTTAAGTCCTGCAGCGCGGGGAGTTTATCTGTTCAAAGCAGCCGGGTTACTAGAGGCAGCATTACCTGAATTGGCTGAGCTGGCCAGCCGTGAGATGGGTAAGCCGATTACCGAGATGCGCGGAGAGGTCATGCGAGGTGTCCATCTGCTTCGGTACTATGCGGCAGAGGGCGTACGTTCCATCGGTACAGTCATTCCTTCGAATGAGCCGGGAGTGCTCCAATACACGAAGCGCATTCCGCTGGGTGTAACGGCTGTCATTACGCCGTGGAATTTTCCGGTAGCTATTCCGCTATGGAAAATCGCCCCTGCACTCTTGTGCGGAAACACGGTCATCTGGAAGCCTGCCGAACATGCTTCGTTAACTGCAGTACGGGTCGCCGAGCTATTCGAGGCGGTGCAGCTTCCACCCGGCGTACTGAACTTAGTCATTGGGCAGGGTAACCGTATTGGCGATGCCTTATTGGAGCATCCGGTACTGGATGCGGTCAGCTTCACGGGTTCTACCGCTACAGGTTTGGGCATTGCCGAGCGATGCGCACGCCGTAACATGAAGTACCAGACCGAGATGGGCGGTAAAAATGCCGCCATTGTGCTGAAAGACGCGGATGTAGCACAGGCGGTGGCGATGATCGTCAGCGGAGCTTTCCGTTCAGCCGGGCAAAAATGCACGGCCACTAGTCGGGTGATCGTGGAACAGTCTGTCTATGAGACGTTCACGGAAGCCTTACGCCAAGCGGTGGAACAAATACAGATTGCTCCGGCGCTTGACCCCGGTGCGTATCTTGGACCTGTGGCATCCGCAGGTCAATACGAGAAGGTCATGTCCTATATATCGCTGGCCCGCCGGGAAGCCGAGATTTTGGCCGAAGGTGGAGCCACCGCGGGGACAGAGAACGGGTATTATGTGCGTCCACTGGTGGCGACTGGACTCAATTCGTCCCATCCGTTGATTCAGGAGGAGATTTTTGGACCTGTATTGGGGGTCGTGCAGGCGAACGACTTCGAGGATGCGATTCGACTGTGCAATGATTCTATTTATGGATTGAGCGCCTCTCTATTCACCCGCGATTTGCGGTTGGCTCATCGGTTTCTGGATCAGGCGAACGCCGGTATGGTTCGGGTTAATCAGGAGACGGCTGGTGTTGAATACCAGGCTCCGTTTGGCGGTCTGAGGCAATCCAGCTCACATACCCGGGAACAGGGCCAGGCGGCGCTGGATTTTTATTCAGCGATTAAAACCTGCGCGATCAGCTATGAGTAAGCGGGTGACGGGACGAAGTGAGACGATCGGGTGCCCATCAGGTCATTTGCTCATATGTCGCTGTGAAGAAGTGAGTATCGCACAGATGGAGCAGGCTTGCCGCATGGGTATGGACACCGTGCGCCAGCTTAAAATGGCTACGCGGGTGACGATGGGGGCCTGTCAGGGTAGGGTATGCCGACAATTGGTGGAGTCATGGTTTTACAATCAGGTTCCTGCTGCCCGCCGGGAGGCGGAGCTGTTATCGCAAAGGCCACCAGTGCGTCCCGTAACGTTCGGGCAGCTGGCAGAAGGAGGTTCCTTATGAGCCGCATGCGTATTGTAAATCATCCTATTTTGGGACCAAAGCCGGATCAACGGCAGGTATCTTTCTTTTTTGACGGTCGTCCCATGCAGGGATTGGCTGGAGAACCATTGGCAGCAGCGCTGCTGGCTAGCGGCGTCCGTTTGCTGAGAAGGCATGAGGAATCCGGTACGGCCAGAGGTGTATACTGCGCCATTGGGCATTGTAACGAATGCCGCCTGACGGTTCATCCGTTGGGGACCGTCCGTTCCTGCCTGACCAAGCTGGAGGAAGGTATGGTGGTGGAAACCGGGCGGCAGCTTTCGAATGAAATCACAGGGAGAATTGTGACATGAATGAAATGGCGCATCTTATCGTCATTGGGGCGGGTCCCGCCGGATTGTCCGCAGCGGTATCGGCTGCTGAGCAAGGATTGCCAGTCACGGTACTGGATGAGTTTACAGAGCCGGGTGGACGCATGCCCGGGCAATATCATGAGGAAGGCAGTCAAGGCTGGTGGGTTGGAAAACACGTTTCGGATGAGCTGATTATCCGTTGCAGGGAGCTTGGGGTGGACATTCGCTGCGGTGTATCCGTGCATGGTATGGAATATACGACGACGTGGGAAATTTCCACTTCCTGTGGCTTGTTCACTGCGGATTACGTATTGCTGGCGACTGGAGCTGCCGAAATTCCCGTTCCGCTGGATGGCTGGACGCTGCCGGGCGTAATGTCTATCGGGGCCGCGCAGGTGATGACCAACGTTCATTACGTCAAGCCGGGAGAACGCGGCATCATCGTAGGCATGAATGTATTGTCGATGGCGATTGCCCGCGAGCTGTCTGTCGCCGGAGTGAAGGTGGCGGCGATTACACTGCCGTGCGCTAATCCGCTGGCTGGTGCGGCGGCAGATCCGACAGCCTCCGCGAAGCTGCTGCTTCAGCTGTCGGGGCTAGCTCCTGCCGCTTGGATGCGTGCAGGCGGCAGGCTGGCAGCTGCGATGCGGATGGAGCAACTCATCGCGTGCTGCTATCCCCACAGAGGCTTCCGTCTGTGGGATATCCCGATCCGTTTGCGGACGGCGGTGCTGTCCGTCAACGGGCAGGACCGGGTCGAATCCGTGACCCTGGTCCACGTCAAACCGGACGGCTCGCCTATTCCCGGCAGCGAGCGCGTCGAACCCGCCGACTTCGTGGCGCTGAGTGGCGGCTTGTACCCGCTCGCTGAGCTGGCGGCGGTAGCCGGATGCAAATTCGTGTACAGCCCTGAGCTAGGCGGGCATGTTCCAATGCATGGTGAGCGAATGGAAACCTCGCTCAAAGGGCTGTACGTTGCCGGCAATATTACCGGCATCGAAAGCGGGTTGGTCGCGATGGCCCAAGGTCGATTAGCCGCCGCTTCCATGCTCCATGCCGCTGGACTCGGCGGAGCAGGCGGGGAACAGCGGGTACAGGAGGCGATCCGTGAGGTCCATTTTGCACGTAAGCATGCGCTGATTCAGTTTCATCCCGGCATTACAGAGGCGAGAACGCAGCTGTACCAGCAGTGGGGGCAAACCTCTGGCAGTGGCGCGTAACGGCTCGTTGTGTTTGATATGTTTTTTATCCTAAATTCGCCTTAAAGGAGGAACGGAAAGTGACTCTTAAAGCAAAAGCTCATATGAAAGCAAGGCCGTTCGCACTGAACGAGGTGGTATTGGCTGAAGGTCCCTTCAAACAGGCGATGGAGCTGAACCGATCTTATCTGTTGGAGCTTGAGCCTGATCGTCTGCTGGCGCGTTTTCGGGAATATGCCGGGCTTCCGCCCAAAGCGCCTCAATATGAAGGCTGGGAAGCGATGACTATTTCCGGTCATACGCTGGGACATTATTTGTCCGCTTGCTCCATGATGTATGCTTCAACAGGCGATGAGCGTTTTAAGGAAATTGCACATTACATTACGGATGAACTGGATGTTTGCCAGGCGGCGCATGGTGACGGATATGTATCCGGTATTCCAGGGGGAAAGGAACTTTTTGAAGAGGTGTCTGCTGGAAATATTCGTTCGAAGGGCTTTGACCTGAACGGCGCCTGGGCTCCTTTGTATACACTACACAAGTTGTTCGCTGGTCTGCGTGATGCGTATCACTTGACAGGCTGTGACAAGGCATTAGGTGTAGAGCGCAAACTGGCGGACTGGCTCGAAGGAATTTTGCAGCCGATGAGCGATGAGCAGATGCAGCAGATGATGTTTTGCGAATATGGAGGCATGAATGAGGTATTGGCGGATTTGTATGCGGATACCGGGGAAGAGCGCTACTTGCGGCTGGCTGAATGCTTCTGGCACAAGCTAGTGCTCGACCCGCTTAGCTCACAGGAGGATTGTTTACAGGGCATTCACGCCAACACACAGATTCCGAAGCTGATTGGGCTTGCCAAAGAATATGAGCTGACGAATGATACGAAACGCCGGGCAACGGTGGAGTTTTTTTGGGAGCGGGTGGTGTATCATCATTCGTATGTCATTGGCGGGAATAGCTTTGGAGAATATTTTGGAGCGCCAGATGGCTTGAACGATCGCATCGGGCCTCATACGACGGAGACGTGCAACACCTATAATATGCTTAAGCTGACCAATCATCTGTTTCAATGGAATGTTTCCGCCAAGGAAGCAGACTTTTATGAGCGAGGCCTATTCAATCATATTTTGGCTTCGCAGGACCCGGTTCATGGGGGCGTAACGTATTTTCTGTCGCTGGCGATGGGTGGGCATAAGCATTTTGAAAGCAAATTTGATGATTTTACGTGCTGTGTCGGCACAGGGATGGAAAACCATGCGAGCTACGGCAGCGGTATTTATTTTCACGATCACGATAAGTTGTATGTCAATCAGTTCATTGCCTCCACGCTGGAATGGAAGGACAGAGGCGTTACAATAAAACAAAACACTTCCTATCCAGATACGGATCATACGACGCTGGAGATTCAATGCGATCAACCAGCTCCATTTATGCTACTCATCCGCTATCCATATTGGGCTGAAAAAGGAATTACCATTCGTGTAAATGGCAAGGAACAATCAGTTGTATCGGAACCGGGCAGCTTTGTCTCTATCGCCAGAACGTGGATTGACGGGGATGCTGTAGAGGTGACGATTCCGATGTCGCTGAGACTGGAGCAGATGCCGGATAACCCGGATCGGGCGGCTGTCATGTATGGACCGCTAGTGCTGGCAGGCGATTTGGGACCCTTAGAAGATCCTAAAGCCAAGGAGTTTCTGTACACACCCGTATTCATCCCTCTAACGGAGGAGCTAGATGCCTGGATACAGCCCGTGCAGGGCAAGACCAATACGTTCCGTACCTTGAATGCAGGGCATCCCCGGGATGTGGAATTGTCTCCTCTGTATAAAATGCATGACCGTACGTATTCCGTATACTGGGATATTTTTACGAAGGAAGCGTGGCAGGAGGCGGAACAGGAATACACAGCGGCACGTGAAAAGCTGGCGATTCTGGAGCAGTGTACGATTGATTTTGCCCAACCCGGAGAAATGCAGCCGGAGCGGGACCATAACTTCCAGGGAGATGCCTCGACTCGCACCGGATATGTGAATAACCGACCTTATCGGAATGCGGGAATTGACGGTTGGTTTTCTTTCGATTTGAAGACAAATCCGGTTGCTCCGATGCTGTTGGTTATTACCTACACGGCTACGCTGGAAATGCCAAACTGCGGTTTTGATATTTTGATTAACGGTCATCCGCTTGAGCATTTTAGTGAAGGTTTTGATGAGGCCGATAAATTTTACAACGTGAATGCCGCTATTCCGGCTGCATATCTGGAGGGTAAGGATCAAGCGACAGTGACCTTTAAGGCCAAGCCGGGGCAGCGTATCCGCAGATTGTTTGGGCTGAGGATGGTCAACAAGGACGTGTATGAGCAACTCTATCAAGCTGGAAGTTCAGGTATTCATGAATGATCTTTGGAATGTTTCGTGAGAAAAAGTAACGTTTGATTTTTCGTCCGGTATGATTTATGATGTAAGAAATATTGGATGATGCTGGAATAATCCATGTGGTGGTATGAGCTGATATATTTATAGTTTTGTTGCACGTGAAGCACACGGGCTGTTTCTTCCTTCATAGGGGAGAGGCAGCCCTTTTTTGTTGAGATTTTTAGAAATATAACTTTTTTAAGAGACATTTCTATGATTTAGGGGGAGGGATTGCTCAAAAGAGTCTATTTGTTTGTTTGGATTGCTTTGTATTAGAAGTTTTTCTTATAGATTTTGTAACAGGAAAACCCTATAATGTATAAGTTGTATCCAGTATTTTCCGAAAGTGGGGATGCGATAAGTTTATGAGATTAGAGATGATATACATAGTTTAAAGTTTAAGCTGACAAAGGGGATAGAGAGATGAGTATGAAAAAATGGATGTTGAGTTTGACCGCAGTCACGTTGCTATGGGGAGCGACAAGTACGATTCCAACGACGGAGGCGGCAAGCAGCACCAAACCCATTGAAGTTTTGTTAAACGCGAAAAAAATACAGTTTCCAGATGCTAAACCTTTTCAGGATAGTAACGATTATGTGATGGTTCCGATTCGTTTTGTATCCGAAGCGCTAGGGGCTAAGGTAGGCTGGGAGAAAACAGGCGGTCAATTGGCTGTGTCGATTAAAAATGATGCACATGCTGTTAACATGACAGTGGGCCAAGACACCGCTACCGTGGATGGGCAGACCAAAACGTATGAGACAAAGATTATTTTGAAGCAAAACCGTACTTTTGTGCCGCTGCGGTTGGTGAGTGAGGGTCTGGGGCAAACGGTGGAGTGGGATAAGGTCAGTCGTTGGGTATGGATTGGAAAGAAGGAAATTGCCGCGCTGGAGACTAAGGGAGAACAGGTAAGCATTGAACCGTATAAGAAGGCGATTAGTACAATTCCCAACCTCATGAAGAACGTTGTTGATGGTACGACATACGAGAAAGTGGTTATTTTTAAACGATCTGATCTACCGATCAAGCTGCTTCGGGATATTTATTCGATTGAACCTTACACAACTCCTAAAGGTGTTCCTTACCTGCGGATGAGAGTAAAAACAAGTTCGAGTACAGGGGCCAGTATTTTTTACCTGACCAAGAACAAGGATGCACGTCTACGTCCTCCATTGGATGAGTTGACGCAGGACAACGGTGATGGTACAAAAATGATTTATTACCCGATCTATTCGTCTGCTGATGAGCTTTTCCAAGGAATTAAAGATTATAAGTCTTTCAAGCTGGCAGACATTCAGTACATTGGATTTCGCTTGCAAGGCGATGGCTATATTCCAATGATGGTCAACCCGTGGAAGGGTAATTAAGTACATGAAAAACACGAAACGAATTCTGGCCGTATTGCTGGTGGGGGTACTGCTTTTGTTGCAGCTCTCACCTTTTTCTTTTCCCACCGATAAGGTGGCAGCCGATTCAGAAGAAATCACACCGCTGTCCTACTATCCAGACAAGAATGCCCGGTATTTTGTTGGGATGATGTACTTCGATATGTGGATGAACACCGCTGGTAAATGGGTAACCGACGGTGGTAAAGAGCCAGGAAAAGGGATGCACGGTGAGGCGAAGTTCACATACAAATTTAATTTCCCCGGTCGTAAGATTAAGAGCGTTGAAGCAAAGTTGTATAATCCAGCAGCGGAGGTCAACAAAAATAATCCTGATTATAAAAAGTATTTTTCAAAATCTCGGTTTGATGATTACACTGAGTATGTAGATTATGTAAGTGATGGTACGAAGGAAGACGACATTCTTCCCTATCATATAAAGGGGGTTGGAACTGATACAACCATTATTCCAATCACTGTAAATATAAAACTGGATGCGATAACTCGACCTAAAAATATCAAGGAAGAGAGCTGCCCGAACTGCGCCAAAGAGGTCAAAGCGTACCGCATCTACCAACCCATCCTGTTCAAAATCGAACTGGAGAGCAACCTAATCGTCAAACATTTTACCACTGACGGAAAATCTCTTAACAACGTATTTACACCAATAGAAGATGAATTAAAATCTGATCAACTGTATGATTTTACCCCCCCAACCAACCCGAAATATGAGTATGTGGGTTACAAGAAAAGCACGACAGGTAAACCGCCAAGCGGAGATATTTTGCCGGGGATTGTACCTGGATTTACCTATGACGGTTCTTTTGAGCAGTTTACCGCTTATTTGTATTACAAAGAAGCTCAGGGCTGTCCTAAGCCTGGAGAAAGCCAAGAGGGAGTACCCTCAGATTGCCAAGATAATGAACAGCCAACGAAAGGTGTTGTCTGCTCCCGCCCCGTTCCAGGTCTGCGTTTGGAAACTGCCGAACTGGACCCGACAGTATCTGCCGTTATCAAAGCGGACCAGCGTGGTCGGGAACGATTTGACGTATCCAAAGGTATTCCTACATCTGAAAGCCTATACGGTCATGTGCAAGCGAAGAGATACCTTTTTCAACATAAGTTTGTGAACATGACAGGCCAGTGTACATATACAGTGAACGTAAAACGGGAATATCGATTGACCTGGCGGCCTAAGAAAAAATCTCGGCGGAGTGAGACCGTGAAGCGAACCTATACTTACCAAATCGTCCGTCCATACTCATATTGGACGATAGATAATTTGGAGGTGTACGGCATTAAGGAGGCTACGCTCCGAAATTATGCGTTACCTAATGAAACAATCACTTTGCGTCCGCAATCCTATACCCCCCCTTCCTATATTGCAGCGACTCAGGGCAATTTTTATCCGCCCCCTGCACCCGGGACAGTGGATGGCGGTAGTCGTAGTAAAAATGGTGGGAGCAGCAAGCCGAGTGTACCTGATGACCGTAGTGCACTGAAATCCAAGGCAGAGGGGGCTGTTAAGGAAATCGAAGTGGAGAACGATACTCTGACCTTTGAAAATAAAATCATTATGAATCCGGAGCGCGTTAAGGTGAATGGCCCTAAACCAGGTGTTATTCCCTCTTCCGGAGCGATTGGGCCGGATGTGCTGTACAGTCCGGATCATGTGATTGATAAGTATAAGATAAATAAGTCCAATACGCCCAGCAGCGGTGACATCACTTACGCTATTCTCAAAGGAAATATCAATGGAGGTGCGGATAAAACGTTCCCGATACAGGGCATTAATACGGTGACTGTCCACACTCCCGTAGTGAATCTGTCTAGTGTATCGGACGATGCTGCTCATAACCAGAAAACCCAACCTACGAAAGGACGATCCGCGCTTATTTTGGAGCGCCCTTTCCGGGTGACGATCTCGACAGCAGGCCCACATTTGAACATTCCCGGCTATGGTGATCGGGAGTATGCCAAATATGTACGAACCAAGCAGGTGCGATTTCCGTTCGATGTCTACGACAAAGGGAAGACACAATTTTATCCACGAGGTACCTGGATCGACATTCCGGTGATGCAGCTCGACACAGACTTTTATCTTCCCGTGTGGGTGGATGAAGGCAACTATACAGTTGAGTTCCGTACCATTGCTGAAAATGCACCGGACGGGTTCACCGAACAGCGCCATGCCAACACGGATATCGCCCATCATGTTGCCAATGACGTGGTAAATATAGAAGTCATCGGACGGATGTATGATTTTCATATCACGGATATTGCCGATTACCATTGGGAGCAGGTGTTTCGGCAACGAAAGGGAAGCCCGACGCATAGCGGCCTGTCCTATTGGACGGGGCTTGGCAATATAGACGGGTTGCCTAGAGGGAACCCGGAGCCATTTACCTTACCCGTTCGCCCTGGCAGTCACCCATATGAAGGTTATGCAAATGTGGCGGTCAAGACAGGCTATCATTTCAAGTTTGACCTCAAAACCAAAGGCAATATGTTTAGCGCCAAGGACGGTATTCGCATCACGCCATCGTTCTATTGGGTGAGCAAAGATGGACGACAGCGAGGAGAGGTGGATCTGTATACACATTCCGGTAGCCGGAAATTTATCCGTTTGGGATCGGCGGAGGACCGGGAAAAGCGATATGTTATTTTAAATGAACGGCTGCGCAACGTGCTGATGGAGGAAATGCAGGACACGTCAGCCTACCAATACAAGCATGAGCTGAGTGAAGCACAGCAAAGCCAGTTGACGCTGGAACGTTATGTTTCTCTGTATGCTCACCGTATTGCACGCAGCAAGACCTGGATTGGACGTTACGACTGGCTGGTGCTGCCTGCGGCTGTGCGTACCTTGATTGGTCCGAAGACAGACCTGCCGGATGGGGTCAACGTTGATCGCGCTAATGCGTCGATTCAGCGTTGGTATGGTGAATATAGCCTGCCTGCTGATGTGTACGCAGTCACCAAAGGCACAGATTTGCGCGAGGTCAGCCGCCGTCAGGAGCTAAACGAGCATACAGATATATTCAAGAAAACGGGCTTTATCGTCGTCCGCTTTAATTTGGAATCACTCCGTCAGGGGGACGCTGAGCATCCGCATTTACAGTATATAAATGGTCCACTATTGAACCAGTGGCAACTGGAGGGTTACCGCAGAGAGATAAAAGACCCGTACGGGCATACCTTTCATTTACAGGACGGGGATGTAGTATTTTATCATGCAGATCAGTCCAGCCGGGACGATTTTAGTTCATTGGTTCCTCACTAACTTGCAGTAATCAAGACGAATCCTTATCAATAGTTAGCGCGAAAAATACGAAAACGGACAATGGGAACAATCTACTGTCCGTTTTTATTTCCTTTTGCGTTTATGCGAATATGTAGACCCTATCTTCAGCCCTCGACATGCCGTTTTCATACAGCCTTGGTGGGGGCTGTTTTATTTGGAATGAGTAAACAACACGGTTTTGTGTAGAGAAATCCTCGGATATTTAAACGCGTTTGGGGGAACGGCAAAACTATAATAATAGGGAATTAATTTATGTAAGCGCAATCATTTCGGGTATTAGCTTGTCATCACAATACAATTGAGGAGGACGACCTGGATGGCTCAAGGGAAAGGCGCATGGCGAAAGGGAAGCTTGACCGCCGCGTTGGCAGCGATGCTGGCGATGACAGGAACGACTGGAGGAGTGGCTGCGGAAGACTTATCCGAACCGACGCTGCAGGCGGAATCAGCAATCGCAGTTGAACAGAACCGTAGCGGCAGCATTCAGTTGGAAAAGCTTGACCGCGGACTGGTAGCTGCGGTGACGCAGGAGGGGGTATTTTTAAGCTGGCGA
The DNA here is from genome assembly GCF_058895805.1 of Paenibacillus sp. NMA1017. NCBI lineage: Bacteria > Bacillati > Bacillota > Bacilli > Caryophanales > Paenibacillaceae > Paenibacillus > Paenibacillus sp. NMA1017. The sequence goes on along the minus strand of NZ_JBZXYR010000006.1, from coordinate 246,333 downwards.
TTATTGGCTCAAGAAGTGAACGGTTATGGATCAACGGGGCTGACAGGAGCGGACTTTAACGTATACCGTGACGGTAAGAAGATCGCGACAGTGACCGACAGTACCAACTATGTGGATAAGGAGGGAAATGGAAAATCAGTATACAGAGTAGCTTCAGTCGTTAATGGGCGGGAAAAGGATCGTAGCGCCAAAGTGAAGCCATGGCAACAGGGTTACTATGAACTTCCTCTCCAAAAGCCTGCCGATGGCGTAACACCCGCAGGTGAATCCTATACTTATTCGGCCAACGATATGAGTGTAGGGGATGTGGATGGAGACGGACAATATGAATTTTTTGTAAAATGGGACCCGTCGAACTCCAAAGATGTATCTCAGAAGGGGTATACCGGAAATACGTATGTCGATGCATATACGGCCGAAGGCAAGCTGCTGTACCGGATCGACCTAGGCGTGAATATTCGATCAGGTGCGCATTATACACAGATGATGGTGTACGATTTTGACGGCGATGGTAAAGCCGAGCTGATGTTCAAAACGGCTCCAGGGACCAAAACGATTTCTTTTGACAAAAAGGGCAAGCCGAAAAAAGAAAAGTATATTACTCTGCCACGTGAGGATCGCAAAGCAGGGATTACACATGAGGATGATTACCGTTTGAGTCGCTCGGATTATTATGAGCATGTGGTGAACATGTTCATGAACTGGACGAAGCATGAAGAAGTGGTCAAGGGAAAATGGCCTGCTACGCTGGAGGAATGCTTTGGTATTGCTCCAAAGTACAGCTACCCGTTATCCCGAAAGAATGCGGAAAGCCTGACGGATTACTTTATGGATGTGTATGCTCCTGCGCGGAGCGACAAAAACAAGCTGAGAGAATATGAAGGTTTCATTGTGGATGGACCGGAGTATTTGACCATTTTTAAAGGAAAAACAGGTACCGAGCTGGAGACGATTCGCTATGAGCCGGAGCGTCATGACGATGGCCTCATGTGGGGAGACTACGCCATGGCCCGAATTGAACCCGCCAACCGTGTAGACCGCTTCCTGGCAGGTGTGGCTTACCTGGACGGACGCAAGCCGTACGCCGTATTTGCACGCGGCTATTATACGCGTTCCACTTTGGCCACCTACACATGGGATGGTCGCCATCTCCAAAAACATTGGATGGTGGACAGTGGCTGGACACCGATGACCAATCCATTTAACGATAGTCCGCACGGGCGTGATGGAACGGACCCGAAATTTGGCACCTTGACCACACAGGGAGCGCATTCTTTGAGCGTGGTGGATGTGGACGGTGACGGCAAGGACGAAATCGTATACGGTTCCGCCACGATTGACCATGATGGCAGCCTGTTGTACAGCTCATTCGATGTCATGCCTCCTGAAAGTGCAACTCCGGGTCAAACCGCCAGATTGGGACACGGTGACGCGCTGCATGTGACCGATATTGACCCGGATCGCCCCGGCAAAGAAATCTTTATGGTACATGAAGGTGGCACCTACGCTCCATATGGCTATTCTTTGCGGGATGCCAAAACGGGTGAAATCATTTACGGCGCATATTCCGGCAAGGATACAGGTCGGGGCATGGTCGGTGACATAGACCCGGATCAGCGAGGTCTGGAGACTTGGGCCATAGGCCTATGGACCGCAGCGGGTAAACAGCTGGATACGAAGATGCCGGGTACCAATATGAGTATCAAATGGGCAGCCGATATGACCACACAAATCGTAAACGGCGCAATTGATGTAACCCCAACCATTGAAGATTGGAAACGAGGAACATTGTTGACCGCCACTGGAACCAAAACGAACAACTATACCAAAGGAACTCCATCGCTGGTAGCCGACATTTTCGGAGATTGGCGGGAGGAAATGCTCGTCCGCACAGCGGATAGCTCGGCGATTCGTATCTATCTGAGCACCGAACCTACGACACATAAATTGTACACGTTGATGCATGATCCTCAGTATCGCACAGATGTGGCGCGTCAAAATACCGGGTATAACCAGCCGTCCTACACAAGCTTCTACTTTGCATCCGACATGGATTGGGCGAATGTGCCGATCCCCAAGCTCTACACACCAAAAGCCTTGATGGAGGAAGACAACAGTGATGAGGTGGATGAGGCAAAGGCAGCAGAGGTAGATGAAACTAAAATCGATGAAACGAAAGTCGATGATGGGGCGGAAATAGATGCGAAGGAAATAGAGGGAGAGTCAGTAGTTCCTGTAGTTCCAGCAGAGAGTTTATAAACAACTAGCTGAAGACTAAGGTTCTATTTCCACGTATAAGTTAGTTAATGGATTTAGAAAAATGGCAAGCCTCTGGATTATTTAGAGGCTTGCCTTTTTGTATCCACAAGTTAGTATAGACGACTCTATCCATGGTAGGCATTTCTGGTTTTAGACCACCTCTAAAATAGTAGATCTGCTGAAAGCAGCGGAGAGGACGGAACGATTGCGAAAAAGCGTCAGCGGTCGCATATGACCCCAAATATAAAAGAACCATCAATGTCAGGAGGACTTCCCCAACACTGATGGTTCTCATTACAGCAGAAAATCACATTTAGTTCCAACCGTGATTATCTGGTGAAAAAGTTGTAAAAGATCCTGTGTTGCTGCTGGTAAAGCCACTTAGGGGGACAATACTAACGAGAGCGAATATCACCATCACAGATACTAACGCCTTCTTCATGCTTCAACAGCTCCTTACAAAGATTTTGATACTGCTCTGTTTGCTTATTTGAAGCATACTGCCGATAAACCTCAAATAGTACAACAAACTTTTTAAAGTCCGCATCATTAATCATATTATAAGATGTTAAAAACAGTAAAATAAGCTGTACAGAATCTTGATACCTTTGATGTTTAGCATAGTAAATAGCCCGATGATACAAGAATCTAAAATAGTGAGTTCTATTTGTAGCATCTTCGAGATTTCCAAAATCCTCGATTTTTTCTGAGAATTTTTCAAGTAGATCATCTATATTAACCGAATGAAGCGAAGCTGTCTCCATGATCGTGACGAGTCCGGGCAATAACTCTTCCGGATTATCTTCTAAAAATTGAACATACTCAGGTAGCACGCTCAATTTTCCAGACAGCAAATCATTCGTATACAGATTTGCTTTAGCAAAAAATTTGAATCGATCGACTTCTTCCCAGCCGATTTTGTCCAACCCCGAAAACCAGCCCAATTCCGAATACTTCAAAATATACTCTCTGGCCTGATCGTACAAACCGAGTTTTTGAAGAGCCGTTCCCTTGGCCAGATAGCTGAACCCGTAATACCAAAGGCCGTTCTGCCTTAAAGAGATAAGGTAATTTTTGCAAGCTTGCTTCTTGCGTTTCGTTATACATTTTCTCAGCAAGGCCGTGCAAATGATCGGCTATGGCCAATATATCTTCCCAGGCATGTTGAGAGAACCGCAAATGAAGTAATTCAATACATTTATCCAATCTATGATGATCCGTTAATAAATAAGTAGCGTCTTTCCCTTCCAAAACTTCTTCCATCCAACTTCCTCCCATAGTTTTTTTCGTAATATGGAGTATGTACACCAAGATGTGAGTTCCAGAAATTATAACAATCTAATACAAATATAGTCATTTTCTGTCCAGTGGTCAATTTTTTCTTACATAAATGCTAATTTTTTGTATCATCTGATATGATAAAAGGTTTATTCAAACTACGATATGACCTAAAAAATAAAACAAAGAAGCTCCAGACCGACGACGAAGGTCTGAAGCTCTCTTTGTTTTGATCAGCTATTATTTTGCGTCCGAAGGTAGTGAACCGGCTACGCCCCATACTTCCACATTAACTTTGTTTGAACCACCACGGAACTGAATTGTATATCGTCCGGAACGCATAGCATCAGCACTTCTCCAAACAGTTTCACTGTTTTTACTGATTGTCTGGCCGTCAACATACGCCTTACCAGAATCATTGTGTTCTACAGTAAAATCAACTGGGGCATTTGCATAGTTTCTAATGCGCAATTTAACATACCCAAAGCCCTTAGGAACCTCGAAGCTGCCTGGTGCGGTTGCACTTCCCCCTACAGTAAAGTTAAAGGAATTTCCCACGCTCTGAGGAGTTATGACATGGTCGTTAGTAGTTGCTGTACCAGCATCTTGGGTTGCAGTAGTGGATGTATTTGCAGAATCAGTTACAGCATCTGAATCCGCAAAGATCGCACTGGGCACGGCAATAGCTCCTCCTAGCAAACCTAAAGATAAGGCTGATGCAATTAAATGTTTTTTCTTCACTGATTATTCCTCCCTATATTTGTATAAAACTACCACCTTATTATACTAAAAGATTCCACTTATGATAGTGTTTCGACAAAAAATAGTAATATAGTATTAAATATATTATTTATTTCCATATTAATCCTGAATTTAATTGTTCGTATTTACTCAAAAATCTGTCTGGATCTCTTTGACGCATTTGGCTCGTTTTACTCCGAAAATCCGAACAATTTCCCAGACAGTTTATTTGGATGAATAAAAAAATGGAACAATGCTTTCATATTACCAGAACGTCGCAAGCGCATTAATGAGTTTTTACTACCCAAAACGATGTTCTCCAACCTGTATTAAGCTCTGATCAATTAGAAGAACTAAATTATGTCGTACTTCAATATATTGATTGTTCGTTGTGTTGTAGAGATTACCTATTATTGGGAGAAAGCTGCTCATCGCATCACTGGTACTTTGATAAAGTGTGATCTTATCAGCCTTAGCTTTACAGTATTATGCCAGTCATCCTAATTCAGATTTTGATGTTTGCGTTACAATAGTTGCAGCGGGAGCTAAAATAGGAGCTGCAAGTGATCTTTGGTTGCTGCAGTGGGTGCGGCACTAAGGGCAGTGGCGGAGTACCTCAGGACGGATAGCTTGTAGAAGGTTAACGGGATCTGTTCAAGGCGTGATGTATACGGGACCTGAACATGGACGGAGAAAGTAGGAACGAACCGTGGAAGTCTTTTATTATTCCAGTAAGCAATTTTTCAATATTTTCGGCAAAATTAGACGTTTTGCCCCGCTATCGAAGATCCTACTAATTGGAAAGTTCAGACGGCAACGTTTGCAAAACTCACTTCATCTGATTAAGGATGTTCGACTTCAGTGAACTTCTCACTGTAAAATCGCTTGTATGTTTATATAATAAAGAGACAGTCATGTAAACGACTGTCTCTTCTATCTTCAGCGTGACCGACTACTTGGCCAACCAGCCACCTGAAGAGAGCGACGGCGCACTAGATTTCCAGGCGGAACTGCAACATGCAGCGAGTGCCAGACGGCCGGTAAGCCGTTAAATAAACTCTGGATACAACAGCGATTGGAGCAACGTTCCGTTCGCGGAGCATCGCCAGAACACTTCTATTACTCTCACCATCTATCGCAATGTCGGAGTGGATTCTCTAAATATCGGCTCTGTTCTAATATGTGTGATCTGATAAGGTCGGGAGGGATCTTTGACCCGCGCCAGTAGCATCTCAGCCGCCGTAATGCCCATTTCGTTGTTGTAGATATGCACAGTGGATAAATGAGGTTCCACAATCCGGGATTCAGGAGCGTTATCAAACCCAAACACGGCAATGTCGTCAGGAATTTTCAAGTTTTTATTTTTGAGCGCTTTCATGACACTGACGGCAATAAAATCATTGGCGCACACGAACGCAGACGGTAACACACTCATGCTTTCCAGTTGTTTATCCATCCAATCCGATTCGGAGAAAAAATTTCGGTCCTGATCGACGATACAGCAAGATAAATCCACATTTAGACCTGCTTCGATTAAAGCTCTGTTATATCCAATCCACCGCTCGTTGAAGCTTTTGCAATGCTTATAATCCCCGACAAACCCGATCCGCGTAAGTCCCTGATGAATCAGACTTTTGGTGACAGAATAAACGCTATGTTCATTTTCCATCAACAATAAATCCGCTTTCAAATCAGGGTAAAAAATGTCCACAGAACAATCAATAAAGATCGTGGGCAGTCCCAAATCCGTAATAAGCTCACTATATTGTGGATCAAACATTTCAATACAAATAATTCCATCCGCCTTGGAGGCTTCGAAATTGTTAGGAAGTGTTCCTGCATGGATTTCATTTTCACGCACAATATGAATCGACAGATTATACCCTTCTGCGCTTATTCTTTTCTCCAAACCACTGATGAGTAAGGAGCCAAAATGTGAGCTGTTTGGCAGATTGCATGTGAACAGGGCAATGTTACCTTGATTTTTCGGGATGATGCTCTCCGTTTCCACATAGGCAAATTGCTTATATTTAAGTTCTATCGCTTTTTTAATGACCTTGTTCCGAGTATCAACCGGGATGCTATCACTACCGTTAATTGCTTTGGACGCGGTATTACGGGAGATTCCCAAAGCGTCAGCAATGTCTTGAATGGTGACTTTTTCTTTCTTCATAGACGGGTTCCACCTTCACTAATAAATGGATTGCCTGAGAGGTGCAATTTCCTCATACGGCTCTCCGTTCAGACCTAAAATGTATCCTAAATGTATAATAGTTCGCATAAAATAGCAATGTTAACATTACAAATGACCAAATTATTTTTACTTTTGTAATTATGTATCGATGAAGAGAAAAGAGTCATTGTCAACGATTAACTTTTAAAGTTGGAGTATGAGCTATGGCCATTATCATTTATTGTTACAAAAATGTAGATTAACAACAATTATTTTTGGTCAAATGTAAATAAATTATTTTACAAAAGTTGTTGACGGATGATATTTCGATTTGGTAAATTGAAGATGAAAAATGTAAGCCTTTTCACATTTGGTGTACAGACGTTGATTACAGATGGGGGGAATGCAAATGGCAAACTTGGCTAAGGTAGCTCAAAGGAATGCCAAACTGGGGGAGCAAAGGTCCATTGGCAGCAAATTAAACTATATTCACAAGAACTACTTTCTTTATGTACTGCTGGCACCTGCACTAATTCTTACGATTCTTTTCAAATATGTCCCGATGTATGGGGCGATTATTGCGTTCAAGGATTTTAGCCCACTCAAAGGGATCTGGGGAAGCGACTGGGTCGGGCTGAAATACTTTGCTAAATTTTTGAACTCACCAAATTTTACGGATATTTTCTTCAATACGCTGAAGCTGAGCTTCTATGGTCTTTTGCTGGGTTTCCCTGTACCGATCCTATTGGCGGTCATGCTGAACCAAATCCGCAAAGCGGGATTGAAAAAGAATATCCAGCTTGTATTGTACGCACCTAATTTTATCTCTGTCGTTGTTATTGTGGGGATGTTGTTTATTTTCTTGTCTCCGACGGGGCCGCTGAATCAAATCATTGCGTCGGTGACCGGCAACCCTGTGATCTTTATGACAGAGCCTGAATATTTCCGCTGGATTTATATCCTGTCTGGAATTTGGCAGGGGGCGGGGTGGTCTTCGATCATTTATGTAGCGGCGCTCGCGAATGTGGACCCTGAGCTGCATAATGCAGCAAGTCTGGACGGGGCTAATTTGCTCCAGCGCATTTGGCATATTGATTTACCGACGATTAAACCGATTATGGCGATTGTTTTTATTCTCGCAGCAGGAGGGATTATGTCGATTGGATTTGAGAAAGCGTATCTCATGCAGACATCCATGAATTTGCCTACTTCTGAAATTATTCCTACTTATGTGTATAAAGTCGGCTTGCAGTCTGGCAATTACGCCTATTCTGCGGCTGTCGGGCTATTCAATTCCGTGATCAACGTAGTGTTGCTGCTGACCGTTAACTTTATCGTCAAGAAGCTCAATGAGGGAGATGGGCTTTATTAGGAAAGGAGCCTCTTTATGCAAGTCAAACATTCCAATCTGGATCGCTTCATCCTAAGTGTGAATTACATTGTGCTCACTCTGGCTGTTTTGATTATCGTAGTTCCCTTGGGATATATCGTCATTGCCTCGTTTATGGACCCGACCATTTTGTTAAGCAAAGGGCTATCTTTTCGTATTTCGGATTGGAGTGTGGAGGGCTATCGGAAAATTTTGTCCAACCCGGCGATGCTCCGTGGATTTGCCAATTCGGTGTTCTATTCTTCATGCTTTGCCCTGATCTCCGTGACGGTTTCGATTTGCGCCGGCTACGCCTTATCGGTGAACAGCCTGGTGGGACGGAATTTCTTCATGACATTGTTTATCATCACCATGTTTTTCAGTGGAGGGCTGATTCCAACCTACCTGCTGGTCAAAAATTTAGGGATGCTGGATACCGTATGGGCCATTCTCCTTCCCGGTGCGATCAACGTGTGGGATCTGATTTTGGCGCGAACCTTCTTTAAGGGTGTTCCAAATGAATTAAAAGAAGCTGCCAACGTGGACGGGGCTTCAGACTGGACGATATTTTTCAGAATTGTGCTGCCACTGTCCAAACCGATTATTTTTGTGATTGCGCTATATGCCTTTGTCGGTCAGTGGAATTCGTATTTCGACGCCATGATCTATTTGGATAATCCACAACTGCATCCGCTTCAATTGGTACTGAGATCTATCCTGATCCAGAATCAGACGATGCCAGGCATGATTAGTGATCAATTAGCAATGGCAGAGCTAAAACGACTTTCGGAAATGATCAAATATTCATCTATTGTCATTTCAAGCCTACCGTTGCTGGTAATGTATCCTTTTTTCCAAAAATACTTTGAGAAGGGTGTTATGGTCGGCTCCTTAAAATAACAGGGCTGCACTTATCATACGCTACATGCTTCTTTACTTTATTCCATGGAGGTCATCCAGATGAAGATGCTCAAAACTGCCTCATTTGCCGCATTGGCGGCGATCTTGGTTCTTTCCGGCTGCGGCAGCAGCAGTTCCTCTAATGAGAACGAATCAACAGATGTGGATGGAAAAGTGACGCTTAACTTTTTAACTCAAAGCTCACCACTCGCTCCGGCAGACCCGAACGACAAGCTGATTAACAAACGGCTGGAAGAAAAAACGGGCATCCATATACGTTGGAAGAACTTTACCAGTGATCAGTTTGTTGAAAAAAGAAATTTGGCTATTGCTAGCGGGGATCTTCCGGATGCAGTGTTCGACGCGGGCTACTCGGACTATGATCTGCTTAAGCTGGCCAAAGACGGCGTCATTATTCCGGTAGAGGATTTGATTGAACAGCATATGCCGAATTTTAAAAAAGTGCTGGAGCAATCGCCGGAATATAAAGCCATGTTGACCGCGCCAGATGGACATATTTATTCTTTTCCGTGGATTGAAGAATTGGGGACGGGAAAAGAAGCAATCCAGTCCGTGGATGATTTGCCGTGGATTAATGTGGAGTGGTTGAAGAAGCTGGGGTTGTCCATGCCAAAAACGACCGAAGAGCTGAAGCAGGTCTTGATTGCTTTTAAAACAAAAGATCCCAACGGTAACGGGCAGGCGGACGAAATTCCGTTATCGTTTATAGATAAACCTGGCGGCGAGGACTTGGCCTTTTTATACGGTTCCTTTGGTCTTGGAGAGAACTGGGATCATACAGTAGTGACAAATGATGGGAAAGTTGTTTTTACAGCAGCAGATAACGGATATAAGGAAGCAGTCAAATATATTCATGATTTATACAAGGAAGGGCTGGTGGACATAGAGTCTTCCCAGCAGGATTGGAACACATATCTGGCCAAAGGGAAGGATCACCGCTATGGCCTGTACTTTACATGGGATAAAGCGAATATTACAGGCACGAATAAAAAATATGACCTCATGCCGCCACTGGCTGGTCCAGATGGACATGTAAATGTCACACGGTCGAATGGCATTGGCTTCGATCGGGGGCGCATGGTGATCACCAGTACCAATAAGAAGTTGGAAGCTACCGCTAAATGGATTGACCAACTCTATGATCCGATCCAGTCCATACAGAACAATTGGGGAACTTACGGGGATACCAAGCAGAAAAATATTTTTGAGTATGATACCGCAAAGGGAATGCTGAAGCATCTACCGCTGGAAGGATCAGCTCCGGTGGAAATCAGACAAAAGACGAACATTGGTGGACCGTTAGCTGTATTGGATGAATACTACGGAAAATACACTACGCAGCCGGAAGATGCCACATGGAGACTGGGTTTGCTCAAAAAGGTGATGGTTCCCCATATGCAGGCGGATCATAATTATCCCAAAGTGTTTTTCTCCATAGACGAGCTGGACCGCTTATCGACCATTGAAACTGATCTATTTGCCTATGTTCTCCGAAAACGTACGGAATGGTACCAGAATGGCAAGGTCGAGGAGGAGTGGCCGGAATATTTGCAGGAGCTGGACAGTCTGGGGCTACAGGAATGGTTGCAAATCAAACAGGCTGGCTATGACAGAAACGTAAGTAAATAATTCTTTTTCGAGGGAGCTGGAGTATATGAACATGATTAGACAAGATGAATACCGTCCATCCTATCACTTTTCACCGAAAAGCGGATGGCTGAATGATCCGAACGGAATGGTTTATTTTGAAGGACGTTATCATTTGTTTTATCAGCATCACCCATTTGGCACAACATGGGGACCTATGCATTGGGGGCATGCTGTCAGCACTGATTTGGTGACCTGGGAGGAGCAACCGATTGCTTTGGAGCCAGATGAGCAAGGGATGATTTTTTCGGGAAGTGCCGTGGTGGATGAGCAGGATACATCTGGACTTTTTGGAGGTAAACCGGGTTTGGTTGCTATTTTCACTCATCATGGTTCGCTTCCAGACACGGATCAGATACGGCAGTCCCAGAGTCTTGCCTACAGTACCGATTCAGGTAAGAGCTGGATTAAATACACAGGCAACCCGGTGTTGGAGGATGAGCATTGCATTGATTTTCGGGACCCCAAAGTATTTTGGCATAAGCCTACAGAGCAGTGGGTGATGGTGCTGGCTTGTGGTCAGACGGTTCGAATCTATCATTCTCCTAATTTGAAGGAATGGGCCTTTGCTAGTGAATTTGGGCATGGTATAGGTAGCCATGACGCAGTGTGGGAATGCCCAGATTTATTTCCACTTTATGTTGATGGAGAGCCAACACGGGTGAAGTGGATCATGCTCGTAAGTATTGGCGATACTCCAGAGATTCGAGAAGGGTCTAGAACACAATATTTTACAGGTGAATTTGATGGGACGACATTTGTGGCGGATAAGGATAGCGAACAGGTCCGCTGGCTCGACCATGGCAGAGATAACTACGCAGGTGTGTGCTGGTCAAATATCCCGGTGGAGGACGGACGGCGCCTGTTTATTGGGTGGATGAGTAACTGGAGATATGCCAACCTAACACCGACCGAACGCTGGAGAGGGGCCATGTCCATTCCGAGAGAACTCGCGCTGGAAACGAGAAACGGCAAAGCTGCAATTATTCAGCGTCCTGTTCGGGAGTTGGAAGGATTGAGGACTCCTGTGCTATCCCTGAAAGAGCCGTCGTTGGCTGAAATTCAGACTGCATTTTCGGCCTTGCAGTTGGACTGCTATGAACTTGTGGCTGAATTTGCGACCGATAGAGACTTCGGTTTCAAAGTGCGGGTATCAGACGAACAGGAGACGCTCGTCGGCTATGCTTCCAAAACACAGGAAGTATATGTAGACCGGACACGGTCAGGCTGTTCAGATTTTCATGAGGACTTTGCGGGGAGACATGCTGTCACACTGGAAACGGCAGAAAACCGATTGTACATTCATATGTATGTGGATCGTTCGTCCATTGAAGTGTTTTTTAACCACGGGCAGGTGGTGATTACCGATTTAATATTTCCTGATGCAGAATCTAAGGGTCTTGATATATTCACAGCGGAAGAGCAGGTGACGTTATTTTCGCTGGAGCTTTATGCTTTGGAGGGTTGGCTGTGAGGCGGGAGTTCCCGACCACTCGAACGAATCTGACGGACTGGAAGATTAAAGGGAAGGGGCACATAGAAGATAACATTCAGGGACTTTTGCTGAGGGCGGAGCCGCAGGAAAATGTGATGGCTATGTCTGGAACAACGTCTCAGAATTTTACTTTTGAGGCGGATGTGATGGTCACAGACACACAGGCGGCTGTTGCGCTAGTATTCCGTTCCAGTGAGGACGGGTGGTCTTCCTATATGCTCCAGATTGTGCCGGCTGCCGGATTGTTGCGGCTGCGGGATGCTGCCGGGGATATTGGAAAACTGAAAGAGGAACGTCAAGTCAATTTAAAAAAAGGAGATATTTATCATCTCAAGGTGAGCGTAGAGGGCTCCCATCTTAAAGTGTTCTGGGATGAGGGGTATAATCCGATTATAGATGTGGTCGATACGACTTATACATCAGGATATTTGGGGCTGAATGTCTGGAATGGATCGGCATTATTTCAGAATATTCAAGTCAGTGATATGGATACGAATGTAAGCGAACCGCTCCTGATCCGTGGGAAATGGCAACCCGACCTGCGCGGGCTAAGGGCGGAGGGTGTAAGTACAGAGGGTGCATTGCAAATATATGGCCCCGCAGCTGCTGACCTGGTGCTGGAAGGCAGTGTGACGCTGAATCCTTCTGAACCGGGAATGGAAGCAGGACTATTTTTTAGAGGGAGTCAGGATGGGGAGAATGGATATGTTGCTTCTGTGCAAGGCGAAGGCAATCTGGTTCGCGTACAACTGAAGAAGGCGGACGGAACGTTGATGACAAGGTCGGCGCAGACATATCCGGGTGGGTTCAGCGGCAAACACCACTTGGAAATCATCGCTCATGGAGAGCGGATTCAGGTGTTTGTAGATGGCTATACGCCTGCGGCAATTGATATTATGGATAGCAGCAATACCGACGGATTTACAGGCTTGAAAGTGACTGGGGGAATCGCTTATTTTCAGGATTTCTACCTTACCCCTGTCTCGATTTACTACACAGAAAAATATCGCCCGCAGTATCATTATTCCCCTGCCAGAGGTTCAGCCAGCGATCCGAACGGATTGGTTTATTTCGAGGGGGAGTATCACCTGTTCCATCAGGATGGTGGTCAATGGGCACATGCGGTCAGTCTGAATTTGCTGGATTGGAAAAGGCTTCCGTTTGCATTGAAGTGGAATGATCTTGGTCATATCTGGTCCGGCTCGGCTGTAGCCGATCTAACCAATACTTCCGGCTTGTTCGGCGACTATGGCGGGAAAGGGCTGATTGCTTATTATACTTCCTTTAATCCCGATCAGCCCAAGGGAAACCAGAGAATCGGCTTTGCTTACAGCATAGACCGAGGACGGACATGGCGATATCCGACAGACCGTCCAATTGTAATAGAGAACCCGGGTCAAAGTGAAAACGATCCTGGCAATTGGGATTTCCGTGATCCTAAAGTAGTGTGGGATGAAGCCTATCAGCGCTGGATTATGGTCGTGTCGGGAGGCGATCATATCCGTTTTTTTACCTCCACCAACCTAATAGATTGGCGCTGGACGGATAACTTTGGCTATGGTGATTATATACGTGGTGGAGTATGGGAATGCCCGGATCTATTTCAGCTTCCGGTAGACGAGGGTAACACTTCTAAATGGGTGCTGATGATTAGCACTGGAGCCAGCACCAACACTCAAGGCTCGGATGCAGAATATTTTATCGGTGAACTGACACCTGATGGCAAATTTCAAAATGATCATTCACCGGGGAAGGTGTTGAAAACCGATTGGGGCAAGGAATTCTATGCCTCTATGTCCTTCTCCAATGTACCCGACGGGCGGCGTATCATGTTGGCATGGATGACGAATTGGGACTATCCGTTCAGCTTTCCGACTTCTCCCTGGAAGGGACAGTTTAGCATCCCGAGAGAGTTATCGCTAAAAACAACCCGTGAAGGCATGCGTTTGATACAGCATCCGATATCTGAGCTGGCTTTAATGCGTTCCCGTTTATTTTCGATAGAAAATCAAAGTGTCACGGAATCTTCTCCGAATATACTGGAAGGTTTGAATGCAGGTGCCTATGAGATTGAAGCGGAGTTCGAACTGCCTTCTGTTGGGGCTGCTTCGACATTCGGGTTTTACGTGCGGGATGGCGGTGAGCAAAGGACGGCAGTAGGCTATACAACAGACGCACAACAAATGTTTGTAAATCGTGCTGATTCAGGGCTTACTGATTTCTCCAGTCTGTTTTCAACGCTTCATAAAGCATCACTTGCACCTATCGGAAATCGAATCCAAATGCGCATAATTGTGGACGAATCCTCGGTTGAGGTGTTTGGGAATGATGGAGAAGTCGTCTTTTCGGAAATTATTTTGCCCGATTCGGCGCGAAGAGGGATGAGCTTTTACACCCAGGGTGGTGTGGTCAAAGTTGTTTCCCTCCATGTTTATGCCTTGCGGAACAGCTGGAGAGTACCAGGTGCTTCGTCCGCCAGAATGATCATGGATCACACTTATGTGGAGCTTGCGAGGGAGCAGTCGAAGCGTCTGTACGCGAGTGTGGAGGATGAGTCTGGAGAAAAAGAAAACTCGCTGATTTGGGTCTCTAACGATCCTGAGATTGTAAGGATCACTGCGTCCGAGGGCGGGAGTGCGCTAATGGAGGCGGTTGCCCCGGGAGAAGCTGTTTTTACAGCCTCCGATTCGGAGGATACGGTCCGCGGCAGTACCTTGGTTAAGGTGCACGGTGGGGTGTTTCATACCAACCTTACAGGTTGGAAGCCGGATGTTTCCGCATCGCGGTGGATGGTGACAACGGATGGGATACGAGGAAGCTATATTAGTGATGCGAATTATATGGCTGCTGAGCAGGCGGAAGATTTTACGTATGAGGCTGATATGAAGCTGTATGGAAATGGAAGTGCTGGATCCATGATTTTCCGCGCTAATGCTGACGGATCGAGTGGCTATTATCTGAATTTGGACCCCAATCTGAAATCCATCCGTCTGTTCTATAAAAAAGACGGCCGTTTCGAGGATCAGCAGGTGATTGCCAAGGTTCCAAGATTCGTTCTGCCGGAAATGTTTCATCATATTAAAATCGTGGCGGAGGGCCTGCGCATTCGCATTGATGTAGACGGTGAGCAGGTCATCGACCTGGAAGAGGGTACGTTTAGCGAGGGGCATGTGGGTGTGAATGTATTTGGAGGGCAGGCGTTTTACCAACATGTAAGGATCGAGCCAATTTGAATTTGTTATTTTAGAAGGAGAGCCGTCTTAACGGACTCTCTTTTTTTGCGTTTCAGTGTCATTGAGAATATGAAATGTAACCGTACACATGTAAATGATGCGATATATTATCTGACGTGAAATTTGACACATATGTGAAATGAGGGTGAATGTCAGAGATTTCATGGAGAAGTGAATTGACTGGATTTGTCCCTGTCTCTAAGATGTAATTATATTCCAGACAAAACAGAGATTTGTGTAAGGGAATATAACGTGAAGAGGAGGGAATGAATGGACTCTTTAGCTGATCTCTCGGAAACCCCCTTAGCATTGGAAACCCTCAGACGACATCCCTGTTATAACGAAGAGGCACATCGCTATTTTGCGCGCATTCATCTTCCAGTAGCCCCGGCATGCAATATTCAGTGCCATTATTGCAACCGCAAATTCGATTGCGTCAATGAAAGCCGTCCCGGCGTTGTTAGTGAACTGCTCACGCCGGAGCAGGCGGCGAGCAAGACCTATGGCGTAGCGGCACAGCTCATGCAGCTGTCCGTTGTCGGCATTGCGGGACCTGGAGATCCGCTGGCCAACGCGGAGGCGACCTTCGATACCTTCCGCCGGGTCCGTGAGACAGTTAAGGATGTCATATTCTGTCTCAGCACGAATGGCCTTACCTTGATCAGGCATATCGACAGGATTGTAGAGCTGGGCATTTCGCATGTCACGATCACGATCAATGCTGTAGATCCAGTGGTGGGGAGCCGCATTTATGGATGGGTCTACGATGAAGGAAAACGCTATGCAGGGGAGGAGGCCGCACGGCTGTTGATTGACCGCCAGCTGGCAGGCTTGAAGATGCTAGCTTCGAGAGGCGTATTGTGCAAGGTGAACTCGGTGCTAATTCCCGAAGTCAATGATGCCCATCTACCGGAGGTAGCCAGGGTGGTCAAGGAGCATGGCGCGGTGCTGCACAATATTATGCCGCTCATCATCGCACCCGGTAGTCGGTATGAGCAGGCAGGGATGCAGGCCCCCCGTCCCCGTTTGGTCCGGCAGCTGCAGGAGCAATGTGCTGAAGCGGGGGCTGTCATTATGCGCCACTGCCGTCAGTGCAGGGCGGATGCAATTGGTCTGCTGGGCGAGGACCGTAATCAGGATTTTACATGGGAGAACATAGCGGCTGCTCCTCCCATGGATGAAGGGGCAAGGGCACAATTTCAGAAAGAACTGGATGAGAAGGTGAGAGTGAGAATGGAACGCAAGGAGGGACGATCACACCACAAACAACCGTCAACCGGGGCTGGTTGTAGCTGCCCGTTATCTGGGGATAAGCCTGAAGCGAGCTTTACCTCAAAGCCAGTCCTAATCGCTGTGGCTAGTCGTGGTGGAGGGAAGGTGAATCAGCATTTCGGTCGTGCCAAGGAATTTATGATCTATGAAAGTGACGGGACCATCGTAAATTTCATAGGCATTCGTAAGGTGCAATCCTACTGTCACGGGAAAGCCGATTGCAATGGAGATAAGGCCGAGACGATCAAGGAGATCCTTTCCATGGTACATGATTGTGCATTGCTGCTGTCGTCCGGCATAGGCGAAGCCCCCAAAGAGGCATTGCAGGAAGCGGGCGTGCTGCCTATTGTGTGCGGCGGGGATATTGAGGAGTCCGTTCTGGAATATGTAAAATTTCTGCGTTATATGTATCCTGTGCAGACAGGTAAGAAAAGTAAGCGTAATAAGGGAGTTAAGGGCAATCATTCGGATTTACCCATTGAACATTTTGGAGGCTGAGAAAATATGAGACAAATTGCGTTTTACGGTAAGGGCGGTATCGGCAAATCGACAACCTCGCAGAATACACTGGCTCAACTCGCGACCAAATTCAAACAAAAAATTATGATCGTAGGCTGTGATCCCAAGGCAGACTCCACCCGTCTTATTCTGAATACGAAGGCCCAACAGACTGTGCTGCATCTGGCGGCTGAAAGGGGTACGGTGGAGGACTTGGAACTGGAGGATGTTGTCCAGAAGGGCTTCGGTGATATTCTGAACGTGGAATGCGGCGGGCCAGAGCCCGGTGTCGGCTGTGCAGGACGCGGTATCATCACAGCCATTAATTTTCTGGAGGAAGAGGGTGCCTACGAAGGGCTGGATTTCGTATCCTACGATGTACTGGGGGACGTCGTGTGCGGGGGGTTCGCCATGCCGATCCGGGAGAAGAAGGCGCAGGAAATCTACATCGTATGCTCAGGCGAGATGATGGCTATGTACGCTGCCAACAATATTGCGCGCGGGATCTTGAAGTATGCCAACAGCGGCGGGGTGCGTTTGGGCGGCTTAATCTGCAACAGCCGAAATACGGACCTGGAAGCGGAATTGATTACAGAGCTTGCAAGAAGACTGAACACGCAGATGATCCACTTTTTGCCGCGTGACAATGTTGTGCAGCACGCTGAGCTGCGCCGTATGACCGTTACCCAATATAACCCGGAACATAAGCAGGCTGCGGAGTATGAAGAGCTGGCAGGTAAAATTTTAAATAATGACATGCTAACGGTTCCTACTCCCATTTCCATGGAAGATCTGGAGGATCTGTTGATGGAATTCGGCATTATTGAGGATGAAGAAACCGCAATTAACAAAGCTGAGGCGTCCGGGCAGTAGGCTCCAGCTAGAAGGCTTAATGACGGAACTATCGTGTGATGATGGGGGGAGCTGAACGCGCAGCTCGCAGGAGGGAGGAATAGGCCAAATGAGCAGTATTGTAGATAAGGGAAAGCAGATCGTAGAGGAGATACTGGAGGTATATCCCAAGAAGGCCAAGAAGGACCGGACCAAGCATTTTGAGATCGCGGATGAGGAGCTTGTGAACTGCGGAACCTGTTCCATCAAGTCCAACATGAAATCACGGCCTGGCGTCATGACAGCAAGGGGCTGTGCTTATGCAGGCTCCAAGGGTGTGGTATGGGGCCCGATTAAAGACATGGTGCACATTAGCCATGGTCCCATCGGCTGCGGACAATACAGTTGGGGTACCCGACGTAATTATGCGAATGGGATGTTGGGAATCGATAATTTTACTGCCATGCAGATTACAAGCAATTTTCAGGAAAAGGATATCGTGTTCGGCGGAGATAAGAAGTTGGAGGTGATCTGCAGGGAAATTAAGGAGATGTTCCCGCTGGCTAAGGGCATCTCCGTGCAATCTGAATGTCCGGTCGGACTGATTGGTGATGATATCGGGGCCGTGGCCAAGAAGATGACAGAGGAGCTGGGCATTCCGGTCATTCCTGTACGCTGTGAGGGCTTTCGCGGGGTGAGTCAGTCTCTGGGCCATCACATTGCCAATGATGCTATCCGCGATTTTCTAATGGGGCGCCGAGAACTGAAGGAGTGCGGGCCTTATGATGTCTCCATTATCGGAGACTACAATATCGGCGGTGATGCCTGGGCCTCGCGCATTTTGCTGGAGGAAATGGGACTGCGGGTCATAGCGCAGTGGTCGGGTGACGGTACGATCAATGAGCTGGGGATTGCCCATAAATCCAAGCTCAATCTGATCCATTGTCATCGTTCCATGAATTATATGTGCACAACGATGGAGCAGGAATACGGAATTCCCTGGATGGAATATAACTTCTTTGGCCCGACCAAGACGATGGAGAGCCTCAGAGCGATTGCTGCCCGCTTTGACGAGACGATTCAGGAAAAATGTGAGCAGGTCATCGCCCAATATATGCCGCAGATGGAGGCGTTCATCCGTAAATACCGCCCACGTCTGGAAGGTAAAAAGGTGATGCTTCTGATTGGCGGGCTGCGGGCAAGGCATACCATCGGTGCCTATGAGGATCTGGGTATGGAAATTGTGGCTACAGGCTATGAATTTGCCCATAAGGATGATTACGAAAAGACGTTTCCCGATGTAAAAGAAGGCACCATTCTGTACGATGATCCAACTGCCTATGAGCTGGAGGAACTGGCCCAGCGGCTGAATATTGACTTAATGGGCGCCGGAGTCAAGGAGAAATACGTGTATCACAAAATGGGCATTCCCTTCCGTCAAATGCACTCATGGGATTACAGCGGGCCTTATCATGGTTTTGACGGCTTCAAGATTTTTGCACGTGATATGGATATGACCATAAACAGTCCAGTATGGAGCCTGCTGCCGTCCCGGCAGACTGCGGAGGTGCCGGTATGAGCGAACGTCTGAATATTGTCGATCACAATCAGCTGTTTCGGCAGGATAAATATGTGCGACAGCGTGAAGAGAAACGGGCCTTCGAGGCCCCTTGCTCGCCAGAGGAGGTTACCGACACCCTGGAGTACACCAAGACCAAGGAATACAAAGACAAGAATTTTGCCCGTACAGCCGTAGTCGTGAATCCGGCCAAGGCCTGTCAGCCGCTGGGAGCGGTCATGGCTGCACTGGGCTTCGAAAAAACGCTCCCGTTCATTCATGGCTCACAGGGCTGTACGGCTTATTTCCGCAGCCATCTTGCCCGCCACTTCAAAGAGCCTGTTCCTGCCGTCTCCACCTCGATGACCGAGGATGCCGCCGTATTCGGCGGCATGCGCAACCTCATTGACGGTATAGAGAACTGCATTGCCTTGTATCAGCCGAAGATGATTGCGGTATGCACGACCTGTATGGCAGAGGTGATCGGGGATGATCTATCCGCCTTCCTGGCCAATGCCCGTCAGGAGGGAGCCCTTCCTGAGGATATGCCGGTTCCTTTTGCCAATACCCCCAGCTTTTCCGGTTCACACATTACAGGCTATGATGCCATGCTGCGCTCTGTGCTGGAGACGCTGTATAACAAGTCAGGCCGGACGCCACAGCCTGGTCAGGAATTGAAGCTGAATGTACTACTCGGGTTTGACGGGTATACGGGAAATTTTGCCGAAATGCGGCGCATACTCGGATTGTTCGGTGTACCGTATACCATTCTGGGTGACCACAGCGGTAATTTTGATTCAGGGGCTACTGGAGAGTACAGCTACTATTACGGGGGAACGCCGCTTGAGGATGTGCCCAAGGCTGCAGATGCTGCTGGCACGTTGGCGATCCAGCAGTACTCTCTTCGTAAAACATTAGGCTATATGAAGCAAACCTGGGGGCAGCAGGTGTCCCCCATCTCCACGCCGCTGGGTATCCGTGCTACAGATCGCTTACTTGAAGAGATCAGTCGTCTATCAGGAAGAGAGATTCCCGAGGCATTGAAGCAGGAGCGCGCCCGAATTGTGGATGCCATGATGGATTCACATGCTTATCTGCATGGCAAACGAGTGGCTATGGCGGGAGACCCGGACATGCTCATCGGCCTGATTGGCTTTTGTCTGGAGCTGGGCATGGAGCCGGTGCATATTGTGTGCTCCAATGGGGACCGGAAATTTGAGAAGGAAGCAGAGCTTCTGCTGAAGTCCAGCCCTTACGGTTCAGAAGCCACGGTTCATTCCGGTCAGGATTTGTGGCATATGCGTTCGCTGCTGTTCCAGGACCCGGTGGACCTGGCTATTGGCAGCTCCCATCTGAAGTTTGCGGCGAAAGAAGCGAACATTCCTTTGCTCCGTGTGGGCTTTCCGATTTTCGACAGGCATCATCTGCATCGTTATCCGATTATCGGCTACCAGGGTGCGCTGAATCTGCTTACCCAATTCGTGAATACCGTACTGGATGCCATGGAAGAGCAGGCTCCGGATCATAGCTTTGATCTGGTGCGCTAATTGCTGTACCGCGTAGATGGAAGTTGGCAGCTTGGGCTTGTGATTTCAATGGATTCTATCTGAAATAAGGGGGTGTGCGGATGGAGCCGGCTGTGTCTAATGGAAGGCTGGAGGTATCCTGCGGCAACAAAATTCCCAAAAGCACGCCCTGTCCCCGGCCTGTGCCGGGGGAGGCTTCGGGTGGCTGCTCCTTTGACGGGGCCCAGATTACACTGATCCCCATTGCAGATGCGGCTCATCTGGTGCACGGGCCGATTGCGTGTCTCGGCAATAGCTGGGAGAGCAGAGGCAGCCTGTCCAGCGGTCCGGAGCTGTCGGCGTATGGCTTCACTACTGATCTTGGAGAACAGGACATCATTTTTGGTAGTGAACAAAAGCTGCATGAATCGATCCGCTACATTGTCAGCCGCTTTGCTCCTCCCGCTGTGTTTGTCTATACCACATGCGTCACAGCCCTCACTGGTGAAGATATCGAGGGGGTCTGCAAGGCTGAATCGGAACGGCTGGGGACGCCGATCATTCCGGTGAACAGTCCGGGATTTGTGGGCAGTAAGAATCTCGGGACCCGGCTGGCCGGAGATGTATTGTTCCAGCATATTATCGGCAGTACCGAGCCGGAACAGACAACCTCCCATGATATCAATCTCATCGGGGAATACAATATTGCGGGCGAGATGTGGCATATCGAGCGGCTGATGCAGCAGGCGGGAATGAGTATCCTGTCCCGAATTACCGGGGACGGTCGGTTCCGTGAGGTGGGATGGGCGCATCGTGCCAAGGCCAACATGGTCGTATGCAGCCGAGCTTTGCTGGGCCTAGCAGTCCAAATGGAGCGTAAATACGGTATTCCTTATTTTGAAGGTTCATTTTATGGAGCGAAGGAGACGAGTTATTCCTTGCGGCAGATGGCTTACCTGACCGGAGATCGGGATGTAGAGCGACGGGTGGATAAGCTGGCCGCACGGGAGGAAATGAGGCTATCGCTGGAGCTGGAGCCCTACCGCAAGCAGCTGAAAGGAAAGCGGGCAGTGCTCTATACCGGGGGTGTAAAGAGCTGGTCTGTCATTACGGCTTTGCAGGAGCTGGGCATTAAGGTGGTTGGTGTAGGCACGAACAAGAGCACTGCCGAGGATGTATCCCGGATTGCTGACCGTATCGGGGATGATGCGGAATACATCCCGGAAGGCGGTGCCCGGCAGATTCTAAAAACCGTACGGAGCCGCAAGGCAGACATGGTCATTGCCGGGGGCCGGAATATGTATATGGCGCTTAAGGAACAGATTCCTTTTGTGGACATCAATCAGGAGCGGCACAAAGCTTATGCAGGCTATGACGGGCTGTTGTCTCTGGCGAAACAGCTTGTGCATACGCTGCAGCACCCGGTATGGGAGTTGACCGCCAAATTGGCTCCATGGGAGGAGGAGACGGAATTTGCCGATTAAATCCGCCACGAAGCCTGTCAGTGTCAACCCGCTCAAGGTAGGACAGCCTTTGGGCGGCGTACTGGCTCTGCAGGGGATGTATCGCTCAATGCCTCTGCTGCACGGCGCTCAGGGCTGCTCGGCCTTCTCCAAGGCACTGCTAACTCGCCATTTTCGAGAGCCGATTGCCGTTCAGACCTCTGCGCTGCAAGAGATGGACGTTATATTTGATGCAGACCGGAATCTGGAGGAGGCGCTGGATCATATCTGGTCCAAACACCATCCAGATGTCATCGGCGTTATCAGCACGGCCCTCACCGAGGTGGCAGGCGTTGATTTTCAGTCTAGGGTAAAGGCGTTCAAGCGAGAACGGGCCTTGAAGGACAGTCTGCTGTTTTCTGTATCGCTGCCTGATTTCCACGGTTCATTGGAGACGGGCTACAGTAGTACAGTAGAGTCGCTAATGGATGCCGTACTTGGGTTGGCCGGAGGCAAGTCCCCCAAAAAACAGCGCCGGACGCAGGTCAATCTGCTGCCGGCTTCTTATCTGACTGCCGGAGATGTCATGGAAATCAAGGATATTATCGCTTCCTTCGGCCTGGAGGTTATTACGCTCCCCGATATCTCCACTTCCTTGTCCGGTCACCTGCTGACAGGCTTTTCCCCTTTGACAAGAGGGGGGACTCCGCTGGATTCAGCCTGCCAGATGCTGGAGTCTTCCTGCACCATTGCCATTGGCGCGAGCATGGAACGTCCAGCGCGCAGGCTGAATCATGCCGCAGGCATTCCCTACCACTTGTTTGCTGGTCTGTCTGGCTTGAGCGCGAGCGATGCGTTCATACATTTTCTGCAGAAAATCAGCCGCGAACCAGCCCCCGTTCGCTTCCGCTGGCAGCGTGAAAATCTGTTGGACAGCATGCTGGATGCCCATTTCTATTATTCCGGCGTTTCGGCTGTAGTGGCGCTAGAACCGGATCATATGCTGTCGACCGCAGCCTGGCTGGAGGAGATGGGAGTGGAACTGAAGCGGCTAATTACACCCTGTAGCACGCCCGCACTGCAAAAGACAGAACGGGAAGTCTGGATCGGTGACCTGGATGATGCAGAGGAGAGCGCGCAGGGTGTTGATTTGTGGATCAGCAATTCACATGGAAGAAGGGGAGCGGCACGGGTTGGGGCCTCATTCGTACCGGCAGGCTTGCCGGTGTATGACGAGCTGGGCGCCCACACATCCGTAAGCGTCGGATACCGTGGAACCATGGAATGGGTGAACAAGGTGGGCAATGTATTGCTTGCCGAGAGGGGGAGAGGAGGATGAAGGTTGCATTTGCGACGGAAGACGGTGTGCTTGTGAATGCTCATTTTGGGCAGAGTCCCATGTTCACTATATTCGAAATCCGGCACTCAGGCGTCCAATTCCTGGAGCATCGGCGGATAGCTCTGGGGAGCGATGAGAATGAGGCGGGCAAGATCGCCAGCCGAATTGGCTTGATCGAGGATTGTTCCTTGATCTTTCTGGTACAGATCGGCGCTTCGGCCGCCGCACAGGTTACCAAGCGGACCATTATGCCTGTGAAGGTGGCCTTCGGCAGCACCATTGAGGAGCAGGTCCAGCGTCTCCAGAATATGCTGGCTCGCAATCCGCCCATGTGGCTTGCTAAAATCCTGCACGCTGAGGAGGGCAGCGGCAAAGCCGAATCATGAGCCTTCTGTAAGGAAGAGTGATGATATACGGTGTCAAGATCTTGTGAAACGAATATCTAAAAGGTGGTAGCCGCACATGGAGGGGGTGGACGAATGGTACAGCTGCTGGAAGACAGTAGATACGGACGCCAGTTGAAGCTGCTGGGAGTGGAAGGTCAGAACAGGCTAAAGCAAGCTACTGTTATGGTCGCAGGCATTGGAGGATTGGGAGGGACAGCGGCCATGTACCTAGCCGCTGCTGGAGTGGGAAAGCTGATATTGGCCCATGAGGGCATAATCCATCTGCCCGATATGAACCGGCAGGTGCTGATGGACAGCGGACGAATCGGGGAGGAACGGATGGAGACGGCATTGCAGCATTTGCACCGTATCAATCCGGAGACCCAGCTTGAAGGCCACGCCGACAGAATCACGGAAGAATCCTCTGGACCATGGGTAGAAGCGGCGGATATCGTGATTGATGCACGGTATGACTTTCCAGAAAGATATGCGCTGAACAGACTATGTGTTCGACATGACAGACCGATGATAGAAGCGGCCATGTACGCCTATGAAGTATCGTTGATGACCATTGATCCCGGTAGGACGGCATGCCTGGAATGTCTCTACCCAGAAGGCGGACAGCCTTGGGAGCCTCTGGGATTCCCGGTTCTGGGAGCCACCTCCGGTTTGATTGGCTGTATGGCTGCACTGGAAGCAGTCAAATGGATTACAAATGCGGGCAATTTGTTCACTGACCGTATGTACCGTATGAATGTGCTGGATATGAGCAGCTGCACTATAGCAGTCAAACGCAACCCGCGTTGTCCTTGCTGCGGAACGGGAGGAGATACAGATGAGTCAGTTGCATATTTGTGATACGACACTTCGTGACGGAGAACAGGCTCCGGGCGTTGCCTTTTCGGCCGAGGAGAAAACTGAAATTGCCATCATGCTGGACTCGGCGGGGGTGGAGCAGGCTGAGATCGGAATTCCGGCAATGGGAAAGGCGGAGTGCAGGTCTATTGCCAGGATTGCTGCTCTCGGACTTCAGATGAAGCTAATGACCTGGAATCGTGCGGTGTTCACGGATATTGATGCAGCTGAATCGACAGGTGTCGGCTGGGCCCATATTTCGGTTCCCGTGTCGATGGTACAGATGAAGGCCAAGCTGGGTATGAATCCTGAGCAGGTGACAGAACTGATCCGCAAGTCTGTCGATTACGGTCAGTGTAAAGGATTGATTGTTTCCGTAGGCTTTGAGGATGCTTCAAGGGCAGATGACCTGTTCCTTGAGCAGTTGGCGAATCAGCTCTACAGGGATGGCATCCGGCGCTTCAGATATGCCGACACGTTGTCCATTCATCATCCCGCTGCCATAGCTGCCCGTATAGACAGGTTGGTATCGCGCGTGCCGCAGGATGTGGAGCTTGAGATTCACTGTCATAATGATTATGGCCTGGCGCTTGCCAATACTTTGGCAGCTTTGCGGGCGGGAGCTGTTTGGGCCAGTACCACGGTGTCGGGACTTGGAGAAAGGGCAGGTAATACGGCGCTGGAAGAGGTGGTGATGTCGTGGAGGGATCTATATCAAGGAACCTGCAGCGTCCGTCCCGAACTGCTGAACCCGCTGGCTGCACTGGTGTCCCAAGCCTCCAACCGGATCATTCCCGAAGGCAAGCCAATTGTGGGAGACATGGTATTCGCCCATGAATCCGGCATACATATCAACGGTCTGCTAAAAGAGCGCGCCGCCTATCAGGCCCTTGATCCGACTGAGCTGGGAACGGACCATTCGTTCGTACTCGGTAAGCATTCGGGCAGAAGTGCAGTACAATATATGCTGGAGCAGGAAGGAATCGAGGCAGGCTCCGGTGAAATCAACTTCCTGCTGGAGCGGCTTCGCCTAGTCGGTGAAGATCCCAAGCGTGTCGTCCATAGCGCGGATTTAAGGCGCTGGCTGCAGTATTATCCGGCAGAGCTGCCGAAATAACCGAAAAAGCGTTCCCGTCCGGTAAGTGTGACCGTGACTGGAACGCTTTCTTGCATATCTTTTAATTTCACAACCGGAGCCTCCAATTTGCTGGTTAAACGAAGCCGTTCAGAAGGGTATAATAAAATATAGTGCTGTATAAAGTGCGTATATATGGTTTTACAGCAGACAGGTTCGAATCTTAAAACCATTACACGCTGATCTGGAAGGACGGCTATGGGCAATTGGAGGAATGCTTGTGGGAATGATGTTTTCTTTTCTAAAAAAATATCGGGTTCCAGCCATCGCAGCGCTCGTGATGATGTTGCTGGAATTGACGGTAGAGCTATCGCAGCCATATTTGATCTCTAAAATCATTGATGAGGGCATCCGACAGCAGGATTTGTCCGTCGTCTGGTTATGGGGCAGTGTACTGGTGGGGAGTGCGGTTATCGCTTTTATGGCGGGTATATCCAGCTCTTTTTTTGCTTCACATGCAAGTCAGGGCTTCGGCTATGATTTGCGGGAAAAGCTGTATCGTAAAGTGCAATCCTTTTCGTATCCTGTGTTTAAACGTTTTGCCACTTCGTCGCTGATTACGCGCCTGACGGGAGATGTCACGCAAGTACAGGATACGGTGTTTATGAGCCTGCGGTTTATGACACGGGTTCCGCTTGTAGTCTTCGGCAGTATTGTGATGGCACTGGTTGTACATTTCAGGCTTGGACTATTATTGGCGGTTATGGCCCCGGTGCTGTTCGTGTTTGTGTTGGTGATGATGCGGCGAACGGTCACTTTGTTTAAGGGTGTCCAGCGTCGCCTAGATGACGTTAATGGAGTGATTCAGGAGAACCTGACAGGAATACGTCTCATCCGGGTTTTTGTGCGGATGCGGCATGAAATCGAACGTTTTGCCCATTACGGAGGCGAATTGATGAAAGGGACGGTGTCCGCTCTACGCTGGACAGAAACGACGATGCCGTTCATTTTGTTTACGATGAATGCAGGAATTATTGCAGTACTTTGGTTCGGACGCGGCCAAATTTCCACTGGGGATGCCAGTGTAGGACAGGTGGTCGCAGTCGTCAATTATTCACTGCGGACGATTGGAGCCTTGTCTGCCTTATCAGGTATCGTTGTTGTGTTTTCCCGGGCAACTGCATCTACGGGTCGGATTCGAGAGGTATTGGAAACATCTAATGAAGATAGGCAAGGGCTGGAGCCTGTTTCAACGCCTCATACACGGATTGAGGGACAGGTGGAAATGGACCGGGTGAGCTTTCATTATCCGGGCAGTGATCTGGCTGTCCTAAAGGATATATCATTTAAGGCGCAATCGGGCGAGCGGATAGCTATTATGGGGGCCACTGGCTCGGGAAAATCCTCACTTGTGCAATTGATTACGCGTCTCTATGAAGAGGATGAAGGTCATGTGCGCTTTGACGGAAAGGACGCTCGTGAACTGGATGCGTCCATATTACGAGAGGCGATTGGCTATGTGCCTCAGGAGGTACTACTATTCACCGGCTCGATTCGGGATAATATTGCTTGGGGGCTGGAGAATGCCAGCCTGGAGCAAATTAAGGAAGCCGCACGCATGGCGCAAATTCATAATATGATTGAACGCTTGCCGCAAGGCTATGACACGATGCTTGGGCAGCGTGGCGTCAATCTGTCTGGCGGACAGAAACAGCGACTTTCGATTGCCCGCGCACTGGTACGCCAGCCGGCAGTGCTGATTTTGGACGACAGCACAAGTGCATTGGATGTAGGGACAGAAGCAGCATTACTGAATGCACTCGATGGCCTGTCCTGTACGACATTTCTCATTACGCAGAAAATCAGCTCGACCGCATCGGCAGATCAGATTTTACTGCTGGATGAGGGTCGTCTGATGGCAAGCGGAAGCCATAAGCATCTCATGGATAGCTCGGATCTGTATCGACGTATCTATGAATCACAATATGGAAAGGAGGAGTCGCATGTTCAAGGAACTCATTGAACCGTTCCGTCAGCCTACACCGCCGTCCGGTGTGCTGCGAAATCCGGCGGGAGCTGAAGAACGCCGCAAGGCCAAAGCGAAAAACTGGTCCGGCACCTTAGGACGGATATGGGCTTATCTGGCTCGCCGTAAGGCCAAGCTGATGCTGGTATTGTTCATGGTACTGCTCAGCTCCGGGCTCGCTCTGCTGGGTCCATATCTGGTCGGCGTAGCGGTGGATGATTTTCTCGAAGGTCCGGGTGGACGCACGTGGATTTATTTTCTCATCGGATTAGGAACTGTATATCTGCTCAACTCACTAACCTCCTGGCTGCAAAATATCTGGATGATTGAGATTGCCCAAGAGACGGTGTACCGAATGCGTTTGGATCTGTTTTCACATTTGCATCGACTACCGATTCCTTTCTACGGCAAACGTCAGCAGGGAGAGATCATGAGCCGTCTGACCAATGATATTGAAAATGTCAGTTCTACGCTTAACAGCTCCGCCATTCAGATTTTTTCGAGCATATTGACGCTAATCGGTACACTCACGGTGATGCTGTGGTTAAGCCCGCTGATGACCCTGCTGACCTTTATCGTGGTGCCGCTAATGGCTGCCGGGATGCGCTGGATTACACGTCGCACCGGGCCCTTATATAAGGAACGCCAGAAGAATTTGGGCGAACTGAACGGATACATCGAAGAAACGCTGTCTGGGCAGCAGATTATTAAAGCATTTTCGCAGGAGAAAAGAGTCATCCATGGTTTTGGCGAGCGCAATGACCGTATTCGGCTGTCGGGCTTCTGGGCCCAAACGATTTCAGGCTTTATACCGAAGCTGATGAACGGACTGAATAATCTCAGCTTTGCTATTGTAGCAGGGATCGGTGGGATTTTGGCCATTCGCGGTTCCATCACTATAGGTACAATTATTGTATTCGTAGAATATGCCCGCCAGTTCACCAGACCGTTGAACGATTTGGCTAACCAGTGGAACACCCTGCTGTCTGCTATTGCCGGAGCTGAGCGTGTATTTGAAATATTGGATGAAGATGAAGAGTCCAAGGATGAACGCGGCGCAGTGGAGGTAGAGCATGTGGAGGGGAAGGTACGGTTTTCGGATGTTTCCTTCGGTTATGATGAGGGAAGCGCTACGCTGGAAGGTATCTCTTTTGAAGCCAAACCTGGTGAAATGATCGCGCTGGTTGGTCCGACCGGGGCAGGAAAAACGACACTAATTCAGCTTCTTTCCAGATTTTATAGCCCTGACAAGGGAACGATTACGCTGGACGGGCGCGATATCACCACCATACAGCGTGAAAGCTTGCGCTCCCGCATGGCATTTGTGCTACAGGACTCCTTCCTGTTTCAGGGGACGATTCGTGAAAATATCCGCTTCGGCAGACTGGACGCCACCGATGAGGAGGTTGAACAAGCATCGAAACTGGCCAACGCCCATTCCTTTATCATGCGGATGAAGGACGGATACGACAAGGTGCTGGAAGCGAACGGCAGCGGCATCAGTCAAGGGCAAAAACAGCTGCTGGCTATTGCCCGTGCTATTTTGGCCGACCCTTCCATCCTTGTACTCGACGAGGCGACCAGCAGCATCGACACCATTACCGAGATGAAGATACAAGAAGGACTGGAGCGGCTTATGCAGGGTCGAACAAGTTTCGTCATCGCGCATCGACTGAATACCATTCGTCAGGCTGACCGGATTCTGGTCTTGAAGGATGGTCGCCTGGAGGAGCAGGGTTCTCATGATGAACTGCTGGCTCACAAAGGCTTTTACAGTAATTTATATTATGGTCAGTTGAGAAAGCAGAGATCTTAAGCCGGCTCGCGTTTAACAGATTAACAGATTAACAGATTTACAGGCATATTTAGAAAGGACTACCCTGGGAGTGGACCTTTTTAAGTATGCCTTTTTACAGGTACGTACTCTTAAAGAGGCGTTTGAAATGAAGATACTGCTTTCACAACAATAAATATACCCATACCCCGTATATGTATGTTAGTATGGGTGTGCAAGAATAAAATCCCACTTCAAAGGAGAGATCATCATGAAAATCGCCATCATGCTTTTCGATGGAATTACGGCATTAGATGCAATGGGGCCATACGATGTATTTGCTGCTACACTGAAATGTGAAGTGAAGTTTGTCGCCAAGAAAAAAGGGTTAGTCAAGCTGGACTCAAATATGGGTTATTTGCATGCCGATTACAGTTTTTCTGAAGTTAACTCAGCCGATATTCTTGTTGTTCCAGGTTGCAGTCCGCCAAATTATAAAACTCCAATGAATGACGAAGAAACGTTAAACTGGATTCGCCAAATACATGAAACTACGAAATGGACCACGTCGGTTTGTAATGGCTCTCTGATTTTGAGCGCCGCAGGCTTGTTAAATGGAACCGTAGCCACCAGTCATTGGGGCTCCTTAGACCTGCTTCAATCTCTTGGAGCCATTCCAACAGATGAGAGAGTGGTTCGTCAGGGCAAAATCATTACAGCAGCCGGTGTCTCCTCTGGTATTGATATGGCACTCCAGCTAATAGCATGGGAATTGGGAGAAGACATGAGTAAAGGAGTCCAGCTGATTTTGGAATACGATCCTCAGCCTCCGTTTGACACGGGTTCACCCAAGAAAGCACCTGCTATATTGGTAGAACAAATAAGAGGTATGTTACAAGAGTTTGCAAAAAGGGAGCCTCATGTGTAAATCAAGAATAACAAGATCTCTTCTCGGTATTAGCTTGGCTTAATAGATTTGTATTTTTATTTACAATGGCCCCTATTTCAACTAATATAGTTTACACATAGTAAAGGGTTACATGGTGTAAATGGTTGGAGGGGGTTACAAACATGAGCAGCTTACCTAAGTCTGCTACATTTCCACTTTTCATTCTGATGCTGAATCTGTTTATTGCTTTATTGGGTCAAGGCATGGTGATTCCCATTCTGCCTGAATATCTGAAACAATTTAATGCGGCAGGAGCTGCTGCGGGGTATCTTATTGCTGCTTTTGGAGCAGCACAGTTTATTTTTTCGCCCCTAGGTGGGCAGCTTTCGGATAGATGGGGGCGAAAATCCATGATCATCACCGGTCTGTTTTTAACGGTCATTTCGGATCTCATGTTTGCTGTATCTACGACATTGCCTCTGCTATATATTGCCCGATTTATCGGGGGGATAGGTATTGGATTAATGGTTCCTTCCAATATGGCCTACGTCGCTGATATTACCACTTCTGAAACCCGAGCTAAAGGAATGGGATACTTGGGTGCTTCCATGAATTTGGGGATGGTACTTGGTCCGGGGTTAGGTGGAATGATCGCTGAGTTTGGCATAAGGGTGCCCTATTTTTTTGCTGGTGGACTTGGACTTGTAGCTACGCTACTTAGCTTGTATATGCCAGAGACACTACCCAAGGAAAAACGAAAACCCGCTAGCCATTGGGTCCGCCGGGAACCCATTCGCAACCAAATCCTAAATTCATTTCGGACGTCCTATTTTCGTTATCTTCTCCTCATTCTGATCATGACATTAGGTTTGATGAATTACGAAACAGTGTATGCTCTTTTTGTGGAACGAAAATACGGTTTTGATGCCACTAAAATCTCAATGATCATTACAGTTGGTGCAATTATAGGTATCGTTGTGCAGATATGGCTGCTTGATTATCTCATCAAGAGACTTGGTGAGATGAAGCTAATACGTCTCTCTTTGATCATGACAGCCATCGCTTTACTGTTAATGATCATTAAGATTAATTTAGGTTATTTACTGGCGGTATCGGCTCTGTTTTTTGCTTTTAATGCCTTCCTAAGGCCAACGGTAAGTACAATGATCGCGAACTCAGCTGGTGATCGCCAAGGATATGCCGCTGGATTGAATACGACGTATACCAGCCTAGGCAATATATTGGGGCCCATTTTAGCGGGTTTGTTATTTGACAAACACATTCATATTCCTTATATTTTTGGTGCACTTATCCTTGCATCTGCCCTTTTCTTAACCTTACAAAAATCGAAAAATGAGAAACGGATGGTTGTTAATGACTGAGAACTGGCATCAGAATTTGAAAAACAAAAATCGAGAAGAACTCATTGGGGCTGCAAAGGAACTTTTTATGAAGCAAAGCTTTCTCAAAGTTAATATTAAGGATGTATGCAACGTGGCTGGTGTTAGTCGAGTCACATTCTATAAGCACTTTCAGTCCATGAACGAACTGATCTTTGAGGTCCAGATGGAAATCCTTGAGAGCATGACCGAATTTGTTAGAAGAGCACCTTCAGCCGAAATGAGCGGTAAGGAGATGCTTACTTCGATGCTTGATGCATGGATTGATTACGCTTGGAAACATCCGGAATACATCAAGTTTATTCTTTTATTCGATCTGCATTACGAAGCTTATGATTCAAATCAAGAACTCAAAGAACAGTATAACAATTTTGTTAGCCGGGAAAAGGAACGACATTTCCTGATGGATGCTCTGGAAGCTGGATTCCAAGATGGATCATTAAAGTCCGACACGGAACTCTTGAAGACCGCTCATTTTATCTTCACGTCTATGATGGGTATACTCCAGAAAATGAGTCTGACGTCCAAGGACGAACGGAATAACGAACTTGAGGATATAGAAATTGCTAACCGATTTGTGGGGATGTTGATTCAGTATTTAAGTCCAGAAAGTGATGAATCCCCTGCCTTTTAGGTAGAAGTCGCCTGCCGTATTCCAAAGGATTTTAGATCGTCCGATGGTGTGAAATAGAATAACATGGCTCAGTCTGTTAAACTGTGAAAATAGAGCGGTTACAGATACGTTGCCGTATTAGCCTTAGCTATTTCACGGAGGTGCGGGGATGAACGGAAGTCTGTTTGAGCCACGGCTGCGTAACGGGGATTATATTCCCCGTTTTTTTGCTTACTATTACAAGCAATGGCATGGCTATACCATGTCTTACCACGATCATCATTCTACCGAAATTATGTACATGATTTCCGGCTTTTGCAGGGTAGATGTACAAACGGGAGAGAATGTGGAAGAAAGCATCACGCTGCGTAAAGGCGAGTTTATTATGCTGGACGCAGGCGTACCGCACCGACTGGTGGTGGAGGGAGAACAATCGTGCCGGATGCTGAACGTAGAGTTTGGTTTTACGGAGGGGATGAGTGTAGGACCGTCAATCCGGCAAATAGCAGCGGAGGAGCAGGAGGTTACAGCCTTCATGTCGCGTCCGTTCCCGTATCTGGTACTGTCGGACCCGGAAGAGGTATATTTTACGCTGAAAAGTCTCGTGCTGGAGCTGGACCAACGAAAAGAACAGCCGGGTGCAATGGCAGAGATGCTTTTTATGCAATTGCTAGTACGAATTGCACGTCTACGGGAAGAGGCAGAGCGCAGCAACACGCAGCAAACGGATATGTACATCAAACGATGCATTGAATTTCTCCATCTGAACTATGACCGAGATATTGTGGTTAAGGACATGGCGGCAGCCGTGAATCTGCACCCAGGTTATTTGCACCGTATTTTCAAAAAACATACAGGGCTAACACTCACCGCGTATTTAACGATGTTGCGAATGGACAAGGCCCGTATGCTTCTTCAGCAAACGGACATCCCCATTCAAGAAATTGCCGATTATGTAGGCGTGGCCAGCAGGCAGTATTTTCATATGTTGTTCAAAAAGCACACGGGCAAGACGCCTGTAGAATACCGCTCAGCTATGGAGCGCAATGTGAGGAACTATGCGGAGGAGGATGGGAGCTGATAATAAGAAGCCTCTGAACCATTGCCGATTTAGGTCGGTATGACTCAGAGGGCGTGTGTTTTGAAGCATTATAACATGTGTCCGGGCTTTTTGAGAGCTAAAGTTGGGTCATTTCCCAAGCCACATATTTTCCATCTGTTCAAGTGATCTCCCCTTGGTTTCGGGAACCTTGCGCCATAAAAAGACTACGACGAACAACGAGATGGCTCCGAATAACCAGAAGGTATTGGATGGGCCAGCTGAGCTCAGCAGAGGAGGGAATGCCTGCGATACCAGATAATCGCCGGCCCATAGTGCCATCGAAGCGATGGCTACAGCTTTGCCGCGAATGCGGTTCGGAAAGATCTCCGAGATCATAACCCATACGATCGGCCCAAGCGATATAGCATAGGAGGCCACGTAGATCAATATCATGATGAGTACGAGCGGTCCGGTGGTCAAACCCATTTTGAATGCGGCTCCAATAATGACCAAACAGCAGGTCATTAACGAGGTGCCGATTATCAGCAGGATTTTTCGTCCCGCTTTGTCGATCAGCCATACAGATACGATGGTAAACAACACATTGATCAACCCGATCCAGATGGTCTGGGTCAAAGAAGCGTCCGTACCGAGTCCCATTCCTTTAAAGATAACCGGCGCGTAGTACAAAATGGCATTGATGCCGGTAATATGCTGCATAATGGCGAGCATGACACCGATAAAGAGAGCGACCCGAATACCGGGAGCGAACAATTGTTTCAATGAGTTGTTCTCATTTTTGAATGATTCCTTGATATCAAGCACTTCCTGCTTAGCAGCTTCTTCACCGTGAATTTTCAGCAATATCGGCAACGCTTCATAAGGCCGATTCTGTTTAATAAGCCATCTCGGGCTTTCGGGTATGAAGAGCATCAAGAGCATAAAGATTAGTCCTGGAACGGCTCCCACTCCGAACATCCAGCGCCAGGCTGTTGAGACACCCCAGGCTTCATCCCCCATGCTGACGATCCATGAATTCTGAAAATAAACCAGGAAAATGCCTGTTACAATTGCCAGCTGATTTAAAGCAACCAAACGGCCTCGATATTTGGCAGGAGCGATCTCCGCGTTGTACACCGGACAAACGGTGGAAGTGATGCCTATGCCAATGCCGCCGATCATGCGAAAGATAACATACCCGGTGAACGTGTCTTGAAGCGCAGAGCAGATCGAGCCGACGACGAATAAAAATCCGGCGGCCAGTAATACCTTTTTTCTGCCGATCCTTTCACTCATGTAGCCGGAGAGAGCCGCTCCCGTGATACTCCCCACAATCAGACTCGACACCGCCCAACCAACCTGAAATTCGCTCAGCGAAAAACGCTGCTGTAGGAATTCAACTGCCCCCGAAACTACCGCGATATCAAAACCGAACAGTATGCCTCCAAGCGCAGCTACGATGGATACCAGCGTCACAAAAAGCATATTGGGTTTTTCTGATTGAAGCGCTTTCTGTTGAGCGCTTTCATTATGGATGATTACTCCCATATGATCATCTCCCCTCCAGATTCCTAGAACCTCATTCCGTTCTTCGAGGAGAAGTATAACATGCGCTTATAAAAGAAAGGCCGGTTATCGTCTTCAATAAACGGACCTTTTCACGCACGATTTTGGCTTCGGTTCCCGAATTGGAGACAGAGGGGCTGAACCTAGCATTACCTTGTCATTTGAGCTTAAAAAAATCCATGCCGATAGTCGGCATGGATGAATCTCTACTATTTTTGGCCTTTGAACTCAGTGGGAGGAACGCCTGTTATCTTCTTAAAGACACGGCTAAAATAGTTAGGGTCCTTATAACCCACTTCAAAGCTGATTTCCTTCAGAGCAAGGTTACCCTCCTTGATCAGAGAAATAGCTTTATCAATCCGTAGCCGGGTTACGAAGTCGATGAACGTCTCTCCGTATTCCTGTTTGAAAATTTTACTGAAGTAGTGGGGATTCAAATGGACGAAATCAGCCACTTCTTCCAGCGAAAGCTCATCGTTGAATCGCTCCTCGATATACATTTTTGCTCTGCCCAGCATAGTCAGTGTTTGAACCTCCCGCTGTTCGCGTATCCGTTGCAGTGCTGACATGACGTACGTCTGCTGAAGCATTCCATTCTCCGCTTTGACGGCAAGCACAGAAGCGTTTCCAGCCTCTGACGACTTCAGTTCGTCAAAATGGCAGTAACCTCCATCGCGCTTGCGTAGGGTGGAGGCAAAAACGGCTTCGAAATAGGACTTGCGAAGTCCTTCCTCGCCGCTATGCAGCGAGCCGATTCCAATAGCTGTCTTAATGCCAAGTTGCTGCTGGGCAAGATCGGAGAGCTGCTGAACAAGGTGTTTAACCAGTTGCCGCCAGTCGTTTTCGCCGGTGGCAGGCGGCTTGCATAAAAAAGTGGCTACATGATGGTCGATCAAAGAGCTTACAATGGCATTCGGGCCATGAGTTTTTATATAGCTTCGGAAATGATCGTAAATTTTCTTTTTATCCTGCTCGTCCGTATATCCTTCAAAGGCGGCAATGATGGCGCTTCCCTGATCAAGAGGAAAGTCCAGCCATTCTGATAGCTGGGAAGCGCTCGAATCCACTGTCTGGTCGACCATAAGCATTAAAGCCAGTTCATTTTCTGCAAGCGGCATTAGCTGTGAGATTTTGTGCCTAAGCTCCAATTCTTCCGTACGTGCCCGCTTCTCGCACTCAATTTCTTCAATCAGTCGTTTCAGTGTGCCGATGATAAGTTCTCGCTTCGCCGGCTTCAGAATATATTCTTTTACGCCCAAAGAGAGCGCCTTCTGGGCATAGGCAAAATAATCGTAGGCAGTGACGAGCACAAATCGGGTATCGGGAAGCCGCTCCTTTAATTCACGAAGCGCTGCAAGCCCATCGATTCCGGGCATATTGATATCCAGAATGGCAATATGGGGACGGTGCTCTTCCGCACATTCAATCGCCATGCGACCGTTGCCGGCATGAATAAACCGGAATATCCCCGGCATCGCCCGTTCCACTGTCAATTCCAGTCCTTCTCTCTCTAAAGCCTCGTCATCCGCGATTAACAACCGATACATCAGTCTGCTCACTCTCCTTCTTGACTGGAATTCGTATTGTTATAGTAGTACCCCGTCCGGTACTGCTACTGATTTCAACCATTCCTTCTTTTCCGTAGAACAACTGCAGCCGCCTAAACACATTTTGCATTCCAAGTCCTGTTGAACTACCACTTTCGACTTCGCCTTCAAGACGGAGCACGGACAGTCGGGTTTCCTCCGTCATACCCTTTCCGTTGTCCGAGATTTCAATTTGTACATCCTCGTTCGCTCGCGACAATGTCAACGTGATAATGGCTCCGTCTTCCATATCTGCCACACCATGAAGAAAAGCGTTTTCAATAAATGGCTGGATCGTCAAGGCCGGAATTTGCTGGTTAAGAACGGAAGCGTCAAAGTGAAGATTAAAGAGAATTCTGTCCCGAAAGCGTGCCTGCTGGATGGTTACGTATTCGCGAATATGATCCAGTTCCTCCTGAAGTGTTACGGGTTTGTCCAGCTTCTGCAGGCTGTACCGTAGTAGATTGGACAGCGAAACGATCAGGTCGCTGGTTTTCTCCGCCCCTTCCAGGATCGCCAGCTTGGAGAGCACATTTAAGGTATTGAATAAAAAGTGCGGATTAATTTGATTTTGCAGAGCCAGAAGCTCCAGTTCCTTCACAAGCCGCCGCATTTCCAGACTCTGTTTATCCTTCTCAATGAGGATACTCAAATCGGCGGACATTTGCGAAATGGCGTCCGACAGTACGCCTAGCTCGTCATCCCGTCGCGGTGGGGGCTTGATATTCAGATCACCTGTGGCGATTCGCTTCGCCAGTCCGACAAGTCTGCCGACAGGGCCAGTAATGCTGCGCGAGATCCAGATTGCAAGCAACCCCCCCATCAGCGCGTTCATGCCGAACAATGCCACTCCCCATCCGTTCATTCGCTCATTTTTGTTCCGGATGTTCTCGATGATCGGCCGGTAATAGGCCAATTCAGCATCGATCAGTTGCTGTCCTTCCTCATGAATATAGCTGACGGTTTTCTCCGCTTCAATATAATGTTTAAAAGCCGATTGGGGATCTTGTGCCTTTGCATCCAGAACTGCGGCTTGTTTCTGTTCAAGAAATGTGGTCAACAGATTCACGTAGTCCTCCTCGGCGAAAGAAGGGTCGGTCGAGTCGGAGACTTCCTGAATTCTGCCTTTCAACTGCATTAATTGGTATTCTGTCGGACCCTGCATAGCCTTATCTTCTCTTGGA
Source organism: Paenibacillus sp. NMA1017 (assembly GCF_058895805.1). Classification (NCBI taxonomy): domain Bacteria; kingdom Bacillati; phylum Bacillota; class Bacilli; order Caryophanales; family Paenibacillaceae; genus Paenibacillus; species Paenibacillus sp. NMA1017. Next base: position 208,376 of record NZ_JBZXYR010000006.1, on the reverse strand, counting down.
TTAAGCAGATAGGCATATAGGAGCTTTAAGTTGCTCTCCGCCGATTCGGAGGTTTGCTCGATGAGAAGAATTCGGCCAAGCATTTCATCGTAGCTCTGTTGTACGACCTTTCCGCTTTGGAATACAAAATAAGCGATGATATTGGCGAACACAACTAGAAGAGGGATGAACAGAAGCAGCTTCGTTCTGATTGTCATCGTCTGTCATCTCCGGGCATGTTGTCGGGAGTGCCCGCATGCACCTCATATACCCTGGTGTATGTTAATTGCTGGGGATCATTCCCCTTTAGATAATCATTCAGCAATTTTATGGCCTTGGCCCCCATTTCTTCTGGCTGTTGAACAATGGTCAGTTTGATTTTGCGATCTTTGATCGCTTCCAACGTCTCGGCCATATCGTCAAAAGCGAAAATCTGCAAACTCCGCGCGCCGCGCCGCTCCGAGGCTTCCAGAATGCCAAGGCCATCCAGCGCACTGAATCCGACCATGTAGCGGATCTGCGGATACTGGGTGAGCATGTTCTGAGCTTGCTGGGCTGCCTGAAGACGTGAAATATTTGAGGAGCGAATCTCCACAAGGCGGAGCTTAGGATAGCGACCGATCACGGAACGAAATCCAGCAAGCCTGAGCCGCTGATTCTCGACGCGCTCGCTACTGATCATAACTCCAATGTCGCCACGCTCTCCAGAGGCTTTCGCTAACAGCGCGCCCATCTGTTTTCCTGCTCCTTCGTTATCCGTTCCCACGTAAGCTAGTCTACGAGAGTCTGGTTCATCCGTATCGATCGTGATGACGGGTATGCCAAGTCCGGCTGCTTTGTCGATTAATCGGCGATACTCTGGATCATTTATCCCTTGAACCAGAATTGCATCCGCCTTACTGGCGATCGCTTTATCCAGCAGTTTGACCTGCTCGGACGGATTAATGCGGTCCGGCCCGATATAATCAAGCCGCATACCGTACTGTTCTGCTTCCTTTCGGGCTCCTTGTTCGACTGACCGCCAGTAATAGTTATCCAACTCCTGTGATATCAGTACGACTTTTGTATCGGAAACCCCGTCTTTTGGAGAAACCGTCTTCAATAACTCTGCAAATTGGTGAATTTGAAAAGAAGACAGAGTGAACTGGAAGAGCATCCAGGCAAATAGCAGGAAGACTGGGATAAGGATAAATGTCCATTTACGGTTTGACATGTCTTGCTCCTTTGTAAAAAGTAGTGAGGAGATGGAGCTGAGCAGGCACTAAGTGAATTCCGTGGAAAGATAGCATTGGAGATAGGCCCCTACCAGTAGGATTAGGACATTTTTAAGTCCAGAAACTACTGCAGGGGCTTAAGTATAAAAAAAATAACTTCACTAAATCAGACCATGCTTTTTAAAGCTGTGAAACAGTCCATCTTCATCCACAGCATCCGTAATGTCATCTGCAATGGCTTTGAGGCCCGATTTGGCATTTCCCATGGCAATTCCTAGCGCACAATATTCAATCATTTCAGCATCGTTCATGCCATCCCCGATTCCAATCGTATCTTCCCTGGATATGCCCAAATGCTGAATAAGCTTCTCAATGGCAACGGCTTTATGAATACCCGGAACCATTAGCTCACCACTGTCTTGCCCGAAAGCAGATACAGTACATTGAATAACCTCAAATTTCCCTGCAAATTCCTTTTTGATTTGTTCAAAAGGAACATTTTTGTTTTCCAAAAAGCATGCTTTGTTCACGTCACTACGGTACAGGTTGTCCTCTCCTATAGTTAGGCCAGTGATAAAAGGATGCGGGCGTTGTTCTTTTTTTTCTCTGGCTACGGGATCATTGTCTACATCCCCATAGATAAGCCGTTCCACATGGGGCAAAAAGTTTTTACTCGCAAACAGTCCCCCGTTCGATTCCAAATAAAAGTCCAAATCATGTTCATCAAAGTAATCGACCATATGTTTAACGTCCTCATCCGATACTTTGTGGTGATAGAACATCTCGCCTTCGGTTTCTACAAAGCCCCCGCCAGCTCCGATGATCCCGTCAAAACCGACCTCCATGATAAAATCATAAATCTCCGCTTTGGATCGGCCAGTGCATAAATAAATCAGATGTCCGTTCTTTCTAGCTTCGATACATGCTGCTTTTGCAGATTCGGGAATCATACCATCATCATCCACTAGCGTTCCATCTATATCTAAAAAGATAATCTTTTTGTTCATCTTAGGCTGCTCCTTGCTCTACAATGTTTTCTTTTATGTTACTACATTTACCGCACTTAAAGTACATATTGAACTGAAAAAACACTATACAGAAAGAGAGAAACGGGATGGAGCAAAATGGAAATGGGTAACCTTCTGCTAAATCGAAAGTTAGGATTTTTGACACCTAAATACGAAACTGGTCATGATTTTGATAACGCTTTCCACAGCCCTATTGCTACAATGACGGTATATACCCATTCTAATTACCGGAGGTTGAATGCCGTGTCATTTAAAGTAGCTTTTATTGGAGCAGGAAGCATCGGTTTTACCCGTGGAATTTTACGAGATCTGTTATCGGTGCCGGAATTTAATGATATTGAAGTGGCTTTTACGGATATTAGTCAGCACAATCTGGATATGGTTACTGAGCTGTGCCAGCGGGATATTCGGGAGAACGGTTTGTCCATACAAATACAGTCTTCTACGGATCGAAAGATAGCTCTAAAGGACGCCAAATACGTCATTTGTACCATCCGGGTTGGCGGGCTGGAGGGCTTTGCAACCGATGTGGATATTCCGCTGAAATATGGCGTGGATCAATGCGTGGGCGATACACTGTGTGCAGGGGGGATCATGTACGGTCAGCGTGGTATTGCTGAAATGCTGGCCATCTGCAAGGATATCCGCGAGCTAAGTGCACCGGATGTATTGCTGCTGAACTACTCGAACCCCATGGCGATGATTACGTGGGCCTGCAATAAATACAGCGGTGTGCGTACAATCGGTCTATGTCACGGCGTCCAGCATGGGCATCACCAAATTGCCGAGGTGTATGGTCTGGAGAAGCAGGATGTGGATATTGTGTGCGCCGGAATCAATCACCAGACGTGGTACATTCAGGCGTCACATGAAGGCAAGGATCTGACAGCCGGACTGCTGGAGGCTTTTGAAAAACATCCCGAATATAGCCGCACCGAAAAGGTACGCATCGACATGCTTCGTCGTTTTGGCTATTACAGCACAGAGTCGAATGGTCATCTAAGTGAATATGTACCTTGGTACCGGAAGCGTCCGAATGAAATTCTGGACTGGATTGATCTAGGCAGCTGGATCAACGGAGAAACAGGTGGCTATCTGCGTGTATGTACAGAAGGACGTAATTGGTTTGAAACAGATTTCCCTAACTGGATGAAAGAAGATCCATTGGAGTACAAGGCGGAAAATCGCGGTGAAGAGCATGGTTCATATATTATCGAAGGTCTGGAAACCGGACGTGTATATCGGGGGCATTTTAATGTCGTAAATAACGGTGTGATTTCCAATTTGCCAGACGACGCGATCATTGAAGCACCTGGATATGTGGATCGGAATGGTATTTCCATGCCACATGTAGGAGACCTTCCACTCGGTCTTGCTGCCGTCTGCAATGTAAGTATTTCCGTCCAGCGTCTGGCTGTCGAAGCGGCTGTACACGGAGATGATAAGCTGCTGCGGCAAGCGTTTATGATGGATCCGCTGGTGGGTGCAGTTTGTAACCCCAAAGAAATTTGGCAGATGGTCGATGAAATGCTGGTGGCGCAGGAAGCATGGCTGCCGCAATACGGAGCAGCGATTGCCGAGGCGCGTCAACGTCTGGCTGCAGGCGATCTGATTCCAACCCGACCTTATGAGGGAGCAGCGCGACTTAAGGTGAAGACGGTTGAAGAAATGCAGCTGGATCGGGATGCCGCCAATAAAAATGCAGGGCAATCCGACAAAGGCAAGGATCGCGAAAAAGTGTAGAACAACAAGAGTAGAGATTGTCTCCACAACAATAAAAGGGTGTTTTCACGGTCATGTGGGCCTGAAAACACCCTTTTGCTGTCGATAGATATAACGATTTGGCATAGTTGGCGTTCTGGAGTTTATCATTGTCGATTTGGGCTGACGGAAATTAAAGAATGCGGTCTTGCTTTTTACGAATTCGCTCTTTTGCTGTCGATCCTAAATCTCCTGAAAGCTTGTCATAGCAGGGATGTTCAACAAATGAAAAAACCGATTTCAGAAAAAGAGGGGCCGCGATGAACCACTAGGGTGGCAATTCATATGCCTAATTAATAATGTAGTCCTTAATTTATTCAATTTACAGCAGATTTCCAGCTCACTATAATCTAACATAGGAGGTGACAAAAAGGGGAAAATGTGAGCGCATGAACGAATAGAAAGCGCTTACCTTTCACAACTATGAACGCCGCTTTTTTTTGGAGAGAGTAGGCGTAACTCACATTTAATCATGTAACAATCAGGTGCCGACATAGGAAGATTCAACAAAATCCACGGAAAGATAGGTGAAGCAATTGAAAACAAAGCAAGTGCTTCGTAAAAGCATGAAGTATGCTTTTGCGCTATCACTCGTCGCAAGCAGCTTTCTACCAGGTGCAGGATTTACGGATAAAATACATGCAGAATCCCATGTGGACAATCCTTACCAAGGGGCGACAAAATACATTAGCCCTGATTATGCGGCTAGTGTCGACACATCGATTGCCAAAATTACGGATGCTAATCTGAAAGCAAAAATGCAAACGGTCAAAACCTTCCCGACAGCCGTATGGCTTGATCGTATCGCTGCTATTAACGGCGGTGGAGGCAAGCTTGGCCTGGAAGCCCATTTGGACCAAGTATTGGCGCAAAAGAAAGGCAGTACACCGATTACGGCGGAATTTATTGTGTATGATCTGCCCGGACGGGATTGTCATGCCTTGGCTTCCAATGGTGAATTGCCGCTGACTCAGGCAGGTCTGGAAACATATAAAAAGGATTATGTTGACAAAATTGCTTCTATTTTTGCAAATCCTAAATATAAGGATATTCGCATCGTAGCGATCATTGAACCAGATAGTTTGCCAAACCTGGTAACCAATCTGGATGATCCTAAATGTGCGCAAGCCAAGTCTACAGGGATTTATGAAGCTGGCGTTAAGTACACAATGAATAAGCTGAACGAGATTCCGAATGTGTACAAATACGTAGATATCGGTCACTCTGGCTGGTTAGGTTGGGATAACAACCGTGCAGCAACGGTATCCCTGTTTACTACTATCTTCAAAGACACTAGCAAAGGTCTGTCCAGTGTAGATGGCTTTATCACGAATACAGCCAATACTTCACCGCTGACAGAACCTAATTTGCCTGATCCAAATCTGAATATCGGTGGACAGCCGATCAAATCGTCTAAGTACTACGAATGGAATCCTAATTTCGATGAATCGGATTTCGCAGAGTCACTGCATAGAGATTTTGTCAGCGCAGGCTGGCCAAGCTCACTCGGTATGTTAATTGATACAGGCCGTAATGGATGGGGAGGACCTAACCGTCCGACTTCCGCAGTCGGCAATGATATTAACTCCTATGTAAACTCAGGCCGTGTTGACAAACGCTCGCACCGTGGTAACTGGTGTAATAACAGCGGAGCAGGTATGGGAACGCCGCCACAAACGGCTCCAGCTGGCCATATTGATGCCTATGTATGGGCGAAACCTCCGGGTGATTCCGATGGTTCGAGCTCACTCATTCCGAACGATGAGGGTAAAGGCTTTGACCGTATGTGTGATCCTACCTATACAACCAAGGATGGCACATTAACAGATGCTTTACCGAATGCACCTATTTCAGGAGCATGGTTCCATGATCAGTTTGTAATGCTGGTACAAAATGCGTACCCTGCAATCGTGCCTTCCGATGGTGGTGTGGACCCAGCGCCTACAGCTCCAGCTGTACCGTCAGGCTTAAAGGCTGTTGTGGGCAATGCTCAAGTAACGCTGACTTGGAATGCGTCTACTGGTGCCGATAGCTACACGGTAAAACGTGCCACTAGCGAAGCAGGTCCTTTTACAGCCGTTGCGCCTCTTGTAACGGAAAGAGAGTACACGGATAAGGGACTGACGAACGGAACAACTTACTTCTATGTTGTAAGTGCTACGAATGCGAAAGGAACAAGTAAGGATTCCGCAGCGGTAAGCGCTGAACCTAAAGGTACACCGACTGATCCAACAGACCCTACAGAACCAGCGGGTGATCTGGTTGTAATGTACCGGGCCGGGGACACGGATCCAGCGAATAACGCAGTCAAGCCTTTCTTTAACTTGAAAAATAAAGGAACAACACCTGTGAAGCTGAGTGAGCTGAAAATCCGTTACTATTTCACGAAAGATGGCAGCCAGGAGCTGCAATCTGCAGTAGACTATGCGCAAGTAGGTAATGATAACGTGCTGCGTACCTTTACTGACAACTATATTGAAATTGGTTTCAGTCCTGCTGCCGGTACGCTTGCTGCCGGAGCGCAAACAGGCGATATTCAGATCCGCATCAACAAAAGCGACTGGTCTAACCTGGACGAATCCAATGACTACTCCTTCGATCCAACCAAAACCTCTTATGCAGAATGGAACAAAGCAACATTGTTCCACAATGATAAGCTGGTATGGGGAATCGAGCCTTAGGATTTGGACAGAATATGTGCGCTTGACTGAGAGAAGTGTTGAAAAAGGGCTACGGGATAACTGCCGTAGCCTTTTTTACGTCTTCGAATAAAGAATTTGATGACCAAGGGAATAATCATACAAATTGTGTATAATGAAAAAAAGAATGCTGTTCTACTGTGGAGGGTCATCATGAGCAAAAAGTTAATCTTAGATGTAGATACTGGCATTGACGACGCGCTTGCTATTGCGTACGCGGTCCATTCGCCGGAATTGGAGCTACTCGGTATTACAACCACCTTTGGTAATATCTCGGTGGAGGAGGCAACACGTAACTCACTGATTCTGCTGGAAAAACTGGGGGTAGAGGCTCCGGTCGTATCTGGCGCTCACAAGCCGTATGCTCGTGAGCTGTTCAAACCTTATTCCCGGCATATTCACGGTGAAGACGGTATTGGCAATCAGTTGAAAGGAGCGCCCTCCCGTCAGGCTGCGTCTGGGGATGCCGCTGATTTTATAATCGGACAGGCTCGTCGCTATGAAGGCAAACTTACCCTGGTAGCTGTGGGACCGCTGACCAATCTTGCGATTGCGCTGGATCGCTGTCCCGAATTGCCCCAATTGCTTGACCGCCTGATCATCATGGGCGGCGCGGTCACGGTGAAAGGGAATGTAACTCCGACGGCTGAAGCGAATATTTACGCCGATCCAGAAGCCGCAGCCTATGTGCTGGGAGCGGGCTTTCCGCTTACGCTCGTTGGGCTGGACGTCACGATGCAAACACTGCTTCCCCAGCAGGATGTGGACAAATGGCGTGAGCAAGGAACCGAGCTGGGCGCGTTTATGGCAGATATGACAGACTTTTATATGGAAGCTTATCGCAATTTCAGACCTGGTATTGCAGGCTGTGCTTTGCATGATCCTTTAGCCGTAGGGTTGGCTATTGACTCCAGTTTTGTGGAGACGCGTCCAATGCACATTGCCGTCGAGGTGGGGGATTCCGCAGAGGTTGGCCGCACTCGTGAGATGCCAAGTGAGGGTGAAGCTCATGGGCAGACAAGTGTGGATGTGGCACTTAAAGTAGATGCGGAGCGATTTTTGCGTCATTTTCTTAGCCGGGTGGTATAAAAAATTAATTCAAAGATTGCCGATGACCTGCATCGGCAATCTTTTGTGCATACATGTTTTAGTGGCTCTTACTATAGAGGTAACTCATCTCTATGAAAATCCCATATCATGTTAGAATAGATATAGATAGAAAAACTGCCGGACCACAAAGGAGGAGATTCATTGTGTTTTCTGCTGCTCAACGGCTGCCTTTGCTGGAACATATGTATAATCATGCCCCGACAGGAATCGTGATTTTGTCGAGGGAAGGGAAGTGCCTGTACGTAAATCCCGCTTTTTGCAAAATGGTCGGATATGAGCAGGAGGAATTACTGGATATCCGATATTACCATCTCTTGTATAAAGAAGCTCAGGATCAGCAAGGGCTGAGGGAGGCATACGCAGGTTGGCTAAAGGCTACGGATCAAGTCTATAAGACTGAATTACGTTTGAAACATAAACGGGGAACATCCGTCTGGCTATCGCTGGAATTAACCATATTTGATGATGAGGCTACCGAACAATCTTATTTGATTGCGTATGCAATGGATATCACGGAGAAAAAAGATATGGAGCAGGTGCTCTCGGACAATGAAGATCTATACATGTTGATTACGGAAAATACGCCGGATGTTATCTCATATAGCACGGCGGACGGCATACTCCAATATATTTCTCCTTCGGTGGAAAAACTCCTAGGCTATACCAAGCAGGAAATGCTCGGCAAAAAGCGGCTCCAATTCTACCATGTCGAAGATGCTGATTATATGCGTGTACATGGACTCTTCAAGGAAACAGGCATCATGAAGCGGCGTGTTCGTCATAAGGACGGGCACTATTTGTGGCTGGAAGTATCGTACCGCATTATTCGGGATGAACAGGGCAGGATCAAGCGAGTACTGTCCATCGGACGCAACATCACAGAGCGCCAGAAGAGCGAGGAGAATTTGGCAAAAGCTCAGCGGTTGGCGATGTTCGGCTCTTGGGACTGGGATCTGGTCAACAATGTTATGCATTTCTCCAAGGAATTTCGTAGCATTTTTGGTTATCGTGTCAAGCCGGTTGAGACAAGTATTGACGCGTTCATGGCGGCTGTTCATCCAGAAGATACAGAGCGCATGAAACAGATTATCACCAACGTTATATTAAAGGGAGTTCACGAAGAAACCTTTTACCGGATTGTATTGCCCAATGGGGAACAAAAGGTACTGCGTTCAATCTGGGAAGCTGAAATGGACGAGCATGCAGGCAAGCCCGTTCAAGTGGTGGGTATGATCCAGGATGTTACAGAGCACCGGGAAATGGAGCAGCGCCTGCGCGAAAGTGAAAACCGTTATAGGTCACTGTTTCAGCATAATCCACTTGGGATATGCGCCGTGAATATGGAAGGTCATATCTTGAGTGTGAATCCGAGTTTGGAGGAGCTTACGGGTTATACGAGGGACGAACTGCTTGGGGTTGACATACTTATCATGGCTTCCTCTGAGGAACAGGACAAAATCAAGCGTCATATGGAACTGGCCAAGCAGGGTGAGACGCAAACCTATGAATCGGAATTCATACATAAGGAGGGGGAGCGTCTATTCATCAAGATGACGAATATCCCGATTTTCGTGCAAGAGGAAATTGTGGGCTGCTACGGGATTATAGAAAATGTTACCCCTCTTAAAAGCTACATTGCTCAAATTGAAAAACTTAGTAATGAGCATTCGCTTATTTTGAATGCTGTATCCGAAGGAATTGTGGGTTTAAGTAACGAAGGACATGTCCGCTTTATGAACCCGGCAGCTGTCGAGATGTTCGGCGTAGGATCGACTAATCCGCTGAACGGCGCATGCATAGATATCATTCGCCATGCAGACGAGATTGGCAGCCATTTTCCGGACGAACAGTCCTCTATTCTTCAAGCGATTCGAAGCGGAGCTTCTTATCAGGCAGAGGAAGCAGTATTTTGGAAAAAAGGCGGGTCCAGCTTTCTGGCCTCCTATCGAATCAGCCCTTTGATGGATAATGGCGAGCGAAAAGGGGCTGTGATGGTTTTTGTAGACAGGACGAATGAAAAGGAGATCATTCGGGCCAAGGAGTCTGCTGAACGCGCCGATCGGGCCAAGTCAGAGTTTCTCTCTGTGATGAGTCATGAGCTCCGTACACCGATGAACGGCATTATAGGCATGGCGGGGTTACTCGCAGATACTGAATTGGATGAGGAGCAGCGTAGCTATATAGACATTATTACTAGTAGCAGTGGTGCTTTAATGCAGATATTGAACGAGATACTGGATTTGAGCAAAATCGAAGCTGGCAAAATGTCTTTGCTGCACGAATCCTTTGTGCTAGATGATGTGGTCGGCAGTGTGGCTGACCTATTCATGACGCAGGCTATGGAAAAAGGCATTGAACTGGAATGGCATGTGGATCAGGAAATGCCGGGGGTGCTGGTCGGTGATCATGTGCGTATTCGACAGGTGCTGGTAAATTTGGTGAGCAATGCGATCAAATTTACGGAGCGAGGGCGTGTTAATATCTTTGTGGAGAGAAAGGCTTACAGCCGTCGTAAAAATAGATGCCTGATTGAGTTCAGTGTAACGGATACTGGAATCGGTATCCCAGCAGACCGACAGCATCTATTGTTTCAGCCTTTTTCCCAGCTTCATCCGGCACTGAACCGAAAATATGGAGGGACGGGTTTGGGATTGTCCATCTGTAAAAACTTGGTCAAGCTGATGGGGGGTTCCATTGGTGTGGATAGCGATGAGGCCAGAGGAGCAACGTTCCGGTTCCAGCTGGATCTTAAGCTGCCGGAAGGTTCAACGCTCGCGAATATAAGCCGTGATGAACCTTATGAGTCAAAGGAAGGCTAAAAAGAGATAGCCGTGATGCATGATGCATCACGGCTATTTTTATGTTCAAGTGGAGTGTGTGAAAGAATGGCACAACACACAACAGTCGATGCTATATTATTGAAATAGATATTTACATATCTAAAATAAGAGATATAATGAGGTTTATGGATACTCTAATGATTTTTAAAGCTTTGTCGAATGATACACGCCTGCAAATTTTGGATTGGTTAAAAAATTCAGATGAAAATTTCGGACCGCAATTGTTTTTACCAACGGATGCTAACTTTAAAGGAGGGATTTGTGTAGGTAGCATTCAGGAAAAAACAGGCTTAGCACAATCTGTTATTTCCAGTTACTTAACGCTCATGAAGAAGGCTGGGCTTTTGGAATCCAGGCGATTTGGACAGTGGACCTATTACCGAAGAAATGAAGAGAATATTTGTAAATTCGCTGAATATATCAAGAATGAAATGTAGGTAGCCACAAAATAATGAACAAAGTTACCTACTTTTTTTTTGTATATTATATCTATAAATATAGATTTTAGAATATATAGATTATAAGGTCAAGGAGATGAAAATCGTGAACAGAAACAGTCCATTATTTTTTATTGCACTAGGTATATTTGGCATTATAAATACGGAGCTTGGAGTCGTTGGGATTTTGCCAATGGTCATGGATAAGTATAACGTTACTGCACCACAAGCTGGAATACTGGTCAGTCTTTTTGCACTCACTATTGCCATTTTTGGGCCATGGGTAACTCTGCTATTTTCAAAATGGAATCGTAAATGGTTACTGATGAGCATCATGATTATTTTTTCCATCTCGAATGTGATATCAGCTTTTGCACCGAACTTTTATACACTTGTCGTATTCCGAATATTCCCCGCCTTTTTTCATCCAGTGTATTTCTCCATTGCCTTCGTACTAGCTGTTGCATTATCGAAGAAAGAAGAGGCTGCTAAAGCAAGTGCAAAGGTATTTCTTGGAGTTAGTGTGGGGATGGTATTGGGAGTTCCGCTTACTTCTTATATTGCTGATCAATTCTCTCTTGGCACTTCATTTCTGTTCTCTGCTGTTGTGAATATTATTGCGTGTGTTGGAATAGGGCTCATGGTTCCTTCCAGATTGGAGCAGAAAGAAGTACCTGTCAGGAACCAGCTTAAAATATTGAGAAAACCCACATTGTGGTTGAATATCGGTACGGCATGCTTCATATTTGCTGCGATGTTTTCTGTATATAGTTATTTTGCGGAGTATCTAGGAGAGAAAACGCATATGAGTGGAGAATGGATTAGCACGATGCTTGTGCTTTTCGGGATTAGTGGTGTGGCTGGTAACTGGTACTCGGGAAAGATGTTAAACCATCATATGTTGAAAACGGTGTTGCTTTATCCTGTTGCTTTAGGGGTTTGTTATTTACTGCTTCAATATGTGGGTGCAACTCTTCTTCTCACAAGTGGGATTATTATTGTCTGGGGAGCTGTTCATACGAGTGGATTGATTGTAAGTCAAATTTGGCTTACCTCGGAGGCTCCAGAAGCCCCGGAATTTGCGAATAGCCTGTATGTTTCTTTTTCAAATTTGGGTGTCACCATAGGGACAGCGATGGGAGGCTGGTTTATTTCTCAATTAGGAATAGGGGATGTTGTTTGGAGTGGCCTAATTTTTGTTATATTGTCTCTTGTGTGTATTATCCTTAAATCTATGTTTTTTGGGATACATACGAAGTCAAAAAATATGTAACAAACTTTTGCCGAAATCATTACAGGTTAACGTTGATTTCAAGACCAGCTTTCTGAGTTGGTCTTTTTTTCTGTAATAAATCCCCAAAGAAAAGATTGACAAACTGTTCTAGCTGTACTATTAATTATAGTACAGTTAGAACAGTTGAGCATATACAGTGAATCAGATTAAGTCTTGAAAGGAGGAAGTCCATGTTCGAGCTGGATATCCGCAGCCGCAAGCCGATCTACGAACAGCTTATGGACAGGGTAAAGGAAATGATCGTGTATGGATCACTTCAGCCGGATGAGCAATTGCCTTCTGTGCGGACATTGTCCGCTCAGCTAACGGTGAATCCGAATACGATTCAGAAGGCGTATCGCGAGTTGGAACGAGAAGGATATATTTATTCTGTTCAGGGCAAAGGCAGCTTTGTCACACCTGCCCAGCATCAGGCACAGCAAATCAAGCGAGATGAGATTCGGGCGGCATTGTTAAAACAGATGATTGTAGCCGTCCATTTCGGTTTTACACAGCAGGAAGTGGACGATATGTACGTGGAAGCTATACAAACAAAGGAAAGGGGGATGTCCCTTGATTGAATTAAGGGAAGTCACAAAGACATTTACAGAAGAAAAGGCTGTCGACCAGCTCGCCCTTAGAGTGAAGAAGGGCTCCATTTTTGGACTGCTGGGCTCAAACGGGGCGGGGAAAACAACACTGCTCAAAATCATCGCCGGGATTTACCGACCGGATGCAGGAAAGGTACTGATTGGCGGACAGTCCGTATATGAGCAGCCAGAAGTCAAGCAGCACCTTCTGTTTATGCCAGACACCCCCTATTTTTTTCCGCAAGCGACAATTCGTCAGATGGCCCGGTTTTACCGCTCCATTTATCCGAGCTGGAGCGAGGAACGCTACATACAGCTTACGGAGATTTTTAAGTTAGATCCTAAACGAAAGCTCCACCGTTTTTCCAAGGGGATGAAGCGTCAGGCTGCTTTTTTGCTTGCCTTGAGCTGTATGCCTGAGCTGCTCATTTTGGATGAACCGATTGATGGGTTGGACCCGGTGATGCGTAGAATGATCAAAAATTTACTGTTCCAGGAAACCGCTGCACGCGAGATGACCGTCGTGATCTCTTCTCATAATTTGCGTGAAATAGAAGACATGTGTGATCACGTCGGCATCATGCACCAGGGGCGGATGCTGCTGGAAAAAGAGGTCGATGACCTCAAGTCTGATACGCATAAGGTGCAGGTTGCCTTTCGTGACAGCACGCATGAGGAAGCTGTCTGTGGACAACTTTCAGTTGTACATAAGGAGCGGAGGGGGAGTGTTCTGCTGCTCATTATCCGGGGGGAACGAGAGCGGATTGCAGAGACGATTGAGGCGTATGAGCCGCATGTGTTCGATTTGCTGCCGTTGACGCTTGAAGAAATTTTCATTTATGAAATGGAGGACGCAGGTTATGACATCCAACCGATTCTTCTGTAGCGGCGGCGTAATTCGCCAAAGCCTGAGACAGCATGGCTGGATCGGTCTGTTGTACTTGGTAGGATTATTGTTTACGGTAACGTTGCCGTTATTTATGAGTATTGATGATGAGCAGCCGCGAATGGTGTTAAGAAGCTTGTTCGATAGCACAAACTCAGGTAATGAATTGCAAAAATTGATTTTATTAACCGTACCGGTGTTGGCGGGTGTGATGCTGCTTCGTTTTATTCAACGACAGGGGTCATCGGATCTATACCATAGCCTCCCTTTGCGTAGAGAGCATCTATTAACGGCACATTTCATTAGCGGCCTTATCCTTTTACTTGTACCTGTATGGCTGACGGCGGGAGTAACTGCCTGGGTTAACACGTCAGTCGAACTGCCTTATATTTTTCATATCCATGATATTGGTTCATGGGCACTGGTCGTATCCGTCCTTACGATTTTCTTTTTTACCTTTACCGTGTTTGTAGGCATTTGTGTGGGACAATCGCTACTCCAGACCGTAGTAGTGTATGTTTTACTGCTATTGCCTCAGTTTCTATTCATGATGATAGGGCGTTTTTTGGAGCGTAATTTATACGGATATGTGCGAGTGCAAGAAACCATTGTCCAATATATTAACGGTTCGGAGTTTCGCAGCAATAATAATATTTGGGAAAACTTATCGCCGTTTGTACGCATTATGGACAACTTGCCGAATCGCGCCTTTTCTTACATGGAGCTACTTGCCTATATAGGTATCTCTCTACTGTTTGTCGCTTTGAGCTATGGATTGTATCGTAAGCGGTTGGTCGAGAAGGCGACTCAGGCGATGGCATTTACCTTCTTTCAACCCTTTTTCAAGGCAGGAGTCATACTGTGCTCCATGCTTGTACTAGGAGACTATTTTCATACGGCAGGTAGCAGAGGAGAAAACTGGTCCATTTTTGGATATGTCCTTGGAGCTATTTTAGGTTATATCGTTGTAGAGATGGTCGTCCGCAAGACCTGGCAAATTGCACGTGTTCGTGCTTTGGTGGAACTGGTCGTTTACGGTGTGATCATGGGGTTGGTCATATACATCCCGATTTCAGGTTGGTTGGGTTATGAGGGACGGATTCCAACGGCACACTCGGTAGAAAAAGTGTATGTGGGGCAAGAGGTACCTCTAAGGGGAGAGGCACAAAAAGAAACGTATTTTTCCCAAGACAGGGCCTATATTGCTTCTGTGCTGAATTTACATCGTGAACTCGTACGTGCACATGCTGCTGGCGAGAAGTCGTTGTCGAAAAACCTAGCCGTCGAAATGGCAGTCATAGTCTACCATCTGGATGATGGTTCCACCATGACTCGGCGCTATACATTCCCTGAGAAACCTTTTCGGACAGAACTGACTAAAGTGATGGAAGCAGAGCCTTATAAAAAGGTAAGATACAAGCTGGATAAGCTGCAAGGGAGAGCAGAAACGATCAATATCCAATCTGTAGATGATAATGAACGACGAGTGGTTTTGACTGATCCGAAAGAAATTCATGAATTTGAGACTGTACTCAAAGAAGAAGTTTTAAATATGAGTTATAGCGAAATGCAATCAGATCGATATCCCTTGGGGAGTGTTTCCATTACAAACAAAGAGTCATCCCTTACCAAGGACGAACCGAAATGGAACCGTGAACTTTCATTTAATTGGCCGACTTCCTATCACAAGCTGACAGGTTGGCTGGAACAAAAGGGGTATGCGGATAAGATCATCATTCATTCCAAGGATATTTTCTCTATACGGGCTGTTCCTATTATTTCTAAAGAGATCGAGCCTTATCAACCCAATCAGTATATTGAAGACTATAAACTATTTAAAAGCATTCAACAGAAGCACAAAGCAATAACTATTGAAGATCCAAAACTTTGGAGTACTGTATTGGAGAAGCGCAGACCTTATAGCTATAGTCCAAATATGGTGAAAGGTACTTACCTATTTCAGGTCAAGATCAAACCTTTATATAGTTCAGATCCTCACACAGGCTATTACTATTTAACTCCAAACGACATGACACCGGAGCTTGCAAAGGCATTACCAGCAGTTCCTTAAGCCCACGATATATAACAACCTTGACGTGAAGCAACACTGTTTTTTGATCCATGCCAGAGCAATATAAAGAAGATGTGAAACCAAAAGGCCTTTCCCGTGGGGGAGGGTTTTTTTTCCATATGTAGCTTGAGTGCCTACTCATTCGGAAGATCGGATAAGGACATTTTTGTCCTCCTCTCGTATACTAATCTTTACCATAATTGTACAATGAAGAAGCAATGGCTTACAGTCTCATTTCATTCATTAGTTATAGGGGGATGTACATGTCTGATCCAAAGGAAGTTATAACCAAGCCGGAAAAGGACGAGTCTGTGCGGATAGCATGGTTTTGGCCATGGCTGGGCGGTACGTTTATGTTTGGATTGTTTTCAGTCATGTTTAATGTAGTTTGGAGTATGGTTGTGGCACCCCAAGTGCAGCTTCTGCTGAGGCATGAAGGGGTGACGGATACAACTGTGATTGTAATACTGCTTCTATATGCATGGATTATCGGTCTCATCTTTGCAGCTTATGGTGCCTTGAGTGCGCGTATGTCCAGCATGGGCAAGCTTTCGCTGATGCTGACTGGGTTATTATCATTATTATGTGGGCTGTGGTTGTGGATTGTAGGAATACAAGGGTCTGGCGGTCAACCTGCTGAAGTGTCGGGAGGGGCGTGGGGGCTCTTTTCACTCTATCATGCTTGGGCGGAGCCTGTGTTGGAGGTATTGGGACCTTATACACAGCATGGTGAAATCTGGTTTCTACTGACTGCACTGCTGCCGATAGCTGGTATGGTAGTAGGAGTTGGGGTGGATCGTTATCCGGCGGTGACCGACAAGAATGGAAAGGTAGATCATAGATGGCAATGGGTTGTTGCCGCGATATCTGCTGCGCTCGTCATTGTGCTGACGATTACACTGATGCTTCCTCAACGTCCGTACATCGCAGAGAAGGATTTTCCGGTAGTTGACGGGGCTACGGCGGCCATTCCGTTTGCACAGGATATGCTGCATGAACTGACCGGAATGAGTAAGGCGCGCGCGGCGCACGAATTGAGATTTAACACGACCCATCAGGCATATGTCAATCTGATCGATAAGAAGGCGGATATGATTCTGGTGGCCGGTCCTTCCGATGAGGAACTGCGTTTGGCGAAAAGCCGGGGAATACAAATGAAGCTCACACCCATTGGGTGGGATGCGTTTATTTTTCTCGTACATCAAGACAATCCGGTTAAAGGGCTTTCTTCGGAGCAGGTTCGCCGTATCTATGAAGGGGCTATCCGCAATTGGAATGAAGTAGGGGGCAAGGATCAGCCGATCATTGCTTATCAGCGAGAAGAAAATTCAGGCAGTCAGACATATATGCAAAAGAAAGTGATGGCAGGCTATGAGATGGCTGACCCGCCACGTGAACTACAAATTGGCATTATGGGTGGTATGATTAATGCAGTCGCTGATTTTAACAAGGATCATAACGCGCTCGGATATTCATTTTATTATTTTGCAAATGTGATGCATAATCGTCAAGAGGTCAAATTTTTATCTATTGATGGAGTGGAGCCGAACAAAGAACACATCCGCTCGAAACAATATCCATTCACAGCTCAACTGTTTGTGGTCACACGGGAAGGTGAGAAACCAAGCCCTTCGATGCAACGATTACTCGAATGGCTGCAAAGCGAAAAAGGAACTCAGGCCATCGAAAAAGGCGGTTTTGTTCCTGTAAACTTGTAAACCTGTCACGATGGTTCGCATACAGTCATCCGTATATTCACCTTAAGAGTGAAACGAAGACAGCAGGGTAATACATAGAATATGCTTTGCTGTGAATACAATACCCGCACAGCATGTATATCACCAACATAAGGGGATGAACGAAAATGAAGAAAAAAACATCGGTATGGGTGCTTTTACTCGCCCTAGCCATAGTGACAGCGGGGTGTGAAACAGGCTCGCAAACAAGTTCGCAAACAGTACAAACGGCTCAAAATGAGCAAAAAGGTGCCGCCTCGGCACAAGCGAATGGTTCGGGAACAACTGTAGATACACCGAAAACAGGAGGACAAGCAACCACAGACACTACGATAGCGAAAGTCCGCATGGACAATATTACCGCGCTGCGTTTGATCGACGGGCAATCCGGCTGGATCGGCGGAAATGGCTGGATTGCCCGAACGGATGCGGCTGCATCCGGTTCAGTCGGATCGACGTGGAATGTGCAATATCAGGGTCAAGGTACGGTTCAGCAGATTTTTGCCTTGAACGGGCAACAGGCCTGGGCTGCTATGGCAGACAGCGGATCGCTGCTGGCCACTCGCGATGGTGGCAAACGCTGGGAGGTTGTCGGGACTGTACCTGAGCAAGGGCAAACGGGCTTTTTACACTTTGTTTCATCCAAGGAAGGGTTCAGTGGCAACCAATATACGAAAGATGGCGGGCAAAGCTGGTCTTCGCTCCCCGTGCCTGGCCACATGGTAGGACAGCCATATTACCATGATCAGCAAAACGGCTGGGCAGTTACGCAGGACACAGACCGTTCGTTTCAGGTTTTACACACTGTTAACGGGGGCCAAAAGTGGACTACTGTCATGTCACGGACAACGGAGGCACCTCTAAATGGAGCCATTATTCGTTCGGTAGAACGTGGTAACGCATGGATCGAGCTGGTTGGAGATACGGGGATGAACCAGACGTCGTATTCGCTTTGGCATACTGCCGATAGTGGACAAAGCTGGCGTGCTGTGCTGGCGAATGCCACCGCTGGCGGCGGTCCGGCACCAGGTATTAGCCAGCAAGACAACCAGGTTCCCAAAAATGAAGGGGCTGCACCAGGTATGCTCTATGCAGTCAACAGCAGTACCGCATGGATGGGCGGGTACTGCGCACCATGCGACAAGCCCAATACGATCGGCTGGACGAGTGACGGCGGCAAGACGTGGAACAATGGCAAGCAAGGCTTTGACGGTTATAGCGGTCAGCAAATCGGGATGGCAAATGCCAAGGAAGGCTGGGCTATTTTCTCAGATTCAGAGCAGGCCCCAGTTATGTACACTACCTCGGATGGTGGACAGCATTGGACGCAGAGCCATGTATTTGATAAGCCTGTGACACCAGGCTCCTAAGGAGGAATGCATATGAGCCATCATAAGAAAAGTGTGATTACATGGA
This sequence comes from Paenibacillus sp. NMA1017, assembly GCF_058895805.1. Lineage (NCBI taxonomy): Bacteria > Bacillati > Bacillota > Bacilli > Caryophanales > Paenibacillaceae > Paenibacillus > Paenibacillus sp. NMA1017. Next base: position 189,336 of record NZ_JBZXYR010000006.1, on the reverse strand, counting down.
CTGACGGTCGTGAAGTACCGCTAATCGGGCAGGGCACGTGGCATATGGGTGAAAAAGCGTCACTCCGGCAGGAAGAGGTGCGTGCGCTTCAACTTGGCTTGGAGCTGGGCATGACGCTGGTGGACACGGCTGAAATGTATGCGGAGGGTGGCGCGGAAGAGATCGTCGGGGAGGCCATTCGGGGCCGCCGGGACGATGTCTATCTTGTCAGCAAGGCTTACCCTCATCATGCGGACCGCCAAGGACTGGCTCAAGCGTGCGAAGCGAGCCTGACCCGAATGGGAACAGAGTACATGGATATGTATTTGTTGCATTGGCGCGGGAATATTCCGCTGGAAGAGACAGTAGAAGGTATGGAAAAACTGCGTGAGCAGGGCAAAATCCGCAACTGGGGAGTGTCCAATCTGGACAAGTCCGACATGGAGGAGCTATGGAGCCTAAGTGGAGGCGAAGCCTGCGCTGTCAACCAAGTGCTGTATCACGCAGCTTCGCGGGGCATCGAATATGATCTGCTACCTTGGAGTCGTACGCATGGGGTGCCTGTGATGGCCTATTGCCCGATTGCCCAAGGTGGCCGTCTGCGACGGGGTCTGCTGGAGCATCCTGTTATGGTAGACATTGCTGGCAGCCACGGGGTAACTCCATCCCAAATTGCGCTCGCGTGGGTCATACGGGACGGTGATGTCTGGGCAATTCCCAAGGCGGTGCAAGAATCGCATGTACGAGAAAATGCAGCGGCAGCAAGTATTCGGCTCACCCCTGAACAACTTCAACAAATAGACGAAGCTTTTCCTCCGCCAACGCGGAAGCAGCCGCTGGATATGGTTTGAGGAAGGAGGAGCCCATGACAGAGCGAGAGACAGAACTGCATGAGGTAGATGATCATCTGGATTATGGATTATCCGTTGTATTCATCGGCTTTAATCCCAGCTTAAAATCAGGCGAGGTAGGACATCATTATGCGAATCCGCGCAACCGCTTTTGGCGCATACTGGAGGGAGCAGGCTTGACACCTCGCTTGTACGATCCATCAGAAGATCGGGAGCTGCTGAAGCTGGGCTTCGGTTTTACGAACATTGTTTCTCGTCCCACGAGGGGAGTAGAGGATATTGCACGCGAGGAATACGCCGAAGGACGTCTGAAGCTATACGAGAAGCTAAAGGAATACCATCCAAAGGTTGCTTGCTTTGTCGGCAAAGGCGTATACACCGAATACAGTAAAAAATCCAAAGTAAATTGGGGATTTCAGCCTGAACCGCTAATTCCCGAGATGCATGAATTTGTGGCACCTTCGTCTAGCGGACTGGTGCGCATGTCGCTGGAAGAAATCACAGATATTTATCGTCATCTTCAAACGTTCCTTTCGTCAGAAATCGTCTGAAATGCAGTAAGTACGGTGAATACAGCTAGCACAAAAAGAACTACACGCTTCAGTCCCTGCGGGGAAGAGCGTGTGGTTCTTTGAGCTTTTTTATTCTATTGTAAGGCTTTCGCCTGCCGTGCCTGTTCCACGGGAACATAAGGATATCCCAGATCACGTGCGACTGCTTCGTAGGTAATATGTCCGTTCAGGACATTGGTGCCGCTAAGCAGCGGCTTGCTTCTGCGAAGCGCCTCCTGCACACCCAGATCTGCGAGCTGGAGAGCAAAGGGGAGCGTCGCGTTCGTCAGGGCGAGCGTCGAGGTTTGCGGTACCGCGCCCGGCATGTTTGCAACCGCATAGTGAATGACGCCATGCTTCACATAGGTAGGCTGATCGTGTGTCGTGATGTGATCAATCGTCTCGACTATGCCGCCTTGGTCGATGGCGACATCCACAATCACAGAGCCGGGCTGCATCGTCTGTACCATGGCTTCCGTTACGAGTCGCGGGGCTTTGGCACCAGTGATCAGGACGGCACCGATCAGCAAATCACTTTGCGCCACGGCTTCAGCAATGTTGGACGGGGTGGACACCAGCGTATGGAGCTGATTGCCAAAAATATCGTCCAGTTGACGCAGTCTTTGCAGGCTCAGGTCGATTAGAGTCACATCTGCCCCGAGACCGATGGCGAGCTTGGCCGCATTGGTACCGACCACCCCTCCGCCAATAATGGTCACTTTACCGCGTTTGACCCCCGGCACACCTGCCAGCAGGATGCCTTTGCCGCCCTTTGGTTTTTCCAGCAGTTGTGCTCCAATTTGTACAGCCATTCGACCGGCAACCTCACTCATGGGAGTAAGCAGCGGGAGGCTTCCTTCAACATCTAGTGTCTCATAGGAAATGGCGGCGACGCCGTTGTCTGTTAAAGCGCGGGCCAGTGCTGGTTCGGCAGCTAAATGCAGATAGGTGAATAAAATCAATCCTGGTCGAAAATACCCGTATTCAGAGGGGAGCGGTTCTTTTACCTTGATAATCAGATCCGCCTGAGACCACACGTCCGCAGCTTGCTGCACAAGAGTCGCACCCGCAGTGGCATAATCTCCATCCGTAAAGCCACTTTCAACACCTGCGCGGCTTTCCACAAACACATGATGTCCGTGTTGGATCATTTGAGCTGCACCTGCAGGCGTTAGAGCGACACGATTTTCGTTGTTTTTAATCTCTTTCGGAACCCCAATTTTCATTTCATTCACCTCTCCTTAAAATAATTGTTATCCAACGAATCCATTTCATAATACCTTCAGTAGCTCTGTGCAGCCCTGCCGTTTAGTTATATGGACTCAAGCCGATAAATGCAATTCATGTTAGATTAGGTACAGTTTACAAGGGGTGAAGCTCCTTGACATCATACATTTTGTCGGATTATCTGACTTAAAGGCTCGACTTTTTGATGAATATATGTCATATAAAATGACATAAAGACATATACATAAGGAGAATGCCGATGAACGGTAAAAAAACATTTACCATTGCTGATGTGCTGGAACGTCCTGTTTTCCGGCGGGCGAAGCTGGCGGCGGGGGAACAGGGCGTACATCGCCGTGTGGGTTGGGTCCATGTGCTAGAAATCACAAATGTTTCTCCGTTTGTGAGCCGTCATGACTTAATTTTGACGACAGGCCTGTGGCTCACCCGGAAGGGGGGAGAGCGTGCCGAGTATATGGAGCAACTGATCCGCTCGGAAGCCGCGGGATTGTGTGTAGAGCTGGGCACGAGCATTCATGAAATCCCCTCTGAAATTCTGGAGTTGGCGGAACGACATCACTTCCCGGTCATCGTATTTGAACAGCCAGTACGTTTTGTTGAAATTACACAAGATATTCATTCCCTACTTATTAACCGACATCATGAACTCCTAAAAGACCTGGAACGATTTTCACGTCAGCTTCAGCAGGAAACCCTGCGCAGCACTGATATGAATGCACTCTTGCGTGTGCTTCATGACTATGCAGCCCGGCAGGTCATCTACATGTCTTCCATTGACACCAATCGATTCGTACCTTCCGTCCAGCCGGATCTAGCGGACCGTATTGCAGATTTTTATGCCAATGAAGTGGAATCTAGTATGACTGCCGATCGGGAGGGGCACCTGCTGTTTCACCTGAATGAATCCACCGCCGTCTTGTTTCAGCCCGTTGTATGCTTCGGTCAAGTGTTTTCCGCAGTAGGTTTGGTGCTGCATAGTGAAATGCCGACGGAAGAAATGTCGCTGCTACTCGATTACACTGCCAAGGCAGCCGCTACATTGGTGCTGAGAACACAGTTTCTTGAAGACCGATTGCTGCGTAATCAAAATGAATTGATTCAGGATGTATTGAGCGGACAGCTTCCCAGTGAAGAACAGGCCCAGACCCGGATGGGCCTGCGATTGTTATCGAAGGGACAGTATTTATTTTGGGCAGGGGTCATCGAGGTGGAACATCAGGACAAGGATGCCAGTCAGGTACGCAAGGAGTCCATCAATCAGGATGTGTTAGTGCTGCTTCGTTCTTTGTTGAAAAAAGAAACGTTGCACAATCTGCTGATGATGAAAGGGAGTCAATGCTACATCCTTTGTGCCAAGGAGGAATTAACACTCCGTTCCGCAGCGCAAATGAAAAAAGTGCTTGCCCATACTGTTCAATATATTCAGAACTATGCCGCAGGACAGCTTGATAAGGTGCGCATTCATGCAGGCTTTGGCAAAGTAAGGCATCGCATGACAGGGACAGATCGCAGTTTTGAAGAGGCATATGAGGTCATTGAAGTGGCACGAAGCGTTCCAGTCATGAAGGATCGGTTGTTTTACGACAGCATCGGAATCTATCAATTGTTGAAGGCGGTGCCCCGCATTCCTTTTCTACAAGAGTTTGTAGAGGATCATTTGGGTGGGCTGATTGCGCATGATCGTGAGCACCATATGCAGCTTCTGGATACACTGGATGCCTATTTTCAATCCCATGGCTCCAAGCGTGATACTGCCGGAATTTTGTACATTCACAGACAGACCCTTTATAATCGGCTGGATAAAATTAATGAAATTATAGAGGGAAATCTGGCAGACCCTGACAAACGTCGTTGTCTGGAGATGGCGCTACTGGCTTACCGGATGCTTCAGTCTGAAAATTGATCCTAAATAACTAGTTCTATTTTCCATTCTACTCATTTACAATGCGTGTTAACACTGAGATAATAGAAGAGATTACGGAAATATCTTGAAAGGGGATTAATATGAATATAAAAAAATGGATCGCCGTCCCTCTTATTCTGTTGATGGTAGCTTTGACAGGTTGCCAGGCAGTAGGTGGATTTGATGTAAGTAAAAATTTATTGGGAACACTTGATGTGAAATCCCAGCAGACAACGGAGAAAATCTCTATTAAATTGACTCCAAAAGAAGGAATCACGCAAGGAGATAAAGAAATCGTAGATTTGATTAATTCGATTTCTGTCACTGTGGATGAAGCCAAGGTACAATCGGAGGAACTTGCTTCTGCCAAAGGTACATTGCACATCGACAAGTATAATTTGCCGTTTGAACTTGCTTTAGACCGCCAAGGTTTGGCTATTCAACTGGAAGGTGCCAAAAAACCTTATTACATATCTTTGAACTCGCAAGAGAGTTTGAGCGGTCTGCCTGCTGGATTTGATCCATATGTATATTCCAAAGACGTGAGAGAGCTGACGAAAACAGCCGCTGCACTTATGCTTAAGCATGCGCCTAACCCTTCGACCATTTCTGCAACGTCTGTAACCGAGGAAGTATACGGTGAAAAAGACAAAGTGAAACTGACCCATCTGCATGCTGAACTTCGTGGTGATGAGCTGGTAACATTGGTAAAACCGTTCCTGGCGAATCTAGCAAAGGACGAAGCGGGCTTGAAAGAGCTGATCGGGCAAGCCATTGATATGACAAAAACGATCGCTTCCGGCATGAATATTGAAGGTAGTGATGAAGTAACAGCGGAACTGAGTGCCAACAAAGAAAAAATGGTCAATGAGGCTTACACTGAAGTTAAAAAGTATTTGGATCTGGCCGTTGATCAGTATGATGTAGGCGTTAGCACCATGTATGCACAGGCCCCTGAAATCAAAACGGTGCTGAGTGCTAACACGGTTCTGAAAAGTGACATGTATTTTGATGAAAAAGGAAATGTTCGTAAAGCGGCGACAGACCTGACGGTTGCTTTGCCAGATGTGGACGGTCTTCCGGTGAAGTCCTTCACAATTCTGACCGAAACTCAATCCTGGAACGTCAATGGTAGTGTGACGGCTGATAAAGTGGATATGTCTAACGGTGTTATTGACTTGAATAAACAAGCTGAATTAACTCCCGGAGCGACGTTGCGCAATTTTGAAGCGAATTCTCCGATCTACAACATTTTAAAAAATGATTTGGAAATTACAAAAGTAGAAACAACCTTCGATCCTAAAGACGATTACTACGTCTTGGAGAATCGTGGTGGCACTGCCTTTATTCCATTGCGTGAACTGACGAGCGAACTGAACTCCGAGTTAAAATGGGATGCAGCTGCCAAACAGACTACTGTAATTGATGATATTACAGGTAAGACGATTAAGCTGAAAAGTGGCTCCAAACAAGCTGTATTGGAAGGAAGCACATTGACGCTGCCACAAGCTCCATATACGGATGAATATGGCACATTATATGTTCCTTTCAAATCAGTTGCCGAGGCGCTTGGCGCCACAGTAACTCGTAACAGTGATGGAGAATATGTACTGAAACGCGACTAAAAAGAAATTCAAGGAACTAGCCCAATTAGGGGCTGGTTCTTTTTTTGTTATATTGGTAAAATGCTCAGTAAAGCGATTAAAATAAGCGCTTACAAATTTTAAAAGTGCCATACTTTTATACAGGGAAAATTGAGATAATTATAGTATCATTCCAGCATAGGAAAACACATACAATTAGGGGGATATACGATGAAAGATATGGATCTATTGAATTCCAGAGAGGGGCAAATGGTGCTTGCCCGAATGTACGGTCAACAGCAAATCTCTGAGCAAACGACTCGATATGAATCACTTATACAGGCGTATCGGGAGCATTTTGGTGTAGGGGATTTTGAACTGTTTAGTGCTCCGGGACGCTGCGAAATTGGTGGAAATCATACAGACCACAATCACGGAAAGGTGCTGGCAGGCAGTATTACACTCGATACCATCGCTGTAGCTTCTAAAGTGGAGGAGTCTGTAATTACATTTTTTTCTGAAGGCTACAAAACGAAATACATCATCGATTTAACCGACTTGTCGCCAAAACCGGAGGATGACAGTACGATGCTGCTGGTTCGTGGTATTGCCGCTGGTCTACTTGAATTCGGGTACCGTATCGGAGGATTCCAAGCTTATATATCAAGTAATGTATTCTCTGCTTCAGGTTTAAGCTCTTCCGCTTCTTTTGAAATGTTGATATGTACGATATTGAATCATTTTTATAACGAGGGAGCGTTAGATGCTGTTGCTAAATCCAAAATTGGTCAGTATGCGGAAAATGGCTATTGGAACAAGCCGTCGGGACTGCTCGATCAGATGGCTTGCGCTTATGGCGGCTTGATTTCCATTGACTTTGAAAATCCCAAGGAACCGGTCATAAATCCTGTTCATTGGAATTTTGAACAAAACGGATATTCCCTCGTTATTGTAAATACAGGTGGAAATCATGCTGATTTAACGGACGATTACGCGTCGGTGCCCAACGAAATGTTTGCAGTGGCTCAGTCTTTAGACGCTTCGGTTTGCCGTGACTTATTGCCTGAGGATCTGTATGCCAACCTCAAAATGGTTAGGGAAAAAGCAGGAGACCGTGCAGTGCTGCGGGCGTTGCATTTTTTTGAAGAAAATAGACGTGTGGATGAACAAGTCAAATCATTAGAGGAGGGGCGCTTTACTGATTTTCTGAGGCTCGTTACCGAATCTGGTAATTCCTCATGGAAATGGCTCCAAAACGTATATAGAAGTGGGATTGCGCGGGAACAAGACGTATCGGTTGCACTGGCTTTAACCGAAATGTATTTAAAATCAATAGATAACAGCGCATGCAGGGTACATGGTGGTGGCTTTGCTGGTGTCATCTTGACGATTCTTCCGAATGATCATGTGGATGCTTATAAGGAGTGGATCAGCGGAATGCTGGGAACTCCGGTACTTGTTGTCAACGTCCGCGAGGACGGTGCTGTTAATGTTAGTGATTTGATAAATGTTGAACGGACTCATAGAGAGTTTACAAACTAGTCAGTCAGTAGAAGACTTTAACCCATGGGTTAAAGTCTTCGTCCTTTTTATCGCCGATACAGCTTGGGTTTGCGTTATAATAAAGAGATGATAGTTTTAATGAAGGAGGGCCTGTCATGGCTATATACCCGTCCTGGTCCTATTCGCAATCGAGGGCTCAAACGTTCGACGAATGCTTACGCAAATACTATTATCATTATTACGGCTCGCATAATGGCTGGAATTCGGCACAGGGCACTGAAGAGCAAGTTACGTTGTATCGGCTCAAGCAACTGAGCAACTTATATATTTTATTCGGGAATATTACGCATCAAATGTGTGAATCAGTCATACGTGGATGGATGGAAAAAGGGGCTATCCCGCGCACAGCATACCTCGAGACAGCTATGAGGAACATGTTGAATGATAGCTACAAGGAATCGCTACACCGTGAGCTATGGCTACAAGATCCAAAAAATCGCGTCATGCTGGCGGAGGTTTATTACGACGACGAGGTGCTTCCGGAACGGATCGCCCTTATTAAGGAGCGGCAGCACGCGGTGATACACAATTTGTACCGTACTGCGGTTTGGCGTGAACTGCAACAGGGAAAGGCCCGAATTGTAGAAGTGGAGAAGTGGGATACGATGCTCCTTCATGAGACGAAAGTGTATGTCAAAATGGATTTGCTCTACCGTAGAGACAATGGAGACATGGTCATCGTGGATTGGAAAACAGGTAAGGAAGGCGATTTTTCCGACCAACTTTTTTTATATGCTTCCTATGTGCAGGAGCACTATCAGCTTCCTTTGGAGAAGATTGAGGTACGTGTGGAGTATTTGATGACAGGAGAGCATGAGGTATATCGTCCCGCGCGAGAGGATATCGACAAAGTGGTTAGTAATGTCGGACGATACATCGATGAAATGAAATCCTGTCTCGATGACGATTACTATAACCGTCCCAAGCCCGAGTCTTTCTTCACTCCGATGCCTTCACGCAGAGCGTGCGGAGGCTGTAATTTTCGTGAGGTGTGTAAGTACCGAGCGGTGTGAAATGATTTAATCGCCGTTGCCCCCGGATTCCTACCATAATTAAAGCTAGTGAATCCGGCCATATGGCAAATCTATAATTCTACTATATTTTGTAACCGCTTTATAATTTAGATGATGCGAGGTATGATAAGGGTATTATTGGAAAATGCGAAGGGGGAAGTTAGGAAGATGACGAGTACAGAACATGCACGTATTCTATTTCAGGGAGATTCTATAACAGACGGAGGAAGGGGACGAAATGAGGACGCGAACCATTGGCTGGGTCAGAGCTATGTGTATCTGATCGCAGGTGCATTGGGGAGCCGTTTGACTACCACACAGCCAGAATTTGTGAACCGGGGAATTTCGGGGGATCGAGTTTCGGATTTGTATGCACGCTGGAATGAGGACATGTATAGCCTGAAGCCGGACTTGCTCAGTATTCTAATCGGAGTGAACGATGCCTGGCGGATCGTAGAGCAGGAGCCGTCCGGAGTGACGGACCGATTTGAACGAGCCTATCGCCACCTTCTGGAAGAAACGCGTGAAGTGATGCCCGATATCGGGCTGGTGTTGTGTGAACCGTTTATTTTGAAAACGGGAGCTACCGAGGCGCGATGGGATATTTGGCAAGAAAAAATAACAGGATATCAGCGTATTGTACGTCAACTTGCGGACGAATTTGGGGCCGTATTTGTGCCGCTCCAGAGCATGTTGAACGAAGCTGCTACCAAGGCGGATGCCTCCTATTGGCTGCATGACGGGGTTCATCCGACAGCGGTTGGGCACCAGTTGATAGCTGATCAATGGATAGATATCGTGCAAAAGAGTCCGCTGGCGATTCGCTAACAGGGTCATACATAGTCTACTCCTTGTCATTTTTGGGTAATACACGATTATGGACATCATTACTTATGTTATGGTTCCATCCAAAAATGAATGTCAAAGGGGGTGCTTCTTGCTTCGTCATAAACGGAGCAAGAGAGGGCTATGGAAACGATAAATATCATTCTGGTTATATTACTTATCGCATTAACTGCTTTTTTTGTGGCCTCGGAGTATTCCATTATTCGTGTGCGGGTATCTCGCATCAATCAATTGGCCTCGGAAGGCAACAAAAATGCGAAAGCTGTTAAAAACATTCTGTCTCGGCTGGACGAGTATTTATCTGCTTGTCAGCTCGGAACCACATTAACCTCAATGGCGCTAGGCTGGCTAGGGGAATCTACTGTTGAACATCTGCTGCACCCCCTGTTTGAGTTGGCTCATATTCCGGCAGGCCTGACGGGAGTGCTCTCCTTTTTGCTGGCTTTTCTGATCTTGACCTATTTCGAGGTGGTCATTGGAGAGCTGGTACCCAAAACATTCGCCATACAGATTGCGGAACCGATGGCATTGTTTTTTGCCCGTCCGATCACGATATTCTATAAAATGACCTATCCCCTGAATTGGGTGCTCAGTCGTTCATCGCGTGTCATTACGGGTCTCTTCGGGCTCAAAAAGGTATCTGAAGAAGATGCGGCACTCAGTGAAGCCGAGCTTCGTTTGGCGTTATCTGAAGGCTTTCGTAGTGGTGAAATCACACCGACAGAATATCGATATCTGAACAATGTATTTGATTTTGACGACCGTGCGGCCCAGGAAATTATGGTACCGCGCATCCACATCCGTTCCATCTCCCACCAAGCAACAGTGGCTGAGTTTATGGAACTGATCGAGGACAAGGTTTATAATTTTTTACCAGTAGCTGAACATGGCGACCGGGATCGTATTATCGGGATGATTCGCGTTAAGGAAGCCCTGCATGATTTGGCCCGTGGGCACAGCACGGGAAATACGACGATGGCTTCTTATATTCATCCGGTGCTTCAGGTTATCGAGACGGTTCAGGCTCGGGATCTGCTGATTCAGATGCAAAAACAACGCATTCCAGTAGCGGTGCTGGTGGACGAATATGGTGGAACATCTGGACTTGTCACACTGGAGGACATTATGGAGGAGATTGTTGGAGACATTCCGCCCTATACCGACACCGAAACCCCCGCAGCGTTAACTCCACTCATTACAAAAACAGATGATCATCGTTACATACTCAAATCACAGGCGCTCATTCATGAGGTCAATCGTCGCTTGGAGACGGATATTGAGGCCGGGGACGTATATACGATTGGCGGATGGATGCTTTCTGAGCGTTTTGATATCCAGCAAGGAGAGAAGCTGACCATTGGTTTATGGGAATTTACCGTACTGGAAAAAAACAGTCACCAAATAGACACAATTGAAGCGATGAAGAAAACAGTCGTTGAACGGAAAAATGACAATGATTTTTAATAATGGAAATTGACTTTGTCGGTAACAGCTCGCTTAAGATGTGACGAATGGCCTGTAAAGCTTGTGGCAGCGCGATTCGTCCGTTATAAGATGCAATCTGCTACCTAGTAACATATTGTTTTTTGTAACTAGGATAGGGGACTTAAGGCTCTGTATCTTTATGCTCATAAATATATCTGTCTGTGAAAAATTCTACTAGAAATGTAGCAATTTTATGGTAAAATGGAATCAAATTTGAGTTTTTTGGGGTGGGCTACAGTACATGAAGATGTCACTAGGTACGAAAATGGTTACTGCATTTGTCTCAATTTCTGCAATAACCTATGGAACAAGCGCTTTTTTTATTTTTGTACTCAAGGACTGGCTTGCTCAAGGTACACAAGAATGGGTGTACACTTCGATCATTCTGTTATTGGGTGTCCTGTGGAGTGGCATTTTGGGCTGGTTGATCTCAAAATTACTCACACGGCCAATTGTTAGGTTGGCAAAGGCGGCAGAGGAAGCTTCGGCGGGGAACCTGTCTGTTGTGATTCCTGAACGTCGTTCGGAGGATGAAATTAAAGTTCTGTATGATGCATTTCGGCATATGATGCTGAACATTAAAGATATGTTCAATGAAATCTCGTACAGCACCAGAACCACTTCGCAAAGTGCGGAAAATCTGAGCTTGGCTATTGTACAGGCTACGACACAAATTGAGTCCATGTCTTCGGTGGTAGAAGATATTTTGAATGGCGTGGAGCAGCAAAAGCAAGCATCTGCCCAATCTATTAAAACAGCAGACCGAATGCTGGGCGATTTTAAAATGATGCGTAGCAAATCGGGGCATATGCTGGAACTGTCAGGCCATATGGAGCATTCAGTAGATTCGACGCAGACTGTATTTTCATCCCTGATGGATGGAATGGGAGAGCTGACAGCATCACATGGTCGTTCGCAGCAGGTAATTGCACGACTGGAAAAAGAAGCTTCCCAAATTGAAGCGATTACAAGCACCGTGAAAGATATTGCCGAACAGACCCATCTGCTGGCGTTAAATGCTTCCATAGAAGCGGCGCGTGCGGGAGAAGAAGGGAACGGGTTTGCGGTAGTGGCTCATCAAATTCGCGCACTTGCAGCTCAAAGTACGGAGTCTGTGCAGCAAATAAATGCCATCGTTAGCCGTGTCCAGTCACAAATCGTAGAGACAGTACAGTTGATGCATCAGCAAACGTCATTGGTCAGTGCTGAGGCGGAACGGACAAGCTCTGTGGATCAAACGCTGAACCATTTGAACGCTATTGTACGTGAATTTGTCGAGAGCATCCGTTTAATGGAAGAGGCCGTGACGGAGCAGACGAATCGGGTAGATCAAACCTTTGAGCAGATCCATCGTATTCAGCAAATGTCTGGGGCCTTCTCTGAAGGGGCTCACAAAATTTATACGGCTGCTCATGAGGAGACAGCAATTATGCAGGAAATTTCGTCTTCTTCCGAGGATTTGAAAGTGCTTACGAATAAACTCATGATGAAAACACGTGGAATGCAACTATAACAGAAACCCCCATGTGATGCATGATATGTACAAACAAAATGTAGCCGCTATACACCGGAAAACGAAGCAAAATGGTTCCCCGGTGTGTAGTGGCTATTTTTTAATTTCAAAAAACTCACATTGTTTTCTGGGGTGGTAAGCCAGATCACTGACGCTGGATTGCACGACGATGGTTTGATCGTCGAAACGGATTATGATTCCGCCAGAGCCAATCAATTGGTCATCCTGAAATACCCGTACACGAAGATGACGTTCCAGTGCCTCATTGAAATCCTGATCTGTAATTAATCGGCGATTAATGGCCATGAGGGTTCTCCTTTGAATATAATATCTTTTATCATAAAGGTAAGGTATGGAACAAGCAAGAAACACGGCTAGAACATAATCGGCTATTGGGTATAAAATAGAATGCAACGAAGCGAGAAAGAGATCAAAGGGGGCTAGCTATGGATAGGTCGTGGTCAGGGCCTTGGTTCGATGCCAACGCGCCAGAAGGGTTCGAGGCTTTTACTCCGTCACATGGGTTGGCTATATTGGGACTCATTGTATGCGTTTTGCTGCTGTGGCTGACTAGGGGATGGATTCGGTCGAACAAGCCTGTAAGTGAGGGAATTCGCTGGTTGTTAATTACAGTCCTCATTCTGTCAGAGGTGACTCTGAATATTTGGTATGTGATGCAGCATATTTGGGATGTCCAGACCTCATTGCCATTAGAACTGTGCAGTGTGACACTGCTGCTGTCTATCCTGATGCTCATTTTCCGAAGCCGCTGGTTATATCCGATCATCCTTTTTGCCGGAATTGGAGGGGCGCTCCAAGCAGTACTCACGCCTAATTTGGCATATGCCTTTCCGCATTATCGTTTTATCCATTTTTTCATAGCTCATAGTGCTATTATTTTGGCAGCCTTGTATATGACCTGGATAGAAGGACTTCGACCGACATGGAAGAGTGTGGGGGGAGCTATGCTTTTTCTGAATGGTTTGGCACTGGTGGTGTGGGTCGTAGATGATGCTCTCGGTGCTAACTACATGTTTCTAGCCGGAAAGCCGTCGACACCGTCGATATTGGATGTTTTGGGGCCATATCCTCTATACATTCTGGCAGAAGAAGCCATTGCACTGCTGTTCTTTTCTCTTCTGATGCTGTTGTTCGAGGTGCTCCCGGGAGGCAGGTTGTATGTCCGCTTTCGCAAAGGAGCTGTACATAGCGTTGACAGGTCGACATAAAACCGTCGTAAAGCCATATAAAAGCAGCCTTTTCCACAAGGTATATGACTAGGGATAAGGCTGCTAAGAATGCCTAAACAGTAGTATGGGTATAACGTTCCCCATTCTAATACTTAACGCAGTAGTGATTCTGCTCCGTCTACATAAATTTCCGTACCCGATACATGAGATGACTCGTCTGAGGCGAGAAACAGGACCAGATTGGCAACCTGCTCTGGCTCACCAGGGGCATCCTCTAGCGGATGCTCTCCGCCCTTCGGAAATTCGACTGGAATTTGTACCTTCTTCAAGTCTTCCGAAGGGTACGTGTTATCGTCAATTTCCGTGTCGATGGCTCCCGGGCATATCGCGTTGACCCGAATTTTGTAACGTGCGAGCTCCAGCGCTGCCATTTTCATAAACGCAACCTGAGCTGCCTTGGTGGAGGCGTAGGCTGAGAATCCAATACCCGAAAAGGTTCGATTACCGTTGATGGAGCTGGTAATGATAATGCTGCCGCCGTGTTCTTTCAGGTAAGGGACGGCATATTTAACGGTAGCAAAGGTGCCGCGAAGATTAATGTTCATCGTGCGGTCCCATTCCTCCAGCTCCAGCGTTTCAATGGGGGCCATGGTGCCGTTAATGCCTGCGTTGGCGAACACGATGTCGAGCTTTCCGTACGTTTCTACGACTTTAGCGAACCCCTGTTGAATCATATCCGGCTTGGAAATATCACATTCCAGCACAAGTGCTTCACCGCCAGCCCGCTCAATGATTGCTTTGGTCTCCTCTGCATGCTTGGGTGTCCGATCCAGCATGACCACCTTGGCGCCTTGTTCTGCAAAACGGATCGCGGTCGCCTTGCCGATTCCTGAACCTCCACCACTGACCACTGCTATCTTCCCTTGCAATCTCTGCTCTGCCATTGACTATTCCTCCCATTCCGTTCATAAACTAAACCTGACTCGTTATTCCAATACCTCTGTACGTTAATGGTGAAACAGTTACAGCTGGATTTCATCCCATTTGCGAAATATGGTAACATAGGCGAACCAGCAGGAACTTGTAGCAAAAACATATAGCAGGAACAAGTATCGGAGAAGACCGAGTGACGGAGGTGGATCGAATTGAGCTATAACGCAAATGACCAACCCGAATCGACAGACGCTATAGCACTGACCGGAAAAATCAAACCGTGGGCACTGAGCGGCCCCAGTATTCAAATCGATCCGTTGTTTCCCTATTACGCCAACCGTTCGCGGGACAGTATAGCAGATGAGATCGCCCTTGCGGGCTACCAGACTGTTCATTATTTTGTCGTGCGTGAAAATGAAGTGGATGGAGGGCTTGTTGCTGCTTTTCAACGCAGAGGCATAGCGGTGTGGGCGATGGTGCTAGGCAACGGTTCTTTTGGCGTGTCCCAGCTGCCGCCGGAGTGGAAAGGATGGCGCATGGAGTTGCTGCGCGAACCGAACGACGGGTTTCAGCGGCTTTCGCATTTTGCCCAGGAGTATGGGGAATGGAAAAAGAAAGCTGCTGCCCGGCTCGTCACCGACATTCCGTTCGACGGGTTCGAGGTGGCGGAGCCTTATTTCCCCGAATGGAACGGACTGCGCAGTGGAGTGTACGGGGATGTTGGGCCGCATGCACAGCGTGCCTTTCGCGAGCGTAGCGGTGAGGACATTCCAGATTTCCGCGACAAGCATGCGCGTAATTATTACCGGAAGGTTCCGAAACTGTACGCGCAGTGGGTCGATCTGCGTGTGGACGCCGTGAACGGCCTGATCAGCGAGCTGGTGAACGGCGCGGGCGGTGTGCGTGATGTCCGGCCGGACATCTGCGTGGCGACATGGTCGCTTGCTGTGAGCGGACGCGGCGATGTCCCAGGCCAGCTACGGGAATGGCAGGGTCTGGACGCCGTAGCTATGATCGGGTGCGTCGCCCCGGATATGCACGTACTTCAGACCCATTGGCCGGACTGGATGCGTCGCCGTCTGCCGCCCCAGTATACTCGCGGCTACGCCCGCATCGCACAGTCCATACGGGCCGCTTATCCGGGCCTGCCCCTCGGGGTGCAGGCGGATATTGGCTCCCTCGCGCGTATGGTACGGGATCGTGAGTGGACGCAGCGGTTTGGGGCTACCGCCCTCGAGGGCGGCTACGACGCCTGGACCGCCTATGAATACCATGTGGGTGGCTACATGTACGATGAGCCTCCCAAACCGCTTAGGGCGGAACGATCAGCCGAAGATGAGGTGGTTATTTCTTTCAGCAAGCGGATTGCCACACCGTCTATAGATGAGCTGCGTATTTGGAGTCGGGAGGACAGAGCAGGTACAACACGCGGCCTGAGCCGCCACCTAAGGAACAATTCACTAACGTTGCTGGAGCTTGTGGATGCCGTAGCAGACGGAAACCGTCTATTGCTGCGTATACGCAATTTACCAGCGGGGGCGTTTAGCTTGCGCCTTGATGGTGTACAGGATACACCGGAGCTGTGGCTGCTTAAGGGGAGAAAGGTACATCACAATCTGCCGGAGCATGAAGTGAGGGTTCCTTAAAATTTGGGTAATAACAAATTAACAGCTGTATACACGGCTCATTTGCCGTAGCATTTTCGAAGTGTATATATTAAGGCAACATCTTTTCAAAACATAAACAATAGTGGAGTGAAAAAAGTATGTGGGATTGGGATTATCTGATTCGGGTCATGTTCGCTGGCTTGTGCGGCGCGTTAATCGGCTATGAACGGAAGAGTCGGATGAAGGAGGCAGGCATTCGCACGCATTTCATTGTCGGTATTGGCGCAGCGCTCATGATGGTGGTATCCAAATATGGTTTTCAGGATCAAACCGTCTGGTCTAACCTGTCGCTGGACCCTTCCAGAATAGCAGCACAGGTTATAAGTGGAGTCGGCTTTATCGGCGCAGGCATGATTTTTACACAAAAAAATAGAATCAAAGGACTGACCACTGCCGCAGGCATCTGGACTACCGCCGGAATCGGTATTGCCGTAGGTGCAGGGATGTATGGGCTTGGTGCAGGTGTAACGCTGTTTATTTTAGCGGCTCAGTCCTTGCTCCATAGTCGTTTTTATCAGATGGCTACCCCGTCTACGCGACAAGTGGTTGTTCAGGTCGACAATGAACCGGGCGTACTGAATCGGATCAAAGAACTGCTGGAGTACAAGAAGCTGACGATTCACAGCTTTCACGCCGAGCGCATCAATAACGGTGAGCAGTTGGTTATTCATATGCTTTTAAAGCTGTCCCGGTCAGAGGGAGTGGAGGAATTGCTGTTACTGCTGCAAGAGATGGAAGGTATTCGTTCGGTCGAGACCAAGTCCAATTAGACGAATTTACTGCTCCTACAGTAGCTTTTTTGTCGAACGCTGGCGGCTCTTATAACGGAAAAAAACTTTAAAAATAATGATTGAAAACGCTTCCTTTTGTGTATATACTCTTACTACATCATAGAGGCAGCAGCTTAGAGAGCATCAAGGGATAAGCAAAAACGACCTCATGCGTATGCACAAGGTCGTTGCTGTTATCCCGTTTTGAAAGACTGATTTGATGTCTTACTTTACTTTGACTGGAGCTGGATATTTTTTACCCAGCGTATCCACAGTGACTTTTTTCATCGTAGCCGGTTGGATCGGTTTGTCATTGCTATCCCGTTTGGAATTGACGATAGCATCGACCACGTCTAGCCCGGACGTTACTTTACCGAAAGCGGCATATTGACCGTCGAGGTAGTCCGCATCGGCAACCATGATGAAAAATTGCGATCCGGCTGAATCCAGATCCGCTGAGCGGGCCATGGATAATACGCCACGTGTATGTTTGAGTGTATTGTTAACACCATTGCTCTTGAATTCGCCTTTGATACTGTAGCCGGGGCCACCTGTACCGTTACCTTGCGGATCACCACCCTGAATCATAAAGCCTGGGATTACACGGTGGAAAATGGTGCCGTTATAGGCTCCCTTTTGCACCAAAGAAATGAAATTGTTAACCGTGTTCGGTGCTACTTCCGGATACAGCTCCAGCTTAATTTTCTTACCATCATTCATGACAATCGTGACAATCGGATGTGAAACAGCCTTGCTTTTGTCTTTAGTCGCAGCAGGAGTTGTAGTGTTTGTCCGGCTGGCAGCCTCCACATCGGCCGCTTTTGTGCCACATCCAGCAACCAGCACGAGCATGATGGCCAGTAGGCACAGCGTATACCATGGGCGTATCGTTTTTCGGTTCATTGATATTCCTCCTGAAAGGTTGGATGGTGTAACATCCTAATTTATAGTTTGGGGGCAGCGCAGAACACTTTTCCATTTTCTATCATACCTTTTTTGCTGGGGATAAGGAAATACGGGTTTGAAAGCCGTATTCTTGACCCATACTGCTGCTATTCCCAAGGAAAGGGGCAGGATCATGATGGAGGTAGACAAAAAGCTGGCAAAAGGTCTCATATGGGGTATGGCGTTCAGTCTGCCGGTTTGGGTAGGGGTGCTGTACTCAGTACAACATATTCGTGACTGGCTATAACATAAAGCGTAAAGATAGGCCAAAACCGCTATGGTTTTGGCTTATTTGTATTTGTGCCAGTCCAAATTGCTGTTATTCAGTAGATGCTCGAAGTTGTTATCCAGCTTCTTCTGTTCAGCTTTTTTTGCTTCAAGGGCACGCTGCCGTTCGTCTTCTTTACGCTTGTCCTGTTCTGCTTGGGCTTCATTGGCTTGAGCCTTTAGCTTGTTCAACACATCCTGGCTCAACAGATCTTTTAACGTAGCAGGTTTGTCCTGAGCCGCAGGAGCAGGGGAAGACGAATTTCTCTTCTTAGCCATGTCATCATCTCCATTCCATTCGATTATATCAGCTTCTTCACGGTTGTTCCACGATTGAAGGATGAGGGGGGCGGTAGACTTTTCTAATTTAGAGGGTAATAATGGAATGAGCAGAAGGGACGTGTGGCATCATGCATCTATATTGGAAGCGAAACCTGGTCATTTTGTGGATTGGAGTATTGTTTTGCAGCATGGCCTATTCCGTGTCTATTCCGTTTTTACCTATTTTTCTGAATACGGAAATGGGCGTAAATGATCATCTGGAACTGTGGTCGGGGATTGCCTTTGGAGTCACTTTTTTAGCCAGCGCGCTGATTGCCCCATTTTGGGGTTCGCTTGCAGATAAGTATGGACGTAAGCCGATGCTGATTCGTTCAGGCTTTAGCCTGGCGGTGTTGTACCTGATATGTGCTTTTGTGACAGATCCATATGTATTCGTAGGAGTGCGGTTATTTCAAGGCCTTCTATCCGGGTTTATTCCTGCTGCGATTGCGCTGGTCGGAACGGGTTCGCCAGAAGAAAAAACCGGCTATGCGCTCGGTATAATGGCGACCGCTGGAGCGACAGGCAGCATTATAGGCCCGCTGATTGGCGGTGTGGTGAGCCATTATTATGGCAATCGGAATGCCTTTTTTTTCTCTGCGGCTCTTGTACTGGTATCTGCGTTAATTGCGACCTTTGGCGCTAGAGAGGACAGCTTCAAGGGAACCAGTACCCGCTCGCATGTTCGTGATGATATCAAGGAGGCTATTGCTAATCGGCCTTTGTACTTTTTGCTTATTTTGGCGGGGTTAAGTACCTTTTCTGTTATGATACTGGAACCGTTAATTACGGTATATGTGCTTGAAATGGGAGTTGATCGCAGCCAGGCGTCTTTAAGTTCCGGGATTGTATTCTCAGCCGTAGGCATTGCGGCGGTGTTGATGGCTCCCCGATGGGGACGGATTGGGGGACGGACTGGATTTGCACATGTGCTGCTGATTGGACTGATCGGTTCAGGAATCGGGAACATCTTACAATTTTTTGTAACCAACTTTGTTGGTTTTGGTGCGCTTCGGTTTGGATACGGATTGTTTTATGCGTCCGTCATGCCAGCTATCAACGCAATGACTGTGGAGGTCACCAAGCCGGAGTTTCGCGGACGAGCCTTTAGCTTGAACCAGTCAGCCACTCAACTCGCGACCATGGCAGGGCCATTGATTGGCGGCATGCTTGGCAGCTGGATGCCAATTCGCTGGATCTTTGTGTTAAACGGTGGCATATTGCTGCTTGCAGCGTTGTTGCTATGGGCCAAGGGAAAAAATGTTTTTCCGGTTTCAGCCAAGAGTAACGTAACGGATCGGGATATCCATTCTGCAGGATAGGGGAATGACACCAGATTGTCTAATGGTATAAGCTTTAGGCTTATAGAGCAGGTCTTTTTTTGCGCGATTAGATAATTATCCCAAACCTTTACTTTTAGTATACTTATTCATAACCCTCTACACTGATAATATGACAAGGAGGGATATATTATGATAAGAGACGACATTTTGCGTCAACAGCTTGAGAAAGCTCGTCAAAAGCTGTATATTTTGCAAGCAAAACATGGTTTTAATCATGCCAGTGTGCTCAGACAGTCTGTAATTATGGATAACCTCATCAATCAATATAACCACCTTTTTTATATAAAAGAAAAAAAGCCAACTGCATAAATACAACCGACTGGGCGAGAAACTTTTGGTGAGGTCACTCGCCCTTGTATTGTAGCGCTGATATTTATAACAACGATGCTTGTCTTAACTTTTATAACGAGTGCGCAATCTATCATCTTAGGTACGGTTTGTTTGATGTGCGCTTAGTAAAACACCGATAATAACGACCAAACCGCCGATGATTTGGCGCCATGTAATCGTTTCTTGCAAAAGCAACACAGAAAATAAGACACCAAATATCGGAACCAAATTCATTAGAGAAACGGAACTGCTCGGTGACAGCTTGATTAATCCGTAATTGTAAAGCAAAAACGCGATAACGGAGCAGAATACACCCAGATATACTAACAACATAAACGATCCTGTTGTCGGAATCTGCCAACGATCCTTTTCTAATAGAGCCAACGGTATAAAAAAGATACTCCCTGCAACGGTTTGGTAAAAAGATAATGTCACGGGTGGATATTTGTCCACAACCTTGCGCGTCATGAAAGTGTAAAACGCCCACGCAAAACCCGTTCCAATTAATATTAAATTTCCGATGAGTTGATTCTTACTATCCGAACTTTCGCCAACTGAAGTCAAGAAATATACCCCGATTATGGCCAATGCTATGCCGCAAATTTTATATTTGGATATTTTCACTTTATACAAAATAAGTTCAAGCAGCGATGTAATTGCGGGATAGGATGCAACAATTAATGCTGCGTTGGAAGCGGTAGTCAGGCTAACCCCTATATTCTCCATTGAAAAATAGAGAGTGATTCCCAAAACACCACTAAACGAAATCGTAGCCAAATCTTTTGGCTTTACTTTGACATGTTCTTTTTTAATCAGCAAAACGATACCTAGCACAACGGAAGCTATAATAAATCTGGATAGACCCAAGGTAAGAGGGGGGAACGTCGTGTAGGCTGCTTTAGTTGCAATAAACGATGTGCTCCAGATCAATAGGGCCAGAATCGTAGAACCGTAGTAAATCCGGTTGCTTTCCCTGTGATGAGCTATGACTTTATTCAAGTTGAATCCTCCCTGAGGTAATCCTCTGTGAAATAATAATAGTAGCTACCATAGTGACTACTATAAAAACGTTACTAAAAAGATAGTGTGTATATCAGTTTTTGTCAAGGGGAAGTGATATAGTAAGGATGAACACGAATTGAGGAGAAGACGTCATGAAACCAAAACCAAATATATTAGAAATTCTACGGGATTTGAATTTTAGTGAATATGAAGCCAAGGCTTATGTGACCTTATTGGAAAGCTCTCCACTTTCGGGATACGCCGTTTCATTGAATTCCGGGGTACCGAGGTCCAAAATTTACGAGGTTTTGTCTGGAATGGTCAACCGTGGGGATATCATGGTCAGTCAAGAAAATACGCCTCTGTATGTGCCGCTCCCGCCACATGAATTGATTGCTCAGAGAAAACGCAAAGCAGAGCAGATTTTCAATGTGGCGCAAGAGAGTTTGGAGCAGTACACAGCATCATTTCAAAACAGAGAGAATATTTGGAATATTTCGGGGTATGAAGCCATTATCAATCGCATAAATGAAGGGGTAAAAGGAGCAAAACACCGAATTTTATTGGAAATTTGGAAAGAGGATGCCGAGGTGTTCCGAGATGCCTTAGAGCAAGTCGCTCAACAAGGAATTGAAGTGATCATTGTAGCGTATGGGGAGCTTAACTTTGATTTCGCTACTGTTTACCGCCATGATATGAGTGAGGAGATTACGTCTGAAATTGGTGGTCGGTGGATTGTACTTAGCATAGACGACCGCGAGGTCGTAGCGGGCATACTTTCACTTGGTGATGACAGCCGCGCTGCATGGACGTTGCATCCGGGTCTGGTGATGCCGATTACGGAAGTGATTATTCATGATATTTATATCATGGAAATCCTATATGAGTTCCGTGAAGAACTAGAGGAAAAATTCGGTCCTAATCTAATTCATCTTCGCAATAAATTCGCTATGGGTCCGAATGGCAAAGGATATTATATTCCTTTGACTGAAAAAAGCATTAACCGTATATAGAGATTGTTCGAGGTGCGATGTACAAAAATAAAAAGGCCCATGGAGTGTTATTCCATGAGCCTAATTTTATTGGATGTTGTGTTTTATTATTTTACGGTTACAATCACACGTTGGTAATGTTTCAAAGGATGTTTACCATTGTCCTGTACTTCTGCAATGATATGAATCGTATTTCCAGACTTAGCATCTGCAGGAACTGTGAAACTTGCTGTATTTGTGTCACTACCTTGCAAGTCAATCGTGTTTACTTTCTCGCCTTTAGCTACTTCACGATGAAGCCCAAGCTGCATGTCACCCAGCATTTCAGGCTTAACCTCTGCTGGTTTTACTTTAGAATCTTCATACGTGTCTGCTTCAAAATATCTCCACCATTTATAGGTCAACTGGTCACCGTCGGGATCTGAACCTTCGGCATGCAGGGTTATTTTCTCCCCTGGACTAGCGGTTAGGTCTAATCCTTCTTTAATGGTCAATGTTGGATTATGGTTAGCATCTTTGTAGTCGGATGCCATAGCCCAATCTGCACGAGCAGCAAAGTCATTTTGAATATCATCAAACCAACGCATCAGAGAATATTCTGCTTCGAATTTTTTCGTATGCACATCATAATCTAACACGGTATTTCTAAATAATTTATCGTTAACGACACCGAAACGACCTCCCCAGCCACCGTAGGTTGGGTTTTCCATACTCCGCAATCCGTTATCTATTAAATAGAAGAAGGATGGAGAATCACCTTCAGAAATAAAGTCATACTTGTCGTATTGTGGATTTTTCTTTAAGTAGGCTTCACTGCCTCTTTGTTCTTCATCCAACTCGCCTTTGATGATATTGCCATCGCCCATCAAGGCATACATATTGAGCAACTTGCCATGACCATCTTTAATATTTTTGAAGTTCCATTCCCCATGCAACTTGCTGTTTACTTCTTCTGTGTGCATTTTCCAAGCATAAGCGAAATGCCAGAAGTTAGATTGATCATTAATAATTCTGATGTCAGGCCAATTTTTAGCGATGTAATTATTGTAGCTATCGTCTTGGTCCAAAATGATGTACAGTACGAGTTTATCACTTACTTTTTTTTGAATCGTTTCCCATTGATCTGTATTTTTATATTCGTCTTCAATGGACTTTAGAGCTCTGGCTGTGGTGTTGGTTCCACCCCAAGTTTGAACATATAAATCTCTTTTGTCATCATCCAGGAAAAGTGTTTTCAGGAAATTGGAGCCTTCCGTTTCTTTGTCCATTTCACCTTTATTTGAAATGTTACCTATTTTGGTAACGCTCTTGATATATTCAGGCTTTGGATATCCCTCGGCATGCTTGATTAAGTTGGGATAAATCTCTCCGTAGGCATCGATCATGTCCGTTACCCATTGTGTTCCGGTCCATCTAAAGGGCTTGATGCCAGCCTTTTCATCACCTGCATAATGATATACTGAGCTAGTTAGTACAATCCCGGACAAATCCATTTCATTGGAGTAAAGAAGAAAGCGAATGACAGAGTTCATATCATCTACTTCTCCATCGGTAGTGATCACTGTTCTGGCCTTGGTTGCTTTATTTTCTACTTTATTTTCCGTTTGTTTTTCTGTTGGAGCAGCGCTTTCATCTTTCACAACGGCGGGTGCCTTACCACTGCAACCACTGATGATCAGGATACATATCATGGCTAATAGAAAAATGCTTAACCCTTTTCTTTCTCTCATTTCTGTTCCCCTCTCTGAACGTTACTATGATGTTTTTTTAGGATTATAACCATGTAGGTATTCATTTTATTCAAGATTTAGGCATAAAAAAAACCTAAACATATATATGCCTCGACAAATATCGAGCATATATACATTTAGGTTTTGCCTGCATGATCAGTCACAATCCTGATTCAATTTTACACCAATGTCCGAGAAAATGAAAGCGGTTTATGAATCCCGGCATAAAATTAGTTTTAGGCTTTGAATAAACCGGATTCTTTGACTTCAGACAGGAAGTTGTGGAACTCAGGAATGTTCAGCTGTTGCTGAGCATCGGACAAAGCGACTGCCGGGTTCGGATGAACTTCCACCATGATACCGTCAGCTCCAGCAGCCAGGGCAGCTTTGGCGCAAGGGGCCAGGATGTCCTTACGTCCTGTGGAGTGAGTCACGTCCACCAATACAGGCAGATGGCTTTCCTTTTTCAAAATCGGAACAGCGGAAATATCCAGCGTGTTACGCGTCCATTTTTCGTACGTACGGATACCGCGTTCAATCAGCATAACTTGCGTGTTACCACGGGAAACGATGTATTCAGCAGCATGAAGGAACTCTTCCATTGTGGCAGCCAGTCCGCGTTTGAGCAGAACCGGAGTTCTGGTTTCACCCGCAGCTTTGAGCAATTCAAAGTTGTGCATGTTACGCGCACCAATTTGAATAATGTCGATGTATTGGATCGCTTCCTCCAAATGTCTTGGATCGACGATTTCACTGATTGTAGCCAGCCCGAACTCGTCGCCTACACGTTTGAGAATTTGCAGGCCTTCCACACCCAGTCCTTGGAAATCGTACGGAGACGTACGTGGTTTGAACGCGCCACCCCGAAGAATCGGCACACCGGCTTCCTTGAGAGCTGCACCTACTTCACGAGTTTGCTGGTAGCTTTCCACCGAGCAGGGACCTGCGACCATGATGGAGGCTTTGCCGCCCACCAGCGTATCTTTAACCTTAATAACTGTGCTATCTGGTTGATTTTTGCGGCTGACGATCAGATGTTTTTTGTGTTCTTCTTTTTGATAGTTCAAAGAAGCCTTGAAAATATTTTTGAACAGCTGGCGAATCGTAGCATCGTCAAAAGGTCCACGGTTAGCCGCGATCAGCTTGTCCAGCATTTGTTGCTCACGTACCGGATCAAAGTCAGGTACCCCTTGAGCTTCCTTCAATTTTCCAAGTTGTCCCGCCAGTTCAGCGCGTTGGGACAGCAGCTCCAGCAATTGCAAGTTTGTAGCATCGAGCTGTTCCCGCAACAGCTCCAAAGAATTTTCATTGGTTGACATACAGTACACCCTTCCCGAATTTAAATTTGTTTTTTTCTGTTAGCCGATAGACTTTTTTTGCAGAAAATAACACAAAAAGGCACTCGTCGCAAGGGACGAATGCCGTGGTACCACCCTAATTACAGAAGTATACATACGAATCGTCAACGTCGTTCAGTCGACGGCAGTAACTTCTGAGCTTGATGCCCGTAACGGGGGCTTCCGGAAACCTCTACTGCGGACAAAGGAATGAATCCTTCTGTCGGTTCAAGGCTCGACTCGGGAGTGAATTTCAACGCGGGATTGCGGTACGCTCTCAGCAATTCGTACCTTTCTGTGGGAATCCGTTAGACGTTTACTTGTCTCCGTCACTGTCTTTGTTCATGGTATTCAAAAGATTTGACCTTATTTTAAACAAAGTAGGTGCAGAAGGCAAGCCCTGATTATCAGGTTCAAGTTTTTGCCCTTGAATTGCTGCCCTTTCATTTTCCTTGATCCCTGGGTTCGGGCTTCGCAGATGCGACTCCTCGCGGGTTATCTTCGGCTGAGATATCGTCCGTAATTGTCTTGTCCGCGGTCCTACGTTCGTCTGCTTCCACAGGATTCAAGGTTTTATAGCGCTTATACTCCATATCGGCCTGAGACATCGGATCTTTATACATAGGAGATCAGTCAACTCCTTTCTGTTATACACTTCATTACCCGCATAGCAGAATGGGTAACCGTTTTCTTTCACCCGATAAAATGAAGTGCTTAATCCAGCATATCGTCGCTGTCCAGTTGCTCTTCTTCGTCCCCATCGGTACCATTCAGCAAATCGGTTCCATGCAGGAATTCAGCAGGAGCAGAAGGATCGACAGGACTGTTCGGTGTCAGTTCATCGGCATCTGGTACGTCCTCCAGAGGAGTATCCGGCCCTTCCGTCAGATTCTCCCAGTTGGTTTCTGCATTTTGCAGAGAAGGCTCAAATTCATTGTCATGTAGCTCAGTAGTTTGATCGTCACGATTGGCCATGTTGCTCAGCTCCTTTACTTTTTGTTGCTTATTCCGACCTTACCCAAACAGAAGAACGGCTAAACCTTGAGTTAGTGTGTCTGTAGGAAGTTAAAATCATGCGAATAGGGATATGCCCATTCTCAATTAGCGTTTTTTTGGTAACTGCTGTGATATGATAAAGAAGATAGGGAGGGATATGAATTGGAATGGTATATGTTTGGTCCGATGATTAGTCGTATCCGAGTAGGTCAAAAGGCATCTACCCCGGGATTTTCCCGCACCCTCATTCGGCGCCCGGAAGGTTTATACTGGACAGATGGCGGACAGGCCGGAAAAATAGTAGAAATACGCGATTATTGATTCTCCGATATTTGGACGATCTATGAGGATGAAGATTTTACAAAAAATGAGTAAAAAGAACATGATACCCTTCTTATGAAGAAGGTATGCACATCATCGTATAGAATAATATAATTTCAGGACGTAAAAAATGTTAAAACGTATACAAACTTGTAAATCCTACTATGTAACTTTGAGGTGCTTAACATGAGGCATGTGCCCAAAGCTGTCGCCGCCCTGCTAGCGGTCATTGTGATGCTGTTGTCGCTGGGCCACTCCGCCTGTGCGGCCAAAATGACCCCGGAAAGGGATTATAAAATACCCTCCTGGGATATGAGATGGGGAGCGGTAGACGAGGATGGCTCTTTAGATGAGGTAAAGGATCCCAGCAAGGTCTGGATGCATATTGAAGATGATACACAACTGCTTAGGCAGCCCGGCAATATAGGCTCCGCCTGGATTCGTATTAAGTTACCTTCACTAAATGATGAAACGCCAGCGGTACTTTTTGAAAATATTTATGGCAGGCATATTACGCTGTATAAGGATGGGACCAATTTTTACGAATCCTACCGTGGGTACAATTATGAGAATAATCGTATTTTGATTCCGCTCAAGCCGGAAGACAGCGGTAAAACATTATACATATGGACGGAAAGCAGTAAGAATAGACTGGGCATTATCGGCAATGTGATGACCGGTGATTATCGTGATTTGTTGGGAACCTTGGTCAGAATGGATGTTTTAGATATTGTACTGGGCAGTACGTTTATCTTTATCGCCCTGGTATTACTGATCTGCTCGTTTTTTCTGTTCCGTCCGAGTATGGCCATGTGGCTGTCCCTAAGTGCGATTGTATTGTCTATTGGTCTGATGATCGTAACGTATTCACCATTCTTGTATACATTCTATCGCGGCTACGGCAAGCTGTACTTACAACTTTTTGATGTGGCACTATTTATTCTGCTGCCCTCATTAGCTTTCTTTTTTGAGCAAAATATCAATTCGATCATACTGATTCGTAAATTTAGAAAATTGTTAACCGCCTACTCTTTGTTCTGTTTCACCATGATGATTGTGAATTTAGGAGCACAGGAGCGGTTGAACGATTTATATTATTTTTTCAGTGTAATCATCCTGGGTATATTACTCGTGGCCTTACTGGTACTGCTGGTATTTGCTTCGGTTCGCATGGCACTTAAGGGTGATCACGAAGCGATCATCTTATCGACAGGCTTTGCATTTTTTGCAGTCATCTCTATTGGGGAACTGAGCTGGTTCTTCATTCTGGACGGACACTACAATATGTTTTTGTGGAAATGGGGCGTGTTCGGTTTTGTACTGGCGTTGATCGCGATTTTGGGCAGAAGGCTGGCAGAAAAGCATAAGCAGGTGGTTCGGTATTCCAGAGAACTGGAGATGTTCAATAATGAGCTTCAACGTTCGGAGAAAATGGAGATTATTAGCGATCTGGCTGCATCTGTAGCTCATGAGGTACGTAATCCCCTTCAGGTTACACGTGGATTTCTTCAGTTGATGAGCAAGCAGGAGGATGGTAAAAACAAAGACTATCTACATATCGCTCTGGAGGAGCTGGATCGAGCTTCCGCGATTATTACTGATTTTCTGACCTTTGCCAAGCCAGAGTTTGACCAAACCAAAACGTTGACCATATTGGACGAGTTCAAACATATTGAGGGAATCATCAGTCCAATGGCTAATTTGCAAGGTGGAAAAATTTCGCTGGATATTCCCCAGGAAATCAAAGTACGTGGGAATTCCTCCAAGTTCAAGCAGGCGTTCATCAATATCATCAAAAACAGTATTGAATCGCTGCGAGACCAGGGTCATATTCATATATGGGCTTATGTGGACAACGGAGAAGCTGTCATTCATATTCGGGATAATGGTGAAGGGATGGATGCTCAGACTTTATCCAGACTAGGTGAGCCTTACTTTTCGAATAAGACAAAAGGCACGGGTTTGGGGATGATGGTAACTTTTCGGATTATTGAAACGATGAATGGAAAAATAACTTTTACAAGTGCAAAAGGGGTGGGAACAGAAGCGACCATCCGCTTCCCCGTAGCCGGATAATATCCGGCTTTTTTGCATTCGGAGAAAACGGAGGGAAGCTTGCTGAGCCCACCCACATGAGATTAAGGAATCTAGATTAAATAAGCATTAACAACCAATCTACCACATTGAGCGAGGTTTTTGGGATGCAGCGAGCACGCCGGAGGGATTTGGAGGAATTACCAGAAAAAACTGATCAGGCGTTTCCTCTAATGTTTTGATTTGGATATGATCGGGGATCACGACTCCTAACACATCACGAATTGCAGATTTGGGATCAGTCATCAGTTTCTCTCTGAAACTGGCATCCTCCCAAGCTTTTTGAATGACTTGTGTTTGAAGAACTTCAGTAGCCATCAAAAATCACCCTCTCATTCAATTGGTTATATTTACCTAGTTAGTATACCACGAAAGACTCAGAAAAATCTAGCATTATTTCATATTTTTGGAGAGCCAATAATCAAGTCCGCCTCTTCTCAAATGCGAGCGTCCGCCTTCAATTTCCGCCGCCACTTCGCCCAGTTCTGCTGCGATAGAATGTGCAAAGCTACTTAGGCCGTGGATAGAAGGCTCCAGGGTCTCTAACTGTTGGACTGCTTGATCGGCAATGCTCACATAGCTGGCGAGCACACCGCGTACATAAATCGCTTCTTGAATCTGTTGGGGTCCCAATCCTTCACAGTAAGCTGTCTTCTGCTCGGCACTGATATGGGACAAAAGACAGTTATAGCTATGTTCGACCAAATCTTCTGACCAATCCGCCCAATCATCCGACATTTGAAGCACGAGTAGCGCCAAGTCCGTCATATCTGTAATGATCTGGATCAGATCGGCACGGCCTGCGAGTAGTAAAGCACCCGTTCCTGCCATTTTTAATGGACTTGCTTTCAGCGCGACCTTATTTCTTTCTCCTTGAAAATAGTCCTCTGTTCCTTCGGATATCACACTAACGGCCCATTCATCAACATACGTTCGGGCATATGACCAAAAAGGAGAGGTTGCCGGAAAAAGGTCCCGATATACGCTTAGACACTCGGTATAGAATAGCTGGCTTAAGGCAAGTTGCGTTTTACGGTTGTCTGCTGCTGTGTCCATCACATCGTCTTGAATTAAATAGTGAGCCATGACGAACACGTTGCCAAGTGACAGCTTGCGGCATGTTTCGGGGGGCAGTCCGGTGAGTTCTTGCAGCCAAAATGGAAGCAAATAGCATATGTAATTACGCGTGCTGTCTTCCCGCAACGGATTAAAACGCGCCAGATAGTCCAAACCCTCTTGCTGAAAGGGAGCTGGAAACGTGGAAGTCCGTTCCTCCGCTTGACGAAATACTTTTTCCAATTCGTCTTTGTATGCAAAATACCATTCCATCGCCATCACCTGCATCTCTTATGAATATTTTTATAGCGACTTCTAGTTGTTACCCGCCATTATACAACAGATTGCAATTTTCAAGATTTTGTTATTTTTACATTGAGAATGTTGACGAAAAGGGTACCGACAAAAATCCCGGCGGGGAAGATCCCGCCGGGATTTTGTTTTTAAAAAATCAGATGATCTCCAAATAGTCAATGTAAGCATCCCATGTCCCATCATCGGCTGTTACAACAAGCTCAATCTCTTGATTTCCGGTTCCATGGCTGACATTGTTTAAAGTGTAGACCGCAGGACTGCTCCCGCCGAAGTAGAAGATACCCTTCGTTTGTCCACCAATTTTTAAGTCAATTTTGGCCATGTTGGAATTATTTGAAGCACCACGGAGTGAAAAACTATGGGTGCCGCTGGTAAAATTCTGTGTGAATTTCACCGAATCATGGTTAGCGTATAAAGCGATTCCGTTGAACGGCGAGCTGATATTTGAAGTGTACTGACCGCCTTTCGTCATATTCTCTGCTTCCATTTTTGTGCCTGTGCTTGGCGGCGTTTCGCCGTTTCCGCCGTCAGGCGCTACCGCCCGGCCATTGCTCGGTGAGATCATACCAGAGCAAAGGTTTCGGTTTTTGAGGTTCTGTGCAATTTGTGGGATCGCTTGGAGTGTAGTCTGGTACTGATCATGCATCAGGATCACATCGCCGTTTTTAAGTCTGCTTGCGGCAGCTACGATCTGTGCGGTGGTGGCGCCGTTCCAGTCTTGAGAGTCAACGTTCCACAACACTTCGGTAAGACCGTTTTGGGTCTCGATGGATTTGAGGGTTGCGTTGGTCTCGCCATACGGAGGACGGAACAACTTTGGTGCCGTGCCAGTAATGGACTGTATCGTTTGCTGCGTGCGTGTAATTTCCGATGACATCTGCGATGTGCTCAGTTGCGTCATATGCGGATGTGACCATGAATGGTTACCGATCCACATGCCTGCTGCTTGTTGGTCACGTACAAGCGAAGGATTATTCTGCGCGTTTTGTCCAAGATTAAAGAGCGTCGCGCGTAAACCGTTTTGCTTCAGAGCACTAAGCAGCGCTTTGGTGTTAGAGGGATTGGGACCATCGTCGAAGGTTAACGCTACATAACCGCTCGAGCAATCAGCCGCAAGCGCCTGGTTGCTCGAGATCACCAGCGAGCCTGTGAATAAAGACAAGGTGATTGACATAATCGCCGTCCATTTTCCTGCTTTAGCTATAAACAAGGTTCTACCTCCTAACAATTTTAATAGACAGTAAGGTTAGTCGATCTCCAAATAGTCAATATAAGCATCCCATGTCCCGTCATCGGCTGTTACAACGAGCTCGATCTCTTGGTTTCTGGTGCCATTATTGCCGCCAATCGTAATTGTATTACTAGTTACATTGGCACTCCGACTGCTTTGGTATCCCTCTACAGTAAGTGAATCTTCATACATCTTGTCCATGTCTTCCCACTTTTTGAAGTGCTCGCTGACCGATATGGTTTTGCTCGTGCGTTTGGATGTCCATAAAAATAACCTTATTTTTTGTTTCATTGGACTTTTCTCCTGTAGCCTCACTATGATGCAGTGCATTCTGTAGTAGCTTGATGCAACATGTCTTTCCAAAAATCAAATTGTAAACGTTTACAATTTGATTTTATCATATTTTCCTTAATATATAACTTGAAAAATTTCAAGTTATATTGTAGAAAGTATAGTTATTCATTCTTGCTCACTCTACAGGATAGGGTTCCCAAGGAGCACGTGTAGATCGAAGGTTGGGTGTAATTGTGATAGCAATGTTCATAATTTCTTTTTCCCGTCTTATGGTTACTTAACAGGCGAAAATATGAATAAAAATAGCGGGAAAAGAAAATATTATTTTAAAAAGGATGAAAGAAGGGTCTGCAACATGAAAAAACAATGGAAATTGACCGCTGCTATTCTGTATGGAGGAGTGATGATGTATGGCACTGCGGGTGCAGCTGGAGCTTCCGGGACGGAACCGAGTAATTCGTTGCAAACTCTCACTCCCAACGACTCTATCCAAGGGGCAGCCCGCCAATGGAATGCTGAACCACAGGACGACCACGGGCATGGGCATGTTCACAGACATAGACACGGCAAACGGCCTGGCGGCTTGAATCACCATCTCAACGAGAAAGTAGCCAAGCTGCTGGGCATCACTCCTGTCCAATTAGAGAAAGAACTGGGACAAGGGAAGTCATTGGCCGAGGTTGCTAAAAGCAAAGGCATCCAAGAAGACCAGCTCATTGATAAATTGAAGAATGAAATGACCGTGGATCTGAAACGGCTTGTGAACCGTAAAGGCCCGATTACATTCGATCGTAAGTCCGGAGCTTCGAATGAAGCTCAATTGAAGCGTTAGCCGGGGAGGCCCTCAACCTCGGCTAACGAAATCTAAATGTAAAAGGGTGCTTGGTGGGCTGATGCAAAACTAGCATGATCTTTTTATACTAAAAACCTTGTGAATGGAGGCAAGGTTTCCATATTCACCGGGCGGTCCGCATCGGATTCCTACTCTCGCAGGGTACCTTGGTCTGGCACAGTCCGCAGCCAGCACCCGATTTGGCCTCGCCACCGTTTAGAACCGCAAAGTCCCGTGAAGCCTGGCCGTACACAAATTTCATGCAGGCGATTTTGTCATGTCCGCCGTCCTTGCTGATGGCTTGCACAGGGCAGCGGGTAATGCACACACCGCAGATGCCTTTGCTGCACAGCAGGCAGTTTCCGGTATGGCCTGTGGCTGAAGATGTTCTGGCATCAGGCGAAACTTTGAGATCGGTCACCACGGACAGCAGACGGATGGCAATTCCTTTTTCGGTGATGAAGCCGTCGTTGATACTGAAGGTGCCAAGACCCGCAGCATATGCAATGTGTCGCTCCGACCAGTTGGAGATCGGCCCCCCTGTTGCACCATGGATGCTGTACCAATCCGTATCCAGCGGCGCAACCGCACGGTAACCAAGGCCTGTTAAGTATCCCGCCAAATGCTGCCTCGCAGACTGTTCAAAATATTCATCGCCAAAGGTCCGCAGCAGCGCCCATTCCCTTGAGGCTCCTTCTTTTTGCGCACGATTAGCCTTGCGGATCGTCTCGCTGATCGGCAGAACAACGCTGATAACGGTACCTCCATCAAAATTCTCCATTCCAAAGGAACGCTCAAATGCTTCCTGCGGGGTGGCGTGATCGGGCCCCACCACTCTTTTGTACTCCTCAAACAAAGGGTCATGGGCGGCGGCAAATTGAATAATCGGCTCCTCGTAATAAGGACTCTGCAGTTCTTCACAAACATTGCCTTTGTCTTCGCTCACATAGGTTTTCATCTCGGCTACGATGTTTTCTCTCATATCCAATACAGATTCAACCATCCTATCCACATCCCTCTCCATGGTTATTGTTAATAATAAAGCTTCCTTTCAGAAGCCTTGTGGCGGGCTAACATATATCACTGACCAGCCTTGATACCGCGAAACATTTTTTTCGTGTATATACACGAATCGAGCAAACACTTCATGTATGAGAAGACAGGTAATCACAAACTCAAATGTTCAATTTTGGATAAGAGTGAGGTCAGTATGTGCAGATTCTCTTTTCCCAATGACTCCTGCAAAAAACGTTGCGCCTCCTCCCAAAGCTCGGCTGCGTCGTTGTATACCGTTCTTCCACTCTCCGTCAGAGTAAGGCAGCGGTTGCGACTGCCTTCAGCAGATGTATCCTCCACATATCCGCTATGCTCCAAGGCCTTCAAATTGCGCACAATCGTTGTCCGGTCGAGCCGCATCTCCAGCGCCAATTCGCTTACACTTGCTGGTCCCAGCGCAGTTAAGTGCTTAAGCAGCGAGAATTGGCTAATATTGAGTCCGCTCGGGGCCAAATATCGGTCATACAGTCCTGTAACAGCCATCGAGGAACGGCGCAGATTAATGCAGGTACAGACTGAGGCTGATCGCTCCTGCGAAGATTTCTTATTCTTCCTTGTCGTTGCCATAAGTTCTCCATTCTTTGTGCTGTTTCGTGTATCTACACTATCTCGAAAAAAACAGGCTTTGTCAGGGGGATTTGTCACAGCAGTCAGCCCTGTCAGTTTAGTTGGGTGCTTCTTTCGTATCTTGCAACGATGGGGCCTGAGCAACAATTAATACATCATGATTTATCCCCTGTAGTCCTTCCTACTAATGAAGAGTTGAAATAACCAGTCGCACGAAATCAACCAGCGACTGGTTATTTAGCTTTGCTAGAATAAGAGTTGAGCAATACCTATAATAGCTTTTTTAGCTGGGAAATACGGCCTTGGGATACGCCGAGCCATTCAGCATATTCGCCTTGCTTGGCTGTTGGATGCTCGCGCATGAGTTTTCTTAGATTTTCAACTAAATGTTGTGAAGACGACCGATGGTTACTTTTTTCTTTGTACGCAGGTTTCTTTACAACAGGAACAGGTAATGGACTCACACCTATATTTCCCTTCAGATCATTTATGCATTTTTTACATAAAAATGAATCCCTGAAATAGCTTAAGTCCTGAATCGAATAGCATAAGTGACAACAGACTCCAATATACTTCCGCATACTCAACAATCCTGTCTCAACATCTAAATAAAATTCTAAGGACTCACCAGCTTGAATACCCATAGAGGTTCGCATCTCTTTAGGAATAACAATTCGACCTAACGTATCCAATGGACGTGTCATACCTGTATTTTTCAAGTGATCTTCTCCTTCCATTATCCAACATCCAATGATCTCCTAATAAAAATATAAAAATCAATAAAGTAAAAGCATTTATGTTTGTTCCAAAAGATGGTATTATCGTGAAGGAAAATCAATAATTATACTATTAGTTTCCAAACTATATTGTTTATTGAAATTGAAATTGAAATTCTATGAAAATGCTGAAAGGGTGGTTTGTCCATGGAAATCACACCTACGATACAGGCAGAAATTCAAACTTATCTGAAACGAAAAGGCTTAACGATGACCAAGTTTGGTCACACGATTGATTTGAATGTAGGTACAGTTAGTAGCATTGTGACCGGTAACCGATCTATATCTGTTCACCAACTGGATAGTATTACTGCGGGAATGAATTTACCACCGGATTATTTTTACGAGCGTTATATTGAAGAATGCATTGAAGAATCTCCGCTAAACTGGAAAAAAATCAGCCCTTTCCTATACCGATGCATTGAGCTAGGGCGATTGGACTGCTTGCAGCGAGTTGTAATTTTATTATTGGATAACCCTACTTATCCGCCATCGCTCTTTGAAGTTGCCGAAAATGTATACAAAGAAGGTTACAACGAAGCAGCAGCCTATCTATACAAAAAGGTGGCTGAAAGTGAGAAACAACAGCATTCAGAGCGATTGGCGGTCTGCCAGTATCGCTTGTTCCAAATCAATATTGGACAAGATCGAGCTGTAAATCTTCAAGCTGCCATTGAATTTGCCCCTTTTGTGGATCGTTTAGACGAGATAGAGCAATTAGATGCCCTAAAAGATTTGGCGAACGTGTACAGATCATTAAGCATGTGGGACAAGGTGTATGAATTTGCACATCAAATGGGTCAATTAGGACAGATCCAGTATAATTTGGTTCATAACTCCAAGAGAAAAGAGGCAGAGCCACGAAAAAAGCTAAGTAGGCCGCTGTTTGTATACATAGTTTACGCCGAATTGTTGTGTGCTAATGCTTGTGATGCAAAAGGAGATCATGAACAGGCATTAGAACATATTCGCGGTTATGCTGATCTAAGTTGGGTAAAGGAAAAAGACTCCGAGTCTCTGTATTGGAAGAAGCAATATCAGCAATGGGCGAAAATTAATACGTACGTCAACAGACTTATGTCTGGGGATATCAGTGTTCTGCAAGATTACGTAGAACATATGGCTGCCGAAAAGGAGATTTTTGCCGAGCTATTGAACGTCCTTGAAGTAGCTAATCGGTACAATGTAGATGTAGACCATATCCTTCGGCGCTTTGAATCCCAAATTGCAGCGTATCAGGAACCGTTGTCTTCTGACATGTATACACAACAAGTTTTACCTGAAGAATACGTACGCTTCTGGTATAAAATGGCTAAGTATAGCCTATATAAAGGTAGATATCCATATGGTTTCAAATGTTTAATAAACGCATTTGAAAAAGCTGTTACAATTAACCATGTACTACTTATTGCCAATTGTTTTGGATTATTTTTTCATTTCAAAACACATGCGGCTCCCGAAACACAGACACAGTTCCAATCTATTTATGAGGAGGTGTGGGAGAAAAATGATCAAAAGGATGGCTTTCTTCTTGGCGGTAACTAGCTTTTTACTGGTATTCACAGTACCAGTCCAAGCTGGAAATCTAAGCCATGACACGATCCAAACACAAGGACACGTTGGTGGATCTTGACCAAGCACTAATTCATTACCCTGGACCAGCTTATTGCTGGTCTCTTTTTGTATTATTTTGTAATTTTTTGGTTCAAAAAAGATCATGACGTATTTGTACATCCCTCCTTAAAATGAGATTCATTAGGAGGTATGCAGGATGAACAGAGATGACACGTTAATGTTAATTCAACAAATGGAAAATGCCAGACAACACTTGTATGATCTTTACGAAGAGCATGGCTTCGGACATGCTTGTGTACTTGAACAGTCTATGCTTTTGGATGAACTGATTAATCAGTACAACCGTATGTTTCAGACCAGAAAGCAGCCTCACCATGTTTTGGATCAGATCATTAACAACGACGATGTTATGTTCAGTCCATCCTCCCCTTTCTTTTTATGCAAAACTGTGACTTCTCCCACGTAACGTTTATGATTATTCTATATAATGACTTATTTTAAAATTAAATACATATTCATGTCATAAAATGTTAATCGCTTTTTGGGGGTAGCATACTAAGGCAACAAAAAAGCAGAGCTCAATAAGTGAGCCCTGCCAAAGTCCATTGGATTTATTACCCCTTGCTGAAACACAGATCTACAAGATTAGCCAAGCTCCTGCGTGCTTTTGGAAGCACGTTTGGAGGAAAAGAACTGGAAGCGAAACGAATGCCAGTTCAACCGCTGTCTGCCTTTGGAGCCAACAATCCAGTTACCGCCGGGCAGATGGGCAAAGAGCCAGCTGATGCCCAAAGAAACACTTGCCACGACGATAAACGTAATAAGCGTAGCTGTAAAATGATGATCGCCCAGTGCAAGCGGGCGGGTGTAGTAGGATATGAAGGACAGCACGAGCGCATGGGCCAGATATCCTCCGAAGGAATAGCGTCCAATCCAGTTCAGCATACGACGAAACGGCTCGGATCGCTGGTCTTTTTGCAAATGAAGCAACAGTCCGTACAACAAAAGCAACTGCGAGACAATCAGCACGAAGGTGCTTGGTTTCAGATAAGTAGAAATATTGAGATTGATCGTATCACCCGACTGGATCAGCATTGTGTGACCCATAAGCATGAATAGACCAATAAAGACAAATACATTCCACGGCAACGTCTGTTGGGCCAATCCCCGCCAGGTGTCCGTCATATAGGCGCACACTGCGCCCAGCATAAAATAGAAAAAATACATAACAAAGTTATAAGTGCGGTAATCTAACAGAGTCTGCCAAAAGGACGGCAACCCAGTGCTCCATGCAGACATGTCATAGTAGGACCATTGTAACAACAAAGCGTAAGCCGCAGCGGCAATCAGCATAACAGCCAAAACAAGCTGTTTGCGTCTTTTCGTGCTATAACGACGTAGAAACGCTTGAACCTGCCCGGCTGCTTTTGAAAATAAAGGAAACAAAATATAAAACTGAAAGATCATCACTACAAACCATAGATGATATCCGCTGACGGGGATGATCATTTCCGCGAACATACCTTTGTAAAAATAAATATTTCCCCACTGCGCCGTCGACCAGTTTTGAGTACATACCCAATAAATAACAGTCCAGCAAAGGAAAGGAACATAAATATCTCGAAACCGCCTGCCAATATAGCGAGGATAGCCAATCGGTTTGTTGCCGTTATAAAAAAGCAGCGCCGCAGACAGGAAAACGAACGTCGGTGTGCCAAAACGTGTCAAATGATACAGCATCGCGAGCATCACAGAATCTGGCTGTTGGATGTCGCTGCGATAAATATATTCGCCAATGCAATGCTGAAGCACGACAGCGAGGTAGGCAAGGCCCCGTAGTTCTGTCCACTCCGCGATACGCGGCTTGCTCATCCATATCACTCCTTTTCCTTAAGATACGCATATGTTTTCCCTAGCACAATTGTAGGTATTGTAACGTAGAAACATTAGTGCAGGATTAACGCCACCTGAAAGTAAGAAGAGTGAAGTAGTTCCAATTTGATATGATTGCGTTTACAATCTAAGTAAAACAAGAATAAATTAAAGTGAATTTATAACTTAAGGATACACACAGGAAGAGGAGAGGAAGGATGAAAAAAACGCTGCTGGTATATATGCTGTTGATTGCGGCCTTTGCTCTCTATGTGTTCAGGTATGAACAAACTGGCCCGTTGAATGGTACTTGGGAAGATAAGGGGCTACGAGGCAGCATCGGAGAAACCTATATGATGATTACGTTCCAGTCTGGTTTGGAGTATTGGAAAAGCGGGCTCAAGGGCTTCGAGGATGCCGGGGATGCGCTGGGGGTGACTGTGGAGTATCGGGGAGCTACCCGTTATGATGCGCAGGAGCAGACGACCGTTATTGAACAGGCGATTGCTCGTAAGCCCGCAGGGATTGCCATATCAGCGATTGATCCTCACTCTCTCATTCCGGTGATTAATAAGGCGCTGGACGCGGGCATTCCTGTGGTGCTGTTTGATGCCGGAGCGCCGGGGAGCCGGGCGTATTCCTTTTTGGGCACGGATAATTATAAGGCGGGCGTGACCGCTGCGGATAAAATGGCAGAGCTGTTGGGACGAGAAGGTCAGGTCGCTGTTCTGACGCTGCCTGGACAGCAAAATCATGAGGAACGCTCGCGTGGCTTTCGCGATACCATTAGGCGGCAGTATCCTGCGATGAAGGTGGTGGAAGTCGCAGATAGCCGCGGAGACGCGATGGTCTCCCGGGATGAGTCGCAAAGGCTGATGAAAGCTTATCCGAAACTGGCGGGCATTTTTGTGACCGATGCAACGGGAGGAACAGGTGTGGGTGAAGCGGTGCTGAGTCAAAAGAAGAGCCATCCACTGAAAATCATTTCTTTTGATACGAATAAAGCGACATTGGATATGATTCGTGGTGGGACGATCTCGGCAACGATTGCCCAGGGAACATGGAATATGGGTTATTGGTCGCTTCAATATTTGTTCCATCTGCATCATCATTTGACGATTCCTGCACCTTCTTCCACTGGCGACAACACTCCGCTGCCCGTGCGGGTAGATACTGGGATTTCCGTGGTCACCCGGGCGAATGTAGACGATTATTATGCGAAATAAATTTTGGGAGCGTATCCAATTAGGGGTGCTCCAAATGATGCCGCGGTTACGCTTGCGCAATATGCCTTTACGTTATCAGCTCATGCTGCTGTTCCTGTTGTTTGGCATTGTGCCTTCGCTGGGATTAGGTTTGCTGGTCAATTGGACGGTGGAACGGATTATTGAGCGGCAGGTGGAAGATCATACGATGCAGTTGATTGGCAAGGTGAACGAAGCGCTGGACACCAAAATGGAAAATTTGCAAAACATGACGTATCTGATTGCTTTTAACCCCGATATCGGGGAGTTCTGGAAAGGGAAGACGCTGGCTGACGGCCACGCGGGTCATGCGAGTGTAATAACACCGGAAAATCAGGGGGAGCAGACTCAGAACTCGGCGCAAAATCAGGCTCTCAGCTCCAAGCAGGCATTAAGTTCTGTACAGGAGCAGGATACGCTGTATAAAATGAAGCAATTTTTGCAGGGCTATACTACGTTATATCCTGAAATTGCAGGGATTCTGATCGTGAACGAAAAAGGCGACTATATCAGCAACGAAATGTATGCTCGAAGCACGCGTAGCCTGACGGAAGAAGGCTGGTACCAACAGGCGGCGCAGCATGCAGGCATATTCACTGTGCTAGGACAGCCGAGCCACCGTAATGTGACCACTCATGTCCGG
Organism: Paenibacillus sp. NMA1017; assembly: GCF_058895805.1. Classification (NCBI taxonomy): domain Bacteria; kingdom Bacillati; phylum Bacillota; class Bacilli; order Caryophanales; family Paenibacillaceae; genus Paenibacillus; species Paenibacillus sp. NMA1017. Next base: position 149,102 of record NZ_JBZXYR010000006.1, on the reverse strand, counting down.
TACAAGGACAGCGAAATTGTATCCGTCGTCCGTTCAGTTACGGATTCGGAAACCGGACGCGTGCTAGGCGCGATTATGATTGACCTCAAGCTACGGGCTGTGTCGCAGGCTGCCAGAGATGTAACCTTGGGCAAAAGCGGGTATTTAATGGTGACAGATGCTGAGGGACGCAGCGTGTACAGACCGGATATGCCTTTGATTGAGCGCATTCCGCCGCAATGGTTCGGGGCAGGTGACAGCGGGATGTTTACCCGTGAAGCTGGGGGCAGAGAATTGCTGTTCATGTTCAGGGCTTCCGAATTCACGGGCTGGAGAACAGTGGGGGTATTCCCGGCACGCGAATCTACACTGGAAGTGCGACAAATTCAGTTCTATGTCGTCTGTTTTGTTTTCATTGTATGTCTATTTGGCTTAACGGCATCCTTGCGATTGTCGAGTTCCATTGCGCAGCCAATTTTTCGGCTGATGTCCTATATGCGGACGGCAGAGACAGGGGATCTTACAGTTCGCCAATGGAGTGACCGTGGGGATGAAGTCGGAATGCTGGGGCGGAGCTTTAACCGGATGCTGGAGCAAATTCGCCGTCTCATGTCACTTAGCGAACTGAGAGAACGGCAAAAACGAGATGCCGAGCTGCGCAGCCTTCAGGAGCATATTAAGCCCCATTTTCTATACAATACGCTAGATACGATTCATTGGATGGCCCGGAAAAATGGTGCGGATGACGTATCTGACATGGTAGGAGCGCTATCGAGATTGTTCCGCCTCGGGCTGAGCAAGGGGGATGACTTTATTCCGCTGCACTCCGAGATGGAGCATATATCGAGCTATATGCAAATCCAGCAAACCCGCTATCGTGACCGACTTCGCTGGGAATTGAATGTTCCCGACGAGCTAAAGGATCTGTTCGTGTTGAAGTTAATGCTTCAGCCTGTAGTGGAAAATGCGATTTATCACGGCATCAAGGCCAGACGTGGCCCAGGCACGATTTGGATAGAAGCTAAAGCTGAGGGCGACAAGCTGCTGCTGACGGTACGTGACGATGGCGCAGGGATGACGGCAGAACGTCTGCGTGAACTGCGTGAGTGGCTGGAAATCCCGCTGGAGGCGATGGAAGGAAAGCAGCAGCAAAAGGGAGTTAATACCCATGGCAGAAGCTATGGCATGCTGAATGTACAAGCGCGTATCCGGTTGTCTTTTGGCGAGGAATATGGAATTGTACTGGAGAGCAAAGAAGGGACAGGTACCTGCGTTACGATCATTCATCCGTTGCTGCTGGATATGGCGCAACTGAAGAAGCCTTATGAAAAAGGAGAGGGTCAGGATGACGAAATCAAAGGCCACAGACAACTCGACTACGGCGAATCTGATTGACCAAGCCATACCGGAAGTGACCATAGGGATGGCAAAACGTTATCAAGTATTGATCGCAGATGATGAGCCGATCATTCGTGAGGGGATACGAGATTGCATAGATTGGGCGGCACTGGGAATGGAGGTGGCAGCAGAGGCGGAGGACGGAGAAGAAGCGCTGGAGCTGTTGGGTCAGCTTAGTATCGACATCGTGCTGGTCGATATGAACATGCCGTTCATGGACGGGATTGAACTGATTCGGCGGCTGCGGGAAGAGCGTCTGAAATGCCGCTGTCTGATCATTTCCGGGCATGATGAGTTTGCTTATGCGCAGGAGGCTGTCCGACTTGGTGTGGAGGATTATATTTTGAAGCCGGTAGATGCGGATCAGCTTCATGCTGCGTTGTTGCGGCTTCGTCAGCGAATGGACGAAGAGCACAAGCGTGCTGCCTATGTAGAACAAGCCGCCGGACAGATTGAACGGAATATTCCGCTGCTGCGCCAGCGGTTTTGCCTGGAATGGCTGGAAGGGCAACACACGGGAAAAGACGTCATGGAGCAGTTGGCGTTTTTACGGCTTCCATCGCGGCCGCCTGCTCAGATCGGTGTCGTACGGTGGCCTGCGGCAGAGGCCCGGCAGACGATTATGCGCGAGAATGACCGCCAGTTGTTTCTTTTTGCCGCTGAAAATATTATTGGCGAACTGCTGGAGGACCGGCCGCATGTGTTGTTCCGCGATGCGAACGGGCTGATCGGCATATGCCTGTGGCAGGAGGCACCCGAGACGATTGGTGCTTCCATGGAGCAGGCGATTGGACGCTACCTGAATATAGCGGTTCATACGCATGTGGAGTCCAACGCGGGTGGGCTGGAAGGCGCAATTGACGCGTACCGGGTGAGTCGGGAACGAGTGTATGGCGAATCGCAGCTGTCTCCCATCGTACGCCGGGCTCGGCAGCTCATTCAGGAAGGTTACGCCGATCGGGAATTAACGCTGGAAGCCCTTGCTTCGCGGCTACAAGTATCCGCCGTATATCTCAGCCGTGTGCTCAAAAAGGAGCTCAATGACAGTTTCGTGACCCTCGTCACGCGTGCCCGTATCCGTAAAGCAGTACAGCTGTTGGATTCCACGACGTTGTCTATCTATGATATAGCAGAACGTACGGGTTACGACAGTCAGCACTATTTTAGCACCGCTTTTAAAAAGACCATGGGCGTGTCTCCTGTGCAGTACCGTAAAGGCGGTGGAATTCAGGAAAATTCGTTGGAATAGGAATAATTGGAATGTGGAATTGTCCTACATTGTCTTATTATGATAAATGCTAAAAAATGTGTGTGTAATCACACCTACGCATTCAGGGGTTTGTTACGCTGGGGATAACGAACAAATATCTATAAATATTTGGAGGAAAACGATATGTTTTGTTATCAGTGTGAACAGACGCCGAGTGGCGGGTGTAAAGTAGTTGGAGTGTGCGGGAAAGATGAGACGATAGCGAGCTTGCAGGATACGATGATTTTTGCATTAAAAGGGATTGCGGCCTATGCGACACATGCTCGCCAGTTGGGCTATACCGATCCTGAGGTAGATCGCATCACGCATGAAGCGTTATATATGACCTTAACCAATTCTAACTTTAATGTACAAGAGCATTTGGAAATGGCGATGAAGGTCGGAAATGCGGCTGTACGGATCATGGATGTGCTGGATCGTGCGCATACGGATCGTTTTGGCATTCCGCAGCCAATTACTGTCAGCCAAAATAAAATCGAAGGCCAATGCATCGTCGTGACCGGACATAATTTATATGCGCTGGAGGAATTGCTGCGGCAGACGGAGGGTAAAGGCATCAACATCTATACCCACTCGGAAATGCTGCCTGCTCACGGTTATCCAGCATTGAAGAAATATCCACATCTCAAAGGGAATATCGGTAAAGCCTGGTACGATCAACGCAGACTGTTCGAAGAGTTTCCGGGTGCAATTCTGGCTACGACGAACTGTGTTATGCCGATTAAAGGCACGTATGCAGACCGCTTCTTCTCTTATGAAGTAGCCGGGCTGGAGGGAGTAGCCAAGATCATGGACGACGACTTTTCACCATTGATCGAGCGCGCGTTGGCCCTGCCAGCCGCAGATGTAGATTCGGAGCAGGTGCTTACAACGGGATATCATCATGAGACGGTTATCGGGCTGGCTCCTGAGATTATTCAGGCAGTTAAAGACGGGCATATCCGCCGTTTCTTCGTCATTGCAGGCTGCGACGCACCGGGCAAAGGCGGCAACTATTACCGCGAGCTGGCTACATCCTTGCCGAACGATACGGTTATTCTGACCACATCCTGTGGTAAATTCCGCTTTAATGACGTGGATTATGGCACCGTTGGAGATACCGGCATTCCGCGTTATATTGATTTGGGACAATGCAACAATTCGGGTTCTACTGTGAAAATCGCTCTGGCATTGGCGGATGCTTTCGGTTGTACGGTGAACGAGCTGCCTGTCAGCATTGTGTTGTCCTGGTTTGAGCAAAAAGCCGTTGCCATCCTGCTAGGCTTGTTCAGCCTTGGCATCCAGGATATTCGCATTGGGCCAAAGCCGCCTGAGTTTATTTCTTCTGGTGTGCTGGATGTGTTGGTGGAAATGTTTGGCTTGAAGCTAATTACTACCGCAGAGGAAGATATGAAAGCGATGTTGGCGTTGTCGTAAGGGGTTGGTGGGGAACTGCAAAGCGCAGTTCCTTTTTTGTTTCATCGTTCGTCGATTCTTATAAAGATGTCCGTAAGAATCTTTAGTGCCAGTTCAGTATCTTTGGATTCACGAGTTCTTAGGAGAGTCAAAATGGTTTTTATACTTGAATCTTCTTCGGTAAGCTCATCATTGTCCTTCACATATGTAAGCAACTGATAGACGCCCACGTTCAATGCCTTCGCTATTTTCTCCAGATTTTTCAAAGATATATTTCTCTCCGCTCGCTCAATGAATCCAATATAACTCGAATTGAATCCTGCTTTTTCGGCTAAAGCTTCCTGGGAAAGCCCTTTAGACTTTCGAATATCTCGAATACGTGTACCGACTAATTCCAAAAGTTCTGACATGAATACACCTCTCTATAGTAAGGATTCTACAAAATCGATTCCAATCGCTCCAAAGTGCAATATATAGACGAACTAGATCATCTCGACCTATATATTATTATTGGAAGTCGCTTGTTGGATTTTGCAAAATCCTCTAGTTAGAAGTGTAGAGAAAGAGTTACATCTAATTAATAAGTGTTAGTAAGTAAATTGAATTAAAAACTACTATATAGTAATATTTATTAGGAAGCTTGTCCGGTAGCTAGAAAATTATACATCTTGATGGTACATATTTGTGCTACGTTGCTCACATTTGTTTCAGGATTTTGCAAAACCCTTATTTATGAAATTTTAATTCAGGAGTTGATTCCCCATGAAACATTACTCCTTAAGTCCCCAACTACATAGTGATTCCGATTTCAAATTGCCTAAGTACAGCGACACCTACATATTCAATTGCATGATGGATTTTCAAAAGCTTGCCGAATACCAGATCAAGCTTGCACAGATGATGCGCGACCATAAACAGTTTCAAAACTGCCTCATTCTTTGTGATCGAGCGATGTTCTCTATGGCTAAGGCTATTTATGTTCATCGAAACCAAATCATTCCATCGTACATTCGTTTATCCGTAACTGACCTGTTCCCTTTAATTCACACAGATGCTGAGCCCAATTTAGATATAGTGCTGTTTATCGGTACGGTACATTATCTGGTTTCGGGAGAAGATGATGTAACTAAAGAGCCGATGAAGCTGGGGGAAGTAGACAAGTTGCTTTATAAAACGGACTCTATTCTAGAGTCTCTGTCACAACGGATCGTAGCTGATCCGTCTAAGCGGTATCCATCTATTTATAAAGAAAATTCGTTTAATGAATTGGTAGATCTTTTATCAATAATCCCCGGTTCTTTTTGAGCTAATGATATAATGACGAAAAGGAAGATGTTGGATGCTGGCTAATGCTTCCATATCAGAAAGGGTGGTATTTCATATGCCTACATACAACAAGCTGGTGCGGGATCGGATTCCGCATATCATTATGTCTCAGGGCAAGGAATGTCGGACACGTATCTTGGAACCAGAGGAGTATAAGCAGGAACTGCGAACGAAGCTTCGTGAAGAAGCCGAGGAATATTTTGAAGCGAATAAAGATCAGGGAGCGCTGGAAGAGCTGGCGGATATGCTGGAAGTCATCCGAGCGCTGGCAGAAGTACATGGAGCGAATGTGACCGAGCTGGACAAGCTGCGGGCGGACAAAGCCGAGGCGCGAGGTGGCTTTCAGGAGCGGGTGTTTTTAATTGATGTCGATGAAGAATAATGTCAAGCTCATTACGGATAATTTGGCGGATGAGCTTATATTGGAGATGCGATATGCTTCTGGGATGAACCGCTGAGATCTGGTTAACGTCTTTATATTTTCAGAAGCATAAGAGGAAAAACATTACAAATGAAGTTTCTATGAGGCGCTCGCTATTTATTCTTGTCGGAATAAGCTTATCCGAGAAATGAAGTAATAGGTTTAAAAGTGTATATTTGTGAAGGGAATTTTTATTGCGAGTAATGTGGAGAATGCTCACAGCAAGAAGGATAACATTATTTTTTAGGAGATCAGATGAACCGCTGAGTATAGTGTTATAATTTATAGAGGCACAGCGTCAGATGTTTAAGGTCGGGAGCTAAAGCCGAAGATAGTAAGAAAATTATTGATGGGGGATCGCCATTATGAATACACTAAAAAAAAATTTAGCTGAATTACAACAACTAGCTAAAGAGCGGACTGTTAAAACGCAAAGTATTGAATATGATTTGGAAACTTTAGTAAAAAAAATTGAAAGGAACACAATTAAACTTGATCCAGAGTACCAAAGAAATCATAGATGGAACGAAGAAACTTCTTCAAAATTAATTGAAAGTTTGATACTAAACATTCCTGTTCCTTTGGTATATCTATCTCAGGATGTGGACGTGGATGATGAGGCTGACGATTTAGCTCGGTACTCTGTAATAGACGGGCAACAAAGATTAACTGCAATTTTTAATTTCATGACAAATAAGTTGGTTTTGGAAGGAATGGAAGTATTAAAACCATTAAATGGATCATTATATAAAGATTTACCTCCGTTCCTGATTAGAAGATTGGAAGAAAGAACAATTAAGTGTTTAAGAATCGACTCAACCCTTGACCCACAAGTGAAATACGACATATTTGAGAGGTTGAATTCTGGTTCTGTTAAGTTGGAAGCGCAAGAATTACGTAATGCTATATATAGAGGACCATTTAACAAGTTGATTAAGGAACTTGCTAAACACGATGATTTCAGAGTTTTAAACCAAATCAACTTGGATAATCCAGAGGAAAGTAAGAAAGTTCAAAAGATGGAGGATATAGAACTAGTTCTTCGTTTTTTTGCTTTACGGAATAACAACTATAAGAATTTAAAGAAGGGTTTCAAACTTTTCCTCTCTGAGTCTATGGAGGAATTCAACAAATTGTCAGATGCTGAATTAGTACTACTAAGAGAAAAATTTCTAAAAACAATGAAAGTAATAAGAGAACACTTTGGAGATCAGGCCTTTGCAAAATATAGATTCGAAAATGGAGAATTTGTTCAGATGTCTAAATTTAATGCGGCGGTATACGATGCGTTAGCAATAGCTGTTGTAGATAGTATTGACTTAGATTCCCAAGATTTCTCGAAACTGAACAAGGACACTTTTCAAGCATTATTCAAAGATACAACATTCTTCGATACAGTATCTGGAAGTGTAAATGATAGAGAAAAGGTCACTAAACGAATTGATGCTGTTAAGGGGTTGCTCAAATGACTCCTTTTAACAATTATGTGAGCGAAGAAGATGAAGAGTCTAGCACATTTGCTTCTCTTTTTATTATAGAATTAGAGGAACGATGGTCAGAGATAGAGATACTTATAGAACAAATAAAATTACAAACCAATGATGACGTAAAAAATGTTCTTTGTAGATCAGCTGTAGTTCTATTGGTTGCTCATCTTGAAGGATTTATGAAAGAAGCCGCTGCTACTTTAATCAAGGACTTAAACAAGCATTGTAGTTTTTCGGAATTTCCAAAACGTATCCAAAAAACTTTTTGTTCTTTGTATTTATCAAATATAAATGATAGTGGCGGTATTGATAATAGAATACAAGGGAAATTATTGGAAAAATTTGGAGAATTAAACGCTCGACTTTCTGTGGAACCTTTTTTATTTGAACGTAATAAGAATCCATCTCCAACAGTTATAGAAATCATTCTCAATAACTTTGGAGTAAAGGACTTTTTTAAACTACTACACAAGTCTTCTTTAGATATAGTATTTGAAAATAATAGCTCAGAAACATTAACTCTTCTAGAAGATTTGAAAAACTATACGATACAAGCGGTTGTTAGTTATCCATATGAAATAGATTTAGAAAAATACAATATGTCGATATTGGATGGAAAACTAGCAAGAGAAGATTCTCTATGGATAGTATTCATTGATGAATTATTAAAAAAAAGGCATTCTATTGCACATGGATCGAATTTCCAAAATGAAATAGCTGTAAATGAGCTAGAGGATGCAAAAACTAAAGTTCAAATATTGCAATATGCAATAACGTTGGTATTATTTAATTCGACAATAAGTCCAGCTTTAAAGTAAAACACAATTTAGTGAAAATAGCCTTGAAAATAAGACTTGAGTTTATTGATGCACATTTAATTACTTGCAAGTTTTCTCCTTTTCAAATTAAGGCTATTAATTAAACAGATTTTAATTACGACGTAGTAGCCGAGAAAGTTGCTTCGAGGTCACCGATGAAGCCATAATCGAAAAGTCATATTTCCTCAGTTGAATTAGATCGGAAAAATCATCGGAGAATTATGAGTTTACGAGCAGTGAGGGAAGTTCTTAGTGAAGGATTGAAAAGAACGGAAGTTAATGAGATCTTTGCTCTAGCTGTTTGCTAATCGAACAAATTATATTTGTACTGATATCTCTTACCAAGGTAAACTCAACGAAGTTTAACTTGAGAGGAGATTCCCCTATGTTGTGAGGGCCTTTGTCAATTTGGAACCAATACATTAGATAAGGAACAGTCGCTGTATTAGTTGCAGCATCAATACGTTCCTGTGAACTGGTTCCCTAGGTCGGACGAAGCTTTTGAAATCGCGAAGCGCGACAACAGGCCTATCTTTCTATCTATTGAGTATAGCTAACGTTTATTGACCTACATGTACCTGTCATTGATGAGATGTTTGTGTGGGTCAATTTCTATAGAAGCTTCAGCTAATAGTATTAGTGGAAGTTATTCATTAGGATACAGGAACAACGTTCGTCATATTCATCCATTTTGTGGTATGATAAGACAGTTAATCTTGTGGCTTATGTTTAGAAAAGAATGCTGTTATTCGGGGTGACCATTACTAAAAATGAGCAATTCATTTTTTATATCCAATACTTCAACTAAATTTAAAATAAGTTTTTCTATTGCTGGCATGATAATATTGTGGGGCTCTATTTTTGCACTAAAAAAGTACACGCCTGATCTGAACCTTCATGAGGAACCCAGAATTCTTTACTATGCGATCCTTGTCACTCTTATTTCGGCTATGGGTTCTTTATTAGGAGTAATAATGATTTTGAGTCATTTAAATTACAAAAATAAAATCAATCAGTTTATATTGTTTTTGTTAATGGGCATCTTAATAGGCGTTAGTGTGTATAACAGCCTTACAAGAATTTTACTTATTACATTATTTGTAGATGCAATTATATTTTTTATAGTAGTTATATTGTTTAAAGTATACTCGACAATTACCACTATGATTGTTACCTCTTTCATATATTTGTTACTTATTCTGGGTAGTAGTGCATTGCTGTTTTTATTTGTCCCCAATTTCACAATTAATCTTAATAGTATACTCTATACTCTGATTACATTATTTCTAATTTTATATCGCTTAGTAGGAGTATGGGTTAATCAGTTTTTTATTTCTGTTGTTATGAGTCAGAAAAAAATTAAACACGAATACACTTCTGAGGTTCTAGTATCACATATCAACTTAATCTATATAGTAATTTTCATATTAATAAATTCTACTGGATTAATTTATAAGCAGGGAGATTACAATTTTTACAATGTACTTAATAATTGCTTTATTACTGCTATTGCGATTAATCAAGTTAATTGGCGAAGTTTTAAATTTTGATTTCATTAACTGTGTACACAGCCACATAACTGGGATGTTCGCGTGAATCAATTGTTAAGAAGCTTCTGCCAAAGGAACTGGCGGAGGCTTTTGTTTGAAAGTATAAGATTAGTGATCGCCATGTTTTCCCATTTAATAGTATAATAAAAACATGCTTCAAAAAGGCTATTTAAACACGATGATTTCGTTTAATCAATTGTATTCCTTATATTTATGAACTTCGTGAATAATACGTTATGTGAAATCAGCTTAAATAAGAGAGAAAGAGTGAGATAGATGATTCAAAGCAGATATTTATTTGTGTCTCGTGCAGGCAAAGTTATAAAGATCGCCCGACCTAAAGATCATAAGCATAAATCTGTTCCTCAATTAGCAGGTGAGGAAGTACTTGAAGTGATCTTATATTACAGGAATAAAGACAGGAAGCCGCATAAACTACTTATGGTGGAATTTGATAGATTTCATTTAGATTCGGACGGAAATTATAAACAGACAGAAGAAGATAGAAAAAGAGCTATTCATAATTTTCTTTCTTTTGGGATGGCTGATTTGCATGAAGGAATAGAAGTAGAAGATAAGCCACTACCTATACCTGTTGCGCCGATAATTCCGACGACTGCTGAGAAAAAATCATTATACGATTACATAAATGAGAAATTACCCAGTTTTTCAGATGATGCTCCTTATGTAGTGGAAAGTAAAATTAAAACTGCTAAAGAGAAATATGAAGAGTTTAAAAGCATGGCAAAGAAATCAAACAAGCTGTCTAAGTAGTTCGAAGAAGAAGCAGACATCACATAACATAATATTCACGCTGCGGACATTCGTCCTTGGCCCGGCATGCGCCGAACACCCAGCATATGCTGGGTCGTGAATACAGGAACATTATCTAAAAGATCTGCCCCAGAGAGAGTGAAAGTATTACATTTGCAACGTCCTGTTGCTCGAAGAAATTATACAGATTCATGGGTGGTGTTTTATGAATTCAGGATTTTATGGGAATACATTCGCAGTAATAATAGCAGTGGAAAATTATCAATTTAGAATCAAGACAGTTGATTATGCGAGGAATGATGCAATAGCATTTCAACAATGGCTTATAAATAATCTTAAAGTACCTCAAGAAAATATTAAGCTTTGGCTTGATGTTGATGCGACAAAATCCGCGCTTAATGAAGAACTTCAATATGAGATATCAAATCTTACTGAAAGTGATCGATTTATTTTCTATTATGCTGGTCATGGATTTTATGATGGAGGATATAACAAAATAACAACGTGGGACACTCACCCCAATAATATACAAGAAACTACTGTTTCACTAAACCGAATATTAATGGAGCCACTAAGAAACTCAAGATGTAATCAATGTTTGATATTTATAGATGCATGTGCGAGTTATATTGATGAGCAATTAGTTAGCAGAGATTTTATTGCTGATATGAATACCAAAGAGTTTAGCGATTTTGTGCGATCAAGCAATTATAGAGCTATGTTTCTGTCATGTTCACGTGGAGAGAAATCATACGGTAGTCCAGAACTAGGACATGGAATATGGACACATTTTCTGATAAAGGCATTAAATGGAGAAGCCCCCGAAGCAGTTGAACGTGAACGATTTATTACTAGCACATCATTGCAGAATTATTTAAGCAAAATAGTTCCGGATTATATTAAATCTAGTACAGACATAAGAGGAACTCAAAAACCATGGGCCGAAGTCTCTAGCTCAAATACATTTATTATTTTTGAAGTTTCAGGAGCTAGTTCTGAAGGAAGTAATAATTATATTGATTTTATATTTATTCCTGAAAGACTTATTATTGATTTTGAAAATGACTTGATAATTGCTCATCTTAGAGGTCTCGAGAATGATGGAAGACATTTTCCAATGTATGATTATGAAGGATTGAAAGAAATAGATGTAGAGGCGTATTGTATAAGGATTAGTAAGCTTAAGAATGAAATAAGAAAGATATTAGAAGAAATTATGGATTTTCTAATGGAGTACGAGTGGGAGAAAGAAGTTATATTTGAGAGAAGTGATGATAAATTCAACATTAGTGCATTTCTTTACGAAGATGACAAAACGAGAGAAATAACTGTTTCTCTGGGGCTATCCTTGAAAATTTCAGGTTTACACCCAATGGGTGATACAATATTTGATTCTGAATTCGACGTTGCTAATGATGAACTTAAAATATATACAGATTCTAGTGATTACAATTTAAAGGAAGTAGAGATTCAAGAAATCTTTTCGGATTGCTGGGGTGAAATTAGAAGATATTTTTTGCTTGAAAAGGAAATTGAGAAAGAATTATTAAATGAAATTGACGAGTAAATAGATATTCAGTTGAAATATATTATAACATTAGTAATTAAATGTGGGTCGACGTCCTGTCTTAATTCGGAGATGTAGGGCAGATTCATCAGATAACACCATATTCACGCTGTGGCTCCTGGCGGAGCCCTTGATCTGCCCGAGGCATTTCGAGGAAGTGAAGTCAGGCAGATAACCCTGCCAACCTAAGTCTTCAAGCGGACCCGGCCGGTCAAGCCGGCCTTAAGGTCCTCGGGTTCAAGAATACAAGAACGTTATACGACAGAATCAAAAGCAATAGGAAGGAGGATCATATGATCCTCTAGATGTTAGAATTTTTCAATTCACTAAAGAGTTGTAGAGCGTCTTTGAAACCTTGTATGTAGATGCTTCTTTCTAAGATGGATTGGAGAGAAATTTGAGCATCTTCGTACAGAAAAACCGTATGTTGAAGTTGATCGGGTAACGCTTCGCGAAGCGTTCTAAAGTATCGATCTGTCTCCGAAGAAAGCTGATTGTACTCCGTATGGTACTCCAGAAGCTCAGCAAAGAGTAATTCTAAACGTATTCTTATAAGTGGCTCTGTTAATGATTCTAGTGCATTAATCATATATTGTTCCTCCTTTAATTAACTTTATAGAGTTATTATATAACTTTACAGGGTTAATTACAAGGTGAATATTTGACTTTGTAGAGTTAAAACTTTGCTTTTCGTTGATGATTACTGATATGGGAGATAAGATAGAATTATGGAGGGAAAAAGATGACCGTAATCAAGTGCAATATAAGGGAACTCATGGCAGAACATCGAATAGATGATATAACAGAATTGATGGCGAAATCAGGATTGAGTCGGAATTCAATTAATAAGCTATATAGGGAAACGAATATAGAAACAACAAAGCTGGAGACTTTATTCAAGCTTTGCGATACATTTAACTGTAAATTATCTGATTTGATTGAATATCTACCTGGAGATAATCAATAGTGAGAGCAGATTCAAGGAGTGATTCCGTCGTATAACATAAATATTTAAGTTGTGGCTCCGTTGGAGCCGGGGGCTATGTGTACTCTTTAGATAGCCGATTTAATGATTCAACAAATTGAGACTTTGCCAATCGTAAGAAGGCTAAGTCTTTTTTTTCGTTTTCAAAATATATGAACGATCTCCTGACAATCTTCATTTTATCTCATCCAGCTTCTCCTCCCCACACAAAGGTTAAAATTTTATAAAAAAAGTTCAAAACCAGCAAAGACCTTTCCCGGCCTGGAATGATACCATGTGTTTGCACATAAAAAAAGGAGAGGCACTCGTTGCCTCACTTATGTAAGCGCTATCTAACTTCTAGTCTAATCAGCACTGACCTGAGGATTTTGCAAAATCCTTACCTTCAAATGACCTGCATTACATGAGGAAAGGGGAACTTCATATGAAAAAAGGAGCTGTTGTCGTATGGCTTCTGGTTTTGGCCCTGATGCTTTCGGCTTGCAATCTGGCGGAGAGTGGAACGGGCAGCAAGGAAAAAGGCTATGTGGGCATTTCCATGCCGACCAAATCGTCCGAGCGTTGGGTAGGGGACGGAGAAAATATGGTTCGGTTGTTTCAGGAGCAAGGCTATAAAACGGATTTACAGTACGCTGAGGACGTGGTGGAAAACCAAATCTCCCAAATCGAAAATATGATCACCAAGGGCGTCAATGTTATGGTGATCGCTTCGGTCGACGGGAACACGCTGACGGATGTGATTCAGAAGGCACACGATCGAGGCATTCAGGTCATTTCTTACGACCGTCTGATTCGCAACACACCGTATTTAACGTATTATGCGACCTTCGATAACTTTAAGGTGGGCGTGCTACAGGCGGCGTATATTGAGAAAAAGCTGGGACTCAAGGAAGGCAAAGGCCCTTTCAATATCGAGCTGTTCGGCGGTTCACCGGATGATAATAATGCTTATTTTTTCTTTAATGGTGCGATGTCCGTACTGAAACCTTATATTGATTCCGGTAAGCTGGTCGTGCGCAGCAAACAGATGACGATGGCGCAGATCGCTACACTGCGGTGGGACGGAGCTTTAGCGCAGTCGCGGATGGATAATCTGCTGAGTGCCTACTATTCGGGGGCCAATCTGGACGCGGTACTATCCCCTTATGATGGAATCAGTATTGGTATCATTTCATCCCTGAAAGGGGTCGGATATGGATCAGCGAACAAGCCGCTACCGATCATTACGGGGCAGGATGCGGAGCTGGCTTCCATCAAGTCTATTGTGGCCGGGGAGCAGACGCAAACTATATTTAAGGATACCCGCAAGTTGGCTGAGCAAACGGTCGTAATGGCCAACAGCATTTTACAGGGCAAGCAAGCGAAAGTAAATGACACGGAATCCTATAACAACGGTAAAAAGGTCATTCCTGCTTACTTGCTTGATCCGATCTCGGTGGATCGGACGAATGTGGAGAAGGATATTGTCGGCAGTCACTATTACACCAAAGAACAAATCGGACTGAAATAAGAGTAAGAATCCAACCGAAAGGAGCGTATCCCATGACTGGAATCATTTTGGAAATGAAGGGAATTACCAAAACCTTTCCCGGCGTAAAGGCACTGGAAAATGTAAATCTCAAGGTCAAGGAAGGCGAAATCCATTCCCTGTGCGGTGAGAACGGCGCGGGCAAATCGACGCTGATGAAGGTACTAAGCGGTGTATATCCGCATGGAACCTACGAAGGGGATATTGTTTTCCAGGGCAAAACGTGTGAGTTCAAGGATATCAAGCAGAGCGAGGAATTGGGCATTGTCATTATCCATCAGGAGCTAGCGCTGATCCCGTATCTCTCGATTGCGGAAAATATTTATCTGGGCAACGAACGCGCCAACGGCGGCGTGATTGATTGGAAAGAGACTTTTGTAGGGACACGCGAGCTACTGTCCAAGGTCGGTTTGAGTGAAAATCCCAATACATTAGTGACGAACATCGGGGTCGGGAAGCAACAACTGGTCGAAATTGCGAAAGCGCTCTCTAAAAAGGTAAAGCTGCTTATTCTCGATGAACCGACAGCGGCGTTGAATGAAGATGATAGTGAAAATCTGCTTAATTTGATGCTGGAATTTAAAAGACAGGGCATTTCCTGCATTCTCATCTCTCATAAGCTGAATGAGGTCGCAAAGGTGTCAGATTCGATCACGATTTTGCGGGACGGGAAGACGATTGAGACACTGGATATGAAAAAGGATGAGGTTACAGAGGATCGGATCATCAGTGGGATGGTTGGACGTGATCTGACCAGCCGTTATCCAGAGCGTCATGCCGAGATTGGCAAGGTCGTTTTGGAAGTGAAGGATTGGACGGTGTATCACGAGCATCATGCAGACCGTAAGGTGCTGGATCAGGTGAATTTGAACATTCGTCGCGGTGAAATTGTCGGTATAGCCGGGCTGATGGGGGCGGGACGGACCGAGCTGGCGATGAGCATTTTTGGCAAGTCGTATGGACGCAACATTTCCGGTCAGCTGATTAAAGACGGCAAGCCGATCCAGAACAATACGGTTACGGACGCGATCAACAACGGCTTTGCCTATGTAACAGAGGATCGCAAGGAGTATGGCCTCATCCTAATGGATGATATCAAGCGTAATATTTCGCTGACTGGCCTGAACAAGCTGACGAAGGGCGCTGTCGTCAATGAGCAGGAGGAAGTCGTCATTGCAGAGGAAATGAAAAAAAGCATGAATATCAAAGCGCCGAGCATTTTACAGAAAACAGGTAATTTGAGTGGCGGCAATCAGCAGAAGGTGGTGCTGAGCAAATGGATTTTCGCCGGACCGGATATTCTGATTCTGGATGAGCCGACACGCGGCATTGATGTGGGCGCCAAATATGAAATTTATACGATTATTCATCGACTTGCCGCTGAAGGCAAGGGAGTGCTGGTCATTTCGTCCGAGCTGCCAGAGGTACTGGGCTTGTGTGACCGGATTTACGTCATGAATGCTGGGCGGATCACTGGAGAGGTTGGCCGTGAGGACGCGTCGCAGGAAACGTTGATGAGATATATGACCAAGTCAGGAGGCGTGAAGCATGGAAACCATAACTAAATTATTTAAAAATAACATCCGCCAATATGGCATGATGATTGCGCTGGTCGTCATTATGATTTTGTTCGAGGTGCTGACGGGCGGCCTGCTGTTGAAGCCGATTAATATTACAAATCTGATTCTGCAAAACAGCTATATTCTCGTGCTGGCCATCGGGATGGTGCTGGTCATCATCACTGGGCATATTGATTTGTCCGTCGGCTCCATAGCCGCTTTTGTCGGTGCGGTTGCCGCCATAATGATGGTCGATTGGCAGCTTCCAGCGTGGATCGCTGTGATTGCATCTTTGCTGGTCGGAGCATTAATCGGCGCATGGCAAGGGTTCTGGGTCGCTTATGTACGGATTCCGGCATTTATCGTTACATTGGCGGGGATGTTGCTCTTCCGCGGATTGACAATGATCGTGCTGGAAGGCCAATCGATCTCTCCATTTCCGGGGGGCTTCCAGAAAATCAGCTCAGGCTTCCTGCCGGATTTTTCATCTACCGGTTATAACCTGGTATCGATCATTGTCGGCATTGCACTCACGGTATGGTTTATCGTGAACGAAATTCGTGAGCGTCGTTCTCAGCTTAAATATGGATTTGAGGTTCCGTCACAGACTTTATTTGTACTCAAGCTGATTGTGGTAGCTGCGGTCATCAATCTGTTCACCTTCATGCTCGCGAGCTACGCGGGGATTCCTAACATTCTCGTATTGCTGTTCATACTGATCGTTGTATACTCCTTCGTCATGAACCGCACGATTATGGGCCGGCATGTGTATGCGTTGGGTGGAAATGAAAAGGCAGCGGGTCTGTCCGGTGTCAAAACGAAAAAAGTAACGTTCTGGGTATTCGTCAATATGGGCGTGCTGGCTGCCATTTCCGGTCTGATCTTTGCTGCACGTCTGAACGCGGCTACGCCGAGAGCGGGTACGAACTTTGAGCTGGATGCCATCGCAGCCTGCTTTATCGGTGGAGCTTCCGCATCCGGCGGGATCGGAACCGTTTTTGGAGCCATTATCGGTGGTTTGGTCATGGGCGTACTGAATAACGGTATGTCTCTGATCGGTCTGGGTATTGACTGGCAGCAAGGAATCAAGGGCTTGGTACTGCTGCTGGCGGTTGCCTTCGATATTTACAACAAAAACAAAAGATCTGCTTAAGCTCAGATTCGATATCGTAAAACAAGAAAACCTCCAGTTCCACTAGAAATGTGGATGCTGGAGGTTTTCTTGCTTGTTGGGTCTTGTGGCTATCAGCCAACGAAACTAAGTCGTGACCATTTGGCCGCCGTTTATATGCAGCGTTTGTCCTGTAATGTAGGAACCGTCATCCGAAGCCAGCAACACATAGGCAGGAGCCAATTCATAAGGCTGCCCGGCACGCTTCATTGGTGTATTGCTGCCGAAGGTGCGAATGACTTCAGGCGACTGTGTGGCCGGATTCAGCGGAGTCCAGATCGGACCGGGGGCAATGGCATTCACGCGAATGCCCTGATCGACCAGATTATTAGCCAGAGCGCGGGTGAAGCTGACAATGGCTCCTTTGCTAGCTGAATAGTCGATCAGATTCTTTTGCCCAACATAAGCTGTAACCGATGCCGTATTAACGATGCTAGCCCCAGACCGCATATACGGCAAGGCTTCTGTAGTCATATGGAAGAAGGAAATAATATTCGTATCAAACGTATCACGAAGCTGCTGTTCGCTGATATCCAGATACGATTCGCGCACAAACTGAACACCCATATTATTAATGAGGATATCAATACGACCGAAGGTGTCCATCGTTTGTTGAACAACCAGACAGCAGTTGCTTTTTAGCCTTAGATCGCCCGGAACTAACAAACAACGTCTGCCAAGCCTGTGAATCACATCACGGGTTTCCATAGCATCCCGATGCTCATCGAGATAGGCGATGACCAGGTCGGCCCCTTCTTTGGCAAAAGCCACAGCAACCGCACGACCAATACCGCTGTCTCCGCCACTAATAATAGCCACCCGATCCAGAAGCTTTCCGGTGCCGATATACTTTGGATTATCATAAATAGGGCGTGGAACCATAAGGTATTCCAACCCCGGCTGTCTATACTGATGCTGGGGAGGAAAAGCTATCGGAACTTCTTTACATTGGGTTTCTGTACCATAATAAGGATATTGCCAATTCATTGATAATCCCTTCTTTAGGCGTTTTGAAATCCAATATATTCAAAATGGGCGCAAGCGGTGACTCTGGATTATCGCCTTATGCCGAAATCGTCGCTCCATCTGCTGGAATATGGACGCGCCCCTCCAAACCTTCACGGTTGATATGTTCCGTAAGCTCGGAGCGAGTTAGTAGACAATGGTTGATCGCTTCCATGTGGACAGCCACAATTTGTGTATAAGAGGCATGCTGCGCAACAGCCGTTACATCTTGGGCAGTCATAATAATGGGATCACCTACCGTAAACCGTGCTCCTCCAGCATTCACAATTGTCCACTCAGGACGGTATTTATCCAGTGTTTCCACGACTTCACTGCACCAGATCGTATCCCCGGCCAAATAGATGACAGGTTCACCTGGTGCCTGAAACACAAAGCCGGATACGGGTCCCATCTGTTCCCCGATTTCTCCGGTGCCGTGATGCCCGGCTGTACGGATAATCTCAATTTCTCCCACAGAACCAGCTACCCAAATCGGAGTAATCTGTGTAAAACCGTCAGCAGTAATTTGTTCTTCATTTCCGGGCTGGCAGAAGAGGGGAATTTGTTTATCCAACCAGCGTACTGCTGCCGGGTCCCAATGATCGGGATGCAAATGTGTGACGATCACAACGTCAGGCTGTCCGAGTGCCTGCCATTGCGGCGGCAAGGGAACCAGCGGATTACGGCGGGCATTTTCCGTATTGGGAACCGGCGGGTTTGCGCCAGCATCACTTAACATTGGATCAATCAGAAATTTTACTCCAGCGTATTCGATCCATAAGGTTGCGTTGCGGATTAGTGTGATTTTCATCTATGGAAGCTCCTTTGGTAGTGAATGTTTTTTGACAGGGTGTATTTTCGATGGTTCTTTGTTTCTGTTACAATCATATCTGACGCAAGGAGCTACAGGCTACGGCCTACTGAAAGGAAAACCAGCATTATCGTTTCATCATGAAAGGAAAAATAACTATGGAACTATTCGTACCTGATGACACCGATTTGCGCATTCTTCATCATTTAATTGAAGACAGCTCTTTATCACACAAGGAGATCGGTCAGCTTGTTCACTTGACGGGCCAAGCAGTAGGGGCGCGTGTTCGAAAAATGCAGGATGCGGGCATTATCGAGGGCTATACGCTGCGCTGGAACCCTGAAAAAATAGGACAGACGATTCATGCCTTTATTACGGTTTTTTTGAATTCAGGAACAACTCACAGTGCTTTCCAGGCTTTTGCACGGGAGCATCCCTATATTGTCGAAATCCATCGAGTGAGTGGGGAAGGCTGTTATTGGATGCGCTTGCGCATGTCATCACAGGCAGAGTTAAATACCATGCTGGATGAGCTTACGAAGTTTGGTAATTACAAATTGAGTTTTTCCATTGGTGAGATTTAACGTTAAAAGCTTTCGGCGTTTGTGCCGAAAGCTTTTATATTTGGGCGAGGGCTATCGAGGTCAACGTCATAGGCTCATTTTAAAAATATGCTGCAAGCCGTGTTGTCCCATTTTAGTGTTGCCTTCATCGATAAAGCCGCATTTGCGATACAGACTTTGGGCAGGCAGATTACGGGCATTGACGCCCAGTACAATCTCGCGAATATGTGGGAAGTGTCTGGCGATGAACTGTGGTAATTTAACGTACTATATCATCTAGTTTGCTAAAAAAAGAAACCTGAACTCGCCTTGCTTACGTATTACTCATACATAAACTAGCATAGTCAAAAGGAGACGTCTACGGGTATGAAGCAGCTTACAGAATATCGGGAAAGCCAGGACGTATTGCGTCATGAGCTGAAGAATATTGAAAAATGGGAGAAGGAGCAGAAGGACATATTTTTCTGGGAAAAAATCGGCAGATGGCCTTTTATGCTGCTGGATCGGCTGACGCCCAAAATCATTAAAGACAAGCTGGAGCAACTGCTTAACGAGCTGGGCAGTTTCATTCAGAACGGCGGCAAATATTTGGTGAAGGAAGAAACGGTTCTGAACAGGCTGAACAAGACGGCCCATGAACATGTCATTCAGCAAAATGGCGCAGATTCCGCTTCAGATACGCAGGACCTGCTTCGTGCCGGGAAAAACGCTGATTCGGAACATAGTGCCGAACCTATGTGGGAGTTGAAGCAGGCGGCTGAGCTCCCGCTAACAATCATGGATCGGACTGCTGACGAGATGACGTCGGGTCGCATTACCTTTGCCACCGCTCAGGGAGCAACAACGGGGATTGGCGGTGTGTTTACGATTGCGGCGGATATTCCTCTTTTGCTCGGCTTGTCACTCAAAGTGCTTCAGGAAATAGCCTTGTGCTATGGCTTTAATCCCCATGATAAGCAGGAACGCATTTTTATTATTAAATGTATGCAATTTGCTTCATCTGATATTGTGGGTAAAAAGGCTGTATTAGAGGAGCTGGCTTTGTTCGATGATCCTTCACGTCAGGCACAGGTTTTTTCCCAGATGCAGGGATGGAGAGAGGTCATTAACACCTATCGTGATCAGTTTGGATGGAAAAAGCTGCTTCAAATGGTCCCGATTGCGGGTATTTTGTTCGGCTCCATCGCGAATCGAAGCGCTATTAGTGATGTAGCTGAAGCAGGGAAAATGCTCTATCGGAAGCGTCGGATTTTAATGCGTTTGGCAGAAGTAGAGAGTGAGGAATTACGTTAGTTGGGTATAAAGGTGTGCAGCGACCAAGCTGGCCGCCACACGTTTGTTTGTTACACTTCGGCTCCATTTTCTTCCGCCCAGCGGTTCAGGGTTTTATCTGTAGGAAGCAAGAAGGTTAAGATGCCGAGCAGTGGCAAAAAGCCGCACAGGAACATGATGTTGGTGATGCCTACTTTGTCGATCCAGTTACCAAGTACGAGTGCGCCCACCCCACCAAGACCAAAAGCCAGACCAGTAATGAGACCGGACACGGTCCCGATTTTACCAGGCACGAGCATCTGTGCATATACGACGGTGACCGAAAAGCTAGATAGCATAATAAATCCGATAATCGCAAGCAGGATTGCTGTCCAGAATTGGTTGGCATAGGGCAGCAGCAGCGCGAGTGGTGCAGCTAATACCATGGACAGAAAAATCATGTTGCGTTTACCGAAACGGTCCGCGAGCGGACCGCCAAAGAAGGTGCCCAGCGCTCCAGCCCCGAGGAATAGGAAAATGTAAAGCTGTGCATCAGCCAATGGCATTTTAAATACTTCCATCAGGTAAAACGAATAGTAGCTTCCGACCGAGGTCGAGTACCACGAACGGACGAATACCAGTAGAATGAGGACAATCATGGCAAACATAACGCGGTTACGCACTTCAGGCTTCATGCGGCGTGCCACCGCTTTTTTGCGTGCAATGCCTTCTGTACGCAGGACGTTACCGTACCAGCGGGCGATGAACGTTTGCACTACAATTCCCGCTGCCGCAATACCTGTGAACCAGATCGCACCAAATTGTCCCAACGGGATAAAAATCCAGCTCGTGAGCATCGGCGCCAGCGATTGGCCCGCATTGCCGCCAACTTGAAAAATGGATTGTGCCAATCCCCGACGCGGCCCGGCCGCCATATGGGATACGCGGGAGCCTTCAGGGTGAAAGGCAGCCGAACCCAGACCCACAAAGATGACTGCGATCAGCACCGCTTTATAATCGGCAGCGTAGGCGAGCAGCAGCATGCCAGTCAGCGTAAAGCCCATACCGATGGGAAGGATAGCGGGCGTAGGCCGTTTGTCTGAAAACAAGCCAATCACGGGCTGCATGATTGAAGCGGTAAAATTGATCGCGAATGAAATCCAGCCGATCTGCGTGTAGCTCAGGCTCATAGATTCCTTTAAGATCGGAAAGATCGCTGGAATGACCGATTGAATCGAGTCATTGAACAGATGGACGAAACTGATCGCAATCAGAATCGCAAAAACGGTGCCTTTCGCTTGTGGACCCGGGAGGGGGAGCGATCGGCCCGTTTCATTTTTTGTAGCAGATTTAGTAGTCATGGCATCCTCCGAATATGTATGTATATTTTAAGATATAGGAAGCGATCCGTTTGCAGCAAATGGCTGAAAGTGGGATTAAGGTCACCTTTACTCATTACTGCTTGCCCATCCTGCTGGATACTCTTCATTGCTCCATTTAGTTAGAATTTCTAAAATGACCTATCCAAATTCAAACATTTACCATCCTCAAAACCGATATATATGTGAGTATTTTGTATCAGTCTCAAGAGGCTTTCAAATCAGCAATATAGAGATCGAAGCGATCCAGTTCGTCTATATATTGTATTTTTGAGCGTTGGGAATGGAATTATGCAAGTTACTAATATGGAAATAGAGATAGAAAAGGGGAACCACGATGAGAAAAGCAGGGATGATTTTGCTGGCAGTATCCATGGTATGTGGAGCGGTGGTGGGAACTACGTTAAACACTGGAGAAACAGCAGTAGCGGCAAATGTAACGACGAACAACTCTTGGAAAAATGCTAAAATTATAGACGTGATCGACCGGAATAACTACATACTGGATGATGGTTCTTTATGGAGAAAAAGTATAGATGGCCCGGCTATTGAGAAATTGAATTTGAAGGGCATTACAGGCAGCAAAGACAAGAGTCAAGGTTATTATGGCTGGACCGAGGACGGGAAGGTAGCCATCTGGGATGATAACTCCGACCCAAAAGTGACGGCTCAATCCCCAGGAGTTAAAGAAATTACTGGTGAGGGTTTGGCTATTAAAACCGATGGGACGATCTCCTGGGGAAGAGAACAGATTGAGGGAATATCGGATGCTATAGACGGTGACAAGGTAAGTACCTACTTTACGGTTCTTACTCGATCCGGTGATGTATGGTATTCCACAGGGTACGCAGAATCCAAGCCCCGCAAGATAGGTCATGTAGACGGTGCGCTTGATATCAAAATGAGTACGGCTTATGCCGCGGTGCTGAAGGAAGACGGCCATGTCACGATGCTGGATATGCTGACGAATGAACCTCCGCGTGAAGTGGGAAGTGATATCGCTTCTATTTTATGGAAAAAGGGTACACATGTCTTGATTACTGTACATCATGATGGGACTGTATGGAGCTATGATCGGATGAAGAAATATCCAGCTGTGCAACTTAGCGGGTTATCTAATGTTGCACGGTTGGTTGATTCGCCTGACGAGCTTTTTGCACAATTAAAGGATGGCTCTTGGGTCGGCTATAAGGACGGAACCACGACTGCGCTGAGTTTGCCTACATTAACGGGTATGTCCTTGTTGACGACCTCCAAAGAGG
The DNA here is from genome assembly GCF_058895805.1 of Paenibacillus sp. NMA1017. Lineage (NCBI taxonomy): Bacteria > Bacillati > Bacillota > Bacilli > Caryophanales > Paenibacillaceae > Paenibacillus > Paenibacillus sp. NMA1017. The sequence goes on along the minus strand of NZ_JBZXYR010000006.1, from coordinate 125,603 downwards.
CTGCGATCGGTGACAGTATTCAATTGAATGTACAGGAGAGGTATTCGAATGGCTATCGACTCACGCGGCATCCCGAAGCCAGTGAAATTGAAGTAGAGAAGCCCCAGGTTGCCGAGCTACAGCAGGACGGATCAGGCAAACTCAAAGTACGGGGTATTGGCAGCACAACCGTATCTCTGCGGAACGAAGGTATACCCTCTTCTTTTACACTAAAGGTTTCGTCCGATCAAACCTTGACCGGGGCGGCTATACTGAACGGCAATGTGTATTTGCCTGTGCAGTCTGTGTTCAAGACGCTGGGTGGATCTGTTACCGTGGCGAACCAGACCTTTACGATCAGGTTGGGTAAAAACAATATCGTACTCCAAAAAGGGAGTTCCACCGCGGTGGTCAATGGTAAACCTGTTGCACTGAAGGGCAAGGTTCAAACGGTTAACGGACAGGTTGTATTCCCGGGAACATTACTGACCGATCTGAACTTGGGCGGATTCAAATGGAATCGTGACCGTCAGCAAGGAGAATTATCTGTGGGCGCTACCAAGCTGGTCATTGAGACGCCGGAAACGGAAAAAATTATCAGAGCCATTGATCTGGGCAGTCTGTCCAAATTAATTGGCAAAACCTATTGGGTCAATAACTTCTATAGCGCTGGAGAGCGATTTGGCAAGGTAACAGTTAAAGACATCGAAGTCAGTACAGACCCGAACGGTGTTAAATCTTACGAAGTTATTTTCCAGGGGGCCAATGGCGAAACTTATGACACGTTTTCCATTATCGGAGCTTCACGCATTCCACAAATGCTGTCTGATTCCGATCAATTTCTGACTTACGATCCGTACAAGAAATACCAATGGTCGCAAGCCATCTGGAACAAAATTAAAAATAATGAGGTAGGCTTGGGTATGAATACGACGCAGGTGCAGTTCGCATGGGGAAACCCAACAGTCAGAGAAAAGGGGGCTGCTTCAAACGGAACTCAAGTCGAAGCCTGGGTATACGGTAATCGTAGTCTTTATTTCAAGGCAGTAGCTTTCGTGAATGGCAAAGTCATAGAAGTATGGCTGTAGGGTAGCTGGTTTTCTATAACGGTTTGAAAGAGGTATCTCCAGATTCGTATATACGAATCTTGGGATGCCTTTTTTTCATTTAACAAAACTAAGCTCTTGATTTAACAAACTTAAGATATGATTCTTTATGTCATACATCTTGTTATATAGATAATAGTTCCGTAGAGAAAGTATGAAGAGCACAAGAGAAGAGAGGATCTGATTTGAGAATGAAATCGCTAAGGAAACCATTATCAGTTGCATTACTATCTTTACCACTACTTCTAGGTTCCCTGGGTGGAAGTTATGCGAGTGCGGCAACCCTGCCAACAACGGTAACTCCAACAGAACCGTCGTGGGGATATTTCGTAGATCATTATAAAAATAATAGTTCTGCAAATAAGACGGAAAGCTCTAATCCGACCCTCGGGTTGCTCTCCGAATTTAATAAGCTTTGGACTCCCGGCGCTACCTGGGATACAGGTACCAAGCTAAACAGCAGCGTGCTGGACGCCAATATTCAAAAAGTGATTGATATCGCTGCCCGTCGCACTTCCAGTGAGGCCGATGCGGCTTATTTGGATGATCGCAGAAACCAGAGCTACAGTGTGATCGACGGTCTGGGTTCACTCACTGATGTATATCGAAAGAATGCAGGTGCCACGACAACGATCAACGACATTCCGGCAGATGCCCTGACTAAGAAATACGAAGATGAGGGAACGAATGCAGGGAGTACAAGCTCCAATCTAGGCAACATCGTAAATTTGGTAAATACCTTGCGCGGAGAATACTCTACGACGAACCCGGCTAAGTCTTACTTTAGCTATCCTCGTCCGTTTCGCTGGAGCGATAACTCAGTGATTGTTCCAAGCCTTATCCCCGCTCTCAAAGCTGATGCTACTAGCGATGGCGGCTTTCCTAGTGGTCATACCAATGCTGCGTATCTCAGTTCTATTGCTATGGCCTATGCCGTGCCGGAACGTTATCAGGAACTGCTGACACGAGCTTCGGAGCTGGGCAATAACCGTGTTGTTGCCGGTATGCATTCCCCGCTTGATGTTATGGGAGGGCGTGTCATGGCAACAGCGATGGCTGCTGCTATCCTGTCTGATCCAGCCAATAGCAGTTTGAAGAAAGCGGCTTATCAGGATGCTCGCAAACAACTGCTGTCTCAAAAAGGCACAGCTCCAGATCGGTTCAGCAATTATGCCACAAACAAAAAAAATTATAATCAACGATTAACATACGGATTCAGTCAGGTTAATCTAACTACGACGCCAATGACAGTGCCTAAGGGAGCCGAGGTACTGTTGGAGACACGCTTGCCTTACCTGGATAGCTCACAACGTCGTTGGGTTTTGGCTACTACAGGGATTCCTTCCGGCTATCCTGTACTTGATGATGCTGAGGGATGGGGACGATTGAACCTGTTTTCCGCTGCGGATGGCTACGGTGCTTTCGCCAATAATGTGACGGTGAATATGGACGCCTCCAAAGGCGGTTTCAATGCATTGGATCGCTGGCGCAACAATATCTCCGGTGTTGGAAAGCTGACTAAAAAGGGAACAGGTACGTTGAAGCTAATGGGCAACAATACGTATTCCGGTGGTACACAGATCGACCAAGGTACTTTGGAGGGAACTTCGGAAACGGCTTTCGGAAGTGGCGGAATTACGAATAACGGGGGAACTCTTCTTAAAAATGCATCTGGAAAGCTGATTATTGGCGGAAATTACAGACAATCTGCCAAGGGAACACTTGAGCTTAACCTGCGCAGTAAAAATGATGTGCTCAAAATGAAGGGAACAGCCATACTCAACGGAAAATTACGCCTGAATTTTTCTAACAAATATGTACCGGCTAATGGTGCTACGATCTTAACTTATGGTAAACGAAATGGAGCCTTTTCTTCGATTGAAACGGTAGGTTTACCAAGCAATTATAAAGTGAAGGTTATCTATACAGCTGACAGTGCTCAGTTGAAAGTCACTAAGTAAAACGTAATTAACTCGCTATACAACAATTGAAGTGCACCTTTAAAATACATGGGGATAAACCAGAAGGTTATTCCAACGTGTATTCTAGGGGTGCACTTTATTGTTTCATGATGGAAGTATTTTAACATTAATTTGTGGTCTGTTAAGTAATAATTATTCTGGATAAGGGTTATTTGAAACATTCTGACTAGTGATTACCTTATAATATTTATTTTCATTTGCTAATACGTTCATCGTCAGAAATAGCTTTCTTGATTACGCTTAAATACGATTGTAACGCAGATTTATTTGTATATCTTTCGTCAGCATAGAACGCTGATGGAAAATAAGCGTTAATATATATTTTTTCATTTTTAAGCCGAATTAATCCATATTCACTTTCAACGTTCTCGATAAATTCTACATGTATAGCTAAACCAAAAACACGCTTTCTTTCCCCGAGAAGTTCATCTGTTATAAACTTAGAATTAATACTACCAAATCTAATATTCGGTGTATCCGTGTTTGGTGTAGCGTTGCCGCTAAATGTAGAGATTGGGACTTCTGCTTTACCTGCAAAAGTAATTTCATTTGTAGGTTTTGGCTTATCATAGTTTACATAGTCAGGACAAGTAATACTATGCTTGCTGCCTTGATTATTCATGGTACTAAAAAAATTTGTACCATCTTTTCTTTCCGTAAATTTAATTTCAGCTTCACATCCATCAGTAACACAATATAAGTGTCCAATATACTGTGACTCGTAAAGGGTTTTGTCTAGTTGTTGATAATATTCTCTAATAATACTTATATATATGCAAATAATATAATCCGTAAAGAAAAGGTCCTGATCATTTAAATGATATCAGGGCCTTTTCTGTCTTAACGGTTATCGATCTTTTCCGGGTACATATCATGGTTCATCATACGGTGCTCCGCTATCTGTTCATACTTCGTTCCTGGCTTGCCGTAGTTGGTGTACGGGTCGATAGAGATACCGCCGCGTGGCGTGAATTTGCCCCATACTTCAATGTAGCGAGGGTCCATCAGCTTAATTAAGTCATTCATGATGATATTGACGCAGTCTTCATGGAAATCGCCGTGGTTACGGAAGCTGAACAGGTACAGCTTAAGGGATTTGCTTTCTACCATTTTAATATCGGGAATGTAGCTGATATAGATGGTTGCAAAATCAGGCTGTCCTGTAATCGGACACAGGCTGGTGAACTCCGGGCAATTGAACTTAACAAAATAATCCCGATACGGATGTTTATTATCAAAGCTTTCGAGAATGGCGGGATCATAGGCAAACGTGTATTGTGTGCCTTGATTGCCAAGCAGGGTAACGTCGGTCATTTCTTCGGGTGTTCTTCCAGTCATATGGATAAGGCTCCTTATAGTTGGTTTAGTGGTAAAAGGAATAGAGAGTTATGGTGATGGGGAGGTCGCTCCGCGAAGGATTTGAGCTTCCGATCGCTGTTGAAATGGGATTCTTTCTGATGATTTAAAAGATGTATAGGTTAGAATCCCATTTCAAAGGCGAACGCTAACGCTTCTCCAGCTTCAATTCCTCCGCTTCGCTGCCGACCGCCGTCACCACCATAAAGTCCTTGCTCGTTTACCTGTAGGTTGGGGGCAGAAGTGCTGTGTATCACATACAGCTCATACGGAATATATTACATATAAGTGTTATACGCCGCGTTTGTTGCCCCATACGAGGGTGTGGAGCTGCGGGAGTACTCTTACGTCGTTTAGTCGGGAATCGTCCATGACACGGTCGATAAGCCATTCATAACGATGGAGTAGGGACTCCGCAATCTGTCCGGTGTTCTCCGTGTTCACATCTGGATTACCCGTCTGGAGGAACAGCGGTACGTGTGGGTAGCGCTCGTGAACGATGCGGGCATAGGCAAGATCGGTGTCATCGAAGATGACGACCTTCAAGCTGCAAGCTCCGGTATAGAGCCGCGCAGATTCATTAGCGGGTTCCTTCAAGCATGTTGCGGTCGGGACGTTGGACGCCGCTCGGGACTCACCCGCCATCTTCCGGTTTGACAGACGGGCGACGATATCATCTAGCACGTCCCAGTTGGTCGTCATACCAGAGCTGGGCGGTTTCGGGGATAGGGTTACCTCATCGATATCGTACAGCCATTCCTGCCAACGGGAGCCTTGTGTTTCGACAGCGGTGGCAATGCCTTGACTGCGCAGCAGGGTGATTAGCTGCCCAAGCTGCGGTAGCAGGGCAGGATTGCCTCCAGAAAGGGTCACATGCGAAAAGCGTTCGCCGCCGATGGCCTTCAGCTCCTGCCAAATGTCCGTGGCACTCAGACGACGGATCTGATCCTTGGCGCTGCCGTCCCAGGTAAAGGCGGAGTCGCACCACGAGCAATGGTAATCGCAGCCTGCGGTGCGTACAAACATCGTTTTACGACCAATGACCATACCTTCGCCCTGAACAGTGGGACCAAACACCTCCAGTACGGGAATAGGGGCTATTTTGGTGCCGTGGGAGGCTGCCATGGGTTGGTGAGAAGTCACAGTATTACTCATCGAGCATCCACTCCCGTCGGAACTCGGCGTAGCTGGTAGGTGTCTCGAACAACCGTACAAACTCGGTACGTCCACCTTCGACACGGTTGCAGTATGCATCCGAGGTCAAGGCTGACTCCATTTGTTCAAAGATCCAGACGACCATATTTTCCGCCGTTGTATTCATTGGAGGAAGCGTCTCATTCAAGTAACGATGGTCCAGAAAAGGCTCAATTCGCTCTTTCCAGATCGTTTTGATGTCACCAAAATCCAGCGTTAGACCCGTTTCGCCCGGTATACCGCTTATGCCAAAAACGACGATATAGGTGTGTCCGTGCAGGTTTTTGCATTTGCCTTCGTAGCAGTGTAAATGATGTGCTGCATCGAATGTAAATTGTTTGCTGACTAATACACGTTTGCGGTGATAACGCAGCTGAGAGTGCTCAATGTCTGTCCCGAACTGCTGGAGCTTGTCGACAATACGAAAGGTACCTGGTTCACGCATGACCTTCAACTCCTTGGGATGAAGCTCCGCGCACCGCGAGATATTGCTCCAGTCCGGCACGGCGAAGTTTGCAAGCAGGGCATTCGCCACAGCCATCGCCAATGACGCCGTTATAGCACGTTAGTGTACGTGTTCTTACAAATTCAAAAGCTTTCAGCTCATCGGCCATATGCCAAGTTTCGGCCTTGTTCAACCACATGAGCGGGGTATGAATCACAAAGGGATAGTCCATCGAAAGGTTCAGTGTGACGTTCAGCGATTTGATAAAGGAATCCCGGCAATCGGGATAGCCGCTGAAATCCGTCTCACAAACGCCTGTAATGATGTGGCGCGCTCCTTTTTGCTTGGCGAGAACTCCCGCGAAGCTCAGGAACAGGAGGTTGCGACCGTCTACAAAGGTGCTCGGCAGTTCGCCTTCCTGTTGAGTAATGTCAATGTCGGTGCGTGTGAGGGCATTAGGGGCTAGTTGATTAAGCAGGCTCATATCCAATACCGTTTGAGGAACACCCAGCTCACGGGCGATTCCAGCGGCTACTTCGATTTCCTGCTTGTGGCGTTGACCGTAATCGAACGTCACGGTTTCTACTTCAGCAAAATGTTTTTTTGCCCAAAATAAACAGGTTGTGCTGTCTTGGCCGCCGCTGAAAACGACGACTGCTTTTTCGTTTGCAAACATAAAAAAACCTCTCGATCTTCTTGGAATGGTGCAAGACATGGAGTCTTGTCACTTGGAAGAAGGAGAGTTCTTGAACCGACTTCAACAAAAAACAGGCCTTGCCCCGCGAATTCATTTTTCTTGCGGAGGACAAAGCATCGTTAGTTTTTTATAGAGGGAGTTCGCGAACCTCTCCCATGCATGACGCATGGATTTTCTTCATTAGTATCTGTCACGAGGACAGACGGCTTTAGCATTGTCATTATAGCATGGCAGGGCTATTTGATAAACACTCCACCAAATGGAATGACTTCCCTTAAAAAGCGCTTGATCACGCCATCGTCGTTCATATCCTGTTGCAGCCGCCGATGATGTTCCCCGGCATGAAATAGTACGGTACCGTGTCCGGTCATTTTAAAATGATAGTTCATATGCTGGCTGGCCAGATGGTTGCCGTACACGGTCAACTCCAGTTTGGCGTTTTCGGGATAGGCAATGACGCTGCTCGCATCCACATATATCGGCTCTGTCGGATGAAGCTGTTCTTGACATACCAATCCCTGCGTCAAAAGACCGATTTGACCCACACCGTCGAATTTCATTTTTATAACATCGCGGCTAAACAACATATTTTTCATGCTTAGCAGTTTGGTACGCATTTGTATACCGGAGCTGTACCAAAAAAGGTTGCGAAAATCGTATAACAGATCATCGCTTCCTTCAAGCTTAATCATTTTCAGACTAAAGCCAGGAGGAAGTGCGGCAATTAGGCGACAAGCTCCTGTGAAATCGGCCTGAATCAGTTTGTGTTTGCGATACATGCCCTTAATATTCATCAGTTTGTCACTGCGGCCTGAGCTGGGCCCGCGGTATGCGATGATTTGCTGCGGATGCAGAACGTGCAGCTGTTCTCCTTCCGCCAGATCGAGCGTTACGACCGAACCGACGCTTTCATCATGGTGTTGTCCTGCTTGTATGTCCATTCAGACCTTTCATCCTTTCAGGCAGTTAGTATCTTCCCGAACGTCGACGCATCCCGTAACGCAACAGTCGGATACCGATAAAATAACCGGCCAGCAGAATTATAGCTGTGATGATGAGCATTTTATTTCGGTGTGAAGCCTGATCGCGCTGGGTTTGAAGATTTTTTAATTCTGTGACAGTGTCAGTCAGCTTGCGGTTTTGCTCCAGCAATTGGGCGTTTTGCTCTTGATAGGCTTCTAAGCTGTTACGGGCCTTCTCCAGATCCTCCTGTGTTTGTCGGTAGCTTTCCTTGAGCTGGTACACATCACCGGGAAGGCGCGAAAATTGCTCGAAGCCTTGGTACACATCATCCCAATAAGCAGCATGTACTTCGGGTACACGAGTTATCCCAAAAACAAACAAAAGTGCTATAGCAGCACAGACAATGCGGCGGTACAAAGCAAATCGAAAAGTTGGTCGTGGCAAGAGATGTTCCCCCTTTTGATAAACCAAGATGTTAGATGATACAGATCATTACCCATATGACATGGTTACGTATAATATGAAGATTCGGATGCAGATTTTAAAATAAACGGACGACAAATACAGAGAAAATGTTCTAAAAAAATCGATATATTAGTTTAAGTGTACCTTAAAACGGGTATATCAAGGAAGCGGCAACATTCCGGCATTTTTCCCAGCATACGAGTTAAGAACGATCCGCACCTGATCAGGGCTTAAGTTAAATATATGAACTGAAATATATTAAAAATTAATATAGAAGGAGATTTTGCAAGATGAATAAGAAAGAACAAAACTATAAAACTTTAAAAATTACTGTAAATGGAAAACCATTATCAAAGGATCTTGTCGTAGATAGCACTACTTTTGCCCCTATATCTGATATTTGCACAAAAACGAATGTTTCTTTAACAGAAACTACAATCGCATAAGTTTAAACATAGAAGTAGACTATAATATGGCCCGGCATACGCCGGGCTATTTTTGCGCGTTCATGTAATTCAAATGGTTTAAAATGTTATTTACCAAACTAGGCCCCCCTTCATAAAGATTCCCATGTATAATTTTCACAATCAAACATATGTTCCCTGACAATATAGTGTCAGATAACACTGTTAATTTAGAGTTACATGTTCTTTTAGGGGGAATTTACCAGTGGTGAAGTCAATGCTCAATGTAACGTACACATGGGACAAAGAGTCTATATCTGCGAATGGGTCCAAACAAGTAAATCTACTGATAGAATGGGGCTATGGAGCTATACGTAAAAGAAAAGGAAATCTAATACCGAAAGCAGCGGGATGTGACCTTCAACTCCAGTTCATTCCAGAAAACGAGGTAAGTCTATTAAAAGCTGAAGGGGTAAGGCTCGGTTTTAAACGCTCGGAAAACGGAGATTGCATGTTGGTTCACTGTGGTGATGTACGGCGGGGGAAATATAGACAGGCTATTTTAACGTTTTCTATACCGGCTCACTCGTCCGGAAGACATACGATTGGAATGATGGAGTGGAGTTGGCGCAAGCCATCGCAGGAAAAGCGAACGCTGATCCGGACAGACCAGCTCTACATCCATTTTACGCATCATCTTGGTCTGCTGAGCATTCCATCCAACCCGAAGGTGGAAAAATACATAAAACTGAATGAGACGTCCCCTATTGTAAAAAAGGCATTGCGTATGTACGAGAAAGGGGAATTTGAGCAAGGGGCGTTCATCCTTACCAGACAAGCAGATGAATTACTTATACGTGCAGCAAGAAGCGATGATATGGACTACCTGCAGGAAGCCGAGTTGCTTCTAGCTATACGTAATAAATGGAGCGGTACTTTTGTATCATTTACTGCGTATAGTTCTAAAGTCTTTTTTAATAAGCCGATAACGCTAGGAGATGTTCGTTTTACTGAAAATGATACTTTGAGATAGGCAATTATGCTAGTTTATTTGTGTAATATAGTGAGTCTAATTTACTATCTTTTTGTAAAGGAGAGACTTCCTTGACTGATCGGTTGATACGTTTAATGCGGATTATTACTATTGTTCAGGCAAATCCAGGGATATTGGCAAGAGAGCTTGCCGAACGTTGTGAAACATCAGAACGTACCATATACCGAGATATGGAGGCGCTAAGCGCTATGCATATTCCGATTACGAATATGGGGCATGGCAAGGGGTACATTTTTATTAGCAATTTTGCTTTGTATCCTCTGAATTGGACGGAAGAAGAGGCAGAGGCTTTTACTAAGCTGGGAGAGATTATGGAAACGGTAAAGCCTCTTTTACCGCCAGCTTTTGAAAGTGCTTATGAGAAAGTGATGGCCTCTAGTCAGAAAAAAAAGATGGACCAGACGAGCTTCGCGCAGGAAATGAAAAATATTGTCCGGCTCGGCTCGACACTTGATCGGGAAAACCAGCCCTATCTGCTCAGGCTGATTGTTTTGGCGAGTCTTACGCAGCAGACTATTGAAGCGGAATACAGCTCGCCTCAAAATGAAGATGTATCACTAGTTCAGGTGGATCCTTATTGTTTGGTCCCGCAGGATCGGCGATTCTATATGCTTGGTTTTTGTCACAAGCAATCCGCTATGAGAACCTTTCGGATCAGCCGATTTCGGAACATGAGAATTTTGCCGTATACGTTTCAAAAAAATACAACTGAAATGGAAATGTTTTTTAAAGGGACCTGGTCGGTGACCAAAGGAAATCAGAATATCCGGTTTGTGGTACGTTTTTCTGCCGAGTCTGTATATCGGGTTAAAGAAGAGGAACTGTTCATCAAGCCTTTTCTTAAGGATTTGCCGGATGGAAGTTTGTTGTTTGAGGTGACGGTCAATCATGACCGTGAATTTTTGGATTGGCTCACTTCCTATGGAGCTGAGGCCGAGATCCTGGAGCCTTTACGGTACCGAAAACGAATGCAAGAAATGCTGCGGACCTGGGGGGCATTCTATTACGATAAAAAGGCAGGAAATCAAGAATAACAGGGGGAGATCCCCCGGAACGGGCCGGGGAGCTATCCGCTTAACGGTCCTTAAACAGGTTGGCGAGATTGCCAAAAGGACTGTACTGCTCCTGCTCTTCTTCTGGTGAGGAGTAGACGAGCTTCGATCCACGGCTTTCCTCATCGTCAGCAGCATTATGAACTAATGTAATACGATCAAAATGGTACATGAAAACCTGAGCGGTGTTCACGGCATCATCCAGTGCCCGGTGTTGTTGACCGTCAAAGTCAATGTTGCACAATTCCAGCGCCTGAGACAGGCTCAACTGACGGTACTTTCCATTGGAACCAAACAGACGGGAAATCTGCTTCTGTATATCATTTGTATTATGAATCCATCCGAGATCTACATGATGGGTACGACAATGGGATACCAGCTTCTGACGGTCATCCGGGCCCCATGCGCATAAATAATAAGGGGAATCCGTACCGAGCCAGGCTATGAATTGCTTCACAGCTTCAGGAAATAGTGGAGCGGCATCAATGTCTCGTTGAGTAATACCCGTGAACTGAACGGTATCTGTAGAGAGTACAGGTCGATTCGAGGGTCTTACAAAACTATGAAACGTATCCGCAACGTATAGGCCATCGTCTCCCTGAACAACTTTGACGGCACCGATATCAATGATTTCGGAGGAATATCTGGCGTTACGACTAACAGTAAATTCAAGATCGTAAATAATGTATTGCATTTCTGGACTCCTTCCACACATATAACTGATCCCGATGGATATTGGGACGAATGTTCTCTGCCCGAATGACTCTTCTCCATCATACCTCTCGGTTCACAACTTGTCAGCGGTTAAAAGGTTTGCTTTTAAAAAAAATATGCGATGTCCAAATGAGCTTGGACTATCGCATATCTAAAAACGCCTGACATACAGCAGCATCCGAAACCACTAGGATTCCGGACGCTGCTTTTGCTAGCTATTGAATTAGGCCGGGAGGTCTAACTTTTGCCCCGGATAAATGCGGTGAGGATTCTTCAACTTATTCAACTGCTGAAGCTGTTGCCAGGTGGTACCATGTTTGCGGGAAATGTCATACAGCGTATCCCCGGATTTCACAACATATACATGGCTATTTGTAACTTGTGCAGAATCGGATGTTTGCTGTGGCTTGGCTGTTTGAGACTTTGCCGGTGCCGGTTTTGCGGGTGCTGGTTTCGCAGCCGGTGTAGGAACGGGTTGCGGCTTTTCCTGCACAGGTGCAGGTGTTGCGGTTGAGGCAGACGGCGCAGCTTGTGTGGCAGGGACAGACATTTTACCGTCAGCCTTGGCTTCTTGAATGCGACCGTCCGCTTGTACTTGCAGGCTAGCGGAGCCCACCTTTTGCATGTAGCGAATTAATGCCTCATCAAGCGAACCGAACATACCTGCCTGTGGATATTTAGCAAACATCGTATATTGGTCACCACCTACGGCAGTAAAATCATTGGTGGCCAGTGTGTAAGTTGCCTCAGGATCAAGTGTCTTTCCGCCGATCAGGATGGAATGAACACGGCTCCCTTTGGCTGCTGATGTGTCTATTTTGAACGAGATACCTGATACCTGCGGGAAACCTCCACTTGGCTCTGGATAGGAGGCTGTACCATTTTCCAGTGCGGCCTGAATGTCAGAGCCCTTCACTTTCAGGGTAACGATCTGGTTGCCGAAGGGCAGCACAGTGATGATGTCTCCCTTGGTTACCGTCCCCGTCTTGATGGAAGCCCGGATGCCGCCACCGTTCGTTAAAGCTACGTCTGCTCCCGAAACGTCACGCATAGCATCGGTGAGCAGGTCACCGAGATTGGTTTCACTCGCACGTACCTTTTCGCGTGCTCCTTCCAGATCCACACTCGTTTGCGTTACAACCTCTTTAAGAATAGGTTCCTGGTCCTTTTGAATGGAGGCGATCAATGCAGCAATTTCAGCGTCGGGCTGAACGTCGACTGCTTGAGTCGAATCAATCAGCTTGGCTTGCTTTTGCGTAACCTTACCGCCGTCAACCCATAAGTCCACAACACCCAGATACTTGGTGTATTCACCTGCGCTAGCGATCAATGTACCATTGTCATTAACCAAGCCTTTTTCCAGTACGGTATGGCTGTGTCCATCGATGAAAATATCAATGCCAGGCACTTCCTTAACAACCTTAAGGCTGGTGTCCTTACTAGACGCATCCTGCCCCAGGTGACCAAGAACAACAACGACATCTACTTTGCTGCGGATTTCATCAACAGCCGCTTTGGCCTCAGCCGCAGGGTCGGTGAATTGAATACCCTCCACATTTTTGGGATTAGTCTTATATGCCGTTTCTGGCGTAGTCAGACCGATAATACCGATTTTTACGCCGTCCACTTCTTTAATAACATAGGGTTTGAACAAACGTGTTCCGTCTGTTTGTTTAATATTGGCGCTGAGCACAGGGAACTGAATCTCCTTACTTAGCTCAACAAGATGCTTCCAACCATAATTAAACTCATGGTTACCCGGAACCATAGCATCATAGCGGAGCTTGTTAATCACTTTCACAATGCTCTCACCGTTAACCAAAGTAGCGAAGGTCGTTCCATGAACGGTATCCCCGTCATCCAGCAGCAATGTATTGGGATTGGAAGCCCGGTACTGATCAATGATACCCGCCAGCTTGGCGAATCCCATTTCCTTGTCGTTTGCGACCACGTGGGCATGGGTATCGTTCGTATGTAGGATGGTGATGTGTTTACCGCTGACTGGAGCCGTTGTCGTTCCCGCTGTTCCCACATTGCTTGCTGGGTCTGCTGCTGCTGTACCGAGACAACCAAGTAGAAGCGCGGCAGTCGTCAGAATCGACGAGAGTTTTTTCCATGAGTTCATGTTGTTCCTTCAACCTCCCATAAAATGAATGAATTAGAGAAACCGCTTACGACCACATTTTATCAGATGATTGTAAAAATAACTTCTATTTTATATCAAAGCATTAAATTTTTTTGAGATATCGGTTGTTAAATCCATCGTCTAGTTACCTATATTATAGAGGAAGCAATAAACAGCAGCTCATATAATAGGAACTAATGTTCTGATTTATGGTTAAAAAAAAGGGCAGTCTCTTTGGGCAGCCCGATCCGCGGTAAATAGTGATCCAACGTTTCGTCAGCTAGTGGCGGTTTTCCTTCACTCAGCAAAAGCACGGCAAACCGATTGGCCTGCTGTTCAAATTTTCCTGGGGAAAAGTAGGAGTGCTCCTCCATAAAAAAGCGGCTAATGCCTTTATGCAGTCGATCATGTCCCAATTCATGCGCACAGACGAACCGTTCCCATTCTGGTGTGAGGCCATTGTGGATAACGATAAATCTTCTACGCAGCTTGTGGTAATACAGCCCTTTGGTTGTGGGGCCTAGATCGCAGTATCGAATATGGATACCCAGGGCTTTGGCAATATCGAAGGGGCAGTTGGTACGGTATTTTCGGACAAGTTTGTGAATGAGTTCGTTCATACGCTCACCTGCTATCCCTGATCTTTGCCCGCTTGGGGCTCTTTGGGCTTTTTATGTTTGTTCATCTGCTTGGCTTCCCAGAACAGACCTGTCAGCACGTCCTTGATCCGTTGACGATCTTTTTCATCCAGTGGAATGCCGTCAAACATTAATTCGTCGTCTTCCTCCAGCATTTTTTTAAAATCCCGGCGGTCTTTGGAGGTTGCCCATTCCGGCACAGTAGATTGATAAAGTTCATGTGGATTTTGCTCTATTGAATCATCGTCTCCCCAATATCCGGCGGCCTTCATCATTTCGGTATAGGATACGCTAAGCGCGTCCGCTATTTTGCGGAGAGTGGAGGGTTTGGGGATTCCGCGCAGTCCATTTTCAATGCGGGAAATTTGTGAATTGCTAATCCCTGCAGCATCTGCCAACTGGTTGATGCTCCATTGTTTGTGCTCACGCTGCTGTTTTAAGTAAGTTCCGAATGCTGGCTGTTCCACAATGGGGACTCCTTTCTGCAAGAGAATCATAGAAATTAGTTTCATTATACCATTAGGTAAATAGTAAAAGCACGTAATATGCCAAAAGGCATAGGAAAATAAAGCGAATATCCTGTTTTTGGAGCTATACTGCTTTTTTTGACGATGGATACCTATCCTAAATAATGTTATGTTATACTCAAGATACGAACATAAGGGGAACAAATTGTAAACATGAGCGTTTTTCTATATCAGGATTTTGCAAAATTCGATTCCAGTCGCTTCGAAGTGCAAAATCCTCATTTAAAAATACATCATTGTCAAAAGGCATAAGATAAGGAGTGTTGCTTTACATGAGAAATAACTTACCCGAATTGGACCGTCGCAAAACGCAGAATGCATTGGAGGGTGTGTTTGAGAAATACCGGATTTATAAAACAATTACCTTCATGGATCGGGAAAGCTTTATTACTGCTGGCTATACGGATCGCCCGAACGGTCCAACGAATGTGACAAGTGATCCAACGGCCCGGACAGCTGTATATAATGTAGATGCTCCTGCCGCTCGCTTGGCCTACTGCGAAATGGTGGATGCCGTAGTGAGTCGCTTGAATGAACGCGAACAGCTGCTCATCCGTGAACGTTATTTAAAGGATGACGATGTGTTTGATTACAAGGTTTACAATTATGTGTTAGACCCGCCAGTCAGCAAGGATACGTATACGAAGCTTCGCACGCGTGCTTTTTACAAAATGGCGCTTGCACTGGCGGACCAAGGCGTTTTGAATCTGGCAGGCTTGCAGAAGGGCGCGGATCGAAAATTGGGTTAGTGTAATAATTATCCATTCGTTCTCATTTCTATTTTAAAATAGTTTCCTAAAAGGCTTTGATTTCCTGTAATAACAGGGATCAAGGTCTTTTTTTATAATAAGAACACACGTTCTCTAAAAACCTCCCAACATCATCCCTAGTCTCTGCTTTTATCGTCCATTTCCCCGGCAACGCATTCGTTATTAGGGTGTAAGATTATATCATCGGGAATCAAGACAAGAGGACATACCGAAGACACACACAGTCAAACGTTAGCCGGCCATTAGGGCCGGTTTTTTCATGCGGTGATCGTCTCTGTCGGTTCCCGAGAATTCGTTAAATAGAAAGGAGGAGTCGTGTTGCCTAAGCAAGGGATGCTGCAATGCATGAGTACGAGGCTGCGCCGGATGAGAACACGGAAGTGGAAAAAAGCCTGGCTGAATAGCCACAACATGCGAACGCAGGGTACGCAAAGGTGGCATGCCGCAGGATGAGACAAGCCTTTAAGCAAAAGCTCATTGAAATTATTCCAGCGCTGCAAGGGCGTGTATACGATGTTCAGCCACCGTCGCAGACGGCAGAGGAGCCGTATGCTGTTATGGCGCTGGGCGAGGAAATCTGGAAGTCTTCCTGGGCCGGCTATCGGCAGGTTGTTCGCATCAAGCTGTACGCAGGACAAGCCGGGCTGGCGCAGGCTGATGTATGGGCGAATGCCCTGATTGCCGGGCTGCACCGTGAACCAGTGACAGGTGCAGGTGAGGACACATCGGCTTTTACCGCGCACTATTTGGGCGTGCGGGATGCAGAAAAGCTGGACACCGTTACGGGGAAGGCCTATAGAACGTTGCGTTTTGGCGTGTATGTGCCTGAGACGGAAGGTGGTTCGGCCGTTCCAGCAAGCGGTGCTACACAGCCAGAAGAGTGGCTGGCCGCGCTGGTCCGCTGGACGCAGAAGCAACTGGGCGAAACGTGGTCGGTATACGCCGACGCTTGGCCCGCACAGCCGGGGCGGCAAGCGGTACTGTGGCGGATGAGCGGCTGCGAAACTAGGATGGCGGGAGCCTCCATGTATGAGCTGCGCAAACGGTTCATCGGGCATATTACTGCCCCAGACACCACTGAAGAAAACCGCGCAGCTTCCGCACTGATCGAGGGCTTTGCCGCTCAAATCCAGCTTCCTCTGGATCAGGACAAGGGCCGTTATATGTCTACAGCTGAAGCTTCAGCCGATTTGCAGGCGGATGCCATTTTAGATGGTCAGCTTCGGCTGATGCTGGTACAGCGGCGTATGCGCCCGGCTGAGGAAGCGGCGTTGATTCGCAGAGTGGAAATTCATCCAATTTTGAAATGAGGTGGTCCGAGTGACCTTGGAAAACCATGAGAAGGCCCCGGTACATGCCGGGCAGGAAGCAAGTGGCCCCCGCTATACGCTGGAGGAGCTAAAGGAGCACGCAGAACAATTGTTTTCCATAAAAGAAGAAGTGCTGGCAGGCGCCTTTTTTGGCACACAGGACAAGCTGTTTACGGTAGCAGAAGCACACACTAAAATCGAACAATTTATGAAAGCGAAGGTGGACTAATTATGGCAGGCGGAACATGGGAAAACACGAATAAACCGGTATTGCCGGGTTTGTATATGAATTTTCAGGCAGCAGCAGCTTCAGCGATTCAAGGTGGGTCGCGTGGTACGGTCGTTGTACCCGTTAAGGCGAATTGGGGCCCTGTACGTGAGTTTGTAGAGATCGGCAGTGAAACGGCAATCAGCCAAATCTTTTCGGGAGACAGTCTGGACGGTGCGACCGCGTATTCGACGCTGTATCTGGCTTTGCTGGGTGGTCCGAAAAAGCTGTTAGCCTACCGTTTGGCAGATGATACAGCTGCTGAAGCATCTGTGACGCTGAAAAGCGGCGGTGCGACCCCGGCGGATGTGCTGCGCCTGAAGGCTTTGTACACAGGTAGCCGTGGTAATGGTTTTGCTGTAACTGTACAGCCAACTTTGGGTGATGAGCAAGCTCGTGAAGTGCGCCTTTATGAAGGAACCAAGCTGCTAGGCACGTACAAAGGCAGTGACGGTACGGCTGCCTCTATTGCCAAGGCCATGAACGAGAACAGCGAAAACGTATGGGTGAAGGCCGAGGTTGTCGGCGACGGCGGCATTCCGGTGGATGTCAGCGGCGTACACCTTACTGGCGGCAACAGCGGCAATAGCAAGCTGGTTAATGCCGATTACATCGCGATGCAGGAGGCACTTGAAGGACAGGAATTTAATGTCTTGGCCCTGGATTATGCAGCTGATTTGGCATTGCTGCAAAGCTTTGCTGCTTGGATCAAACGTGTCCGCAACGAAGGTAAAGGCGTAATCGCTGTATTCGGCGGTTCTGCGGCAGATGATGTGTCCAAAACAGCCGTCAGCTTGGCCTCTGCACGTTCTCTGGCACTGAACCATGAAGGCATCGTGAACGTCGGTACAGGCGTACGTCTGGCAGGTACGGACTACAGTTCTGCCCAAACGGCTGCTTATGTAGCTGGCCTGATTGCAGGCCAACGTCTGAATCAATCGGCAACGTATGCCGTTACGCCTTTTGAGGATGTAACCCGCCGCTGGACACGTTCCGAGCAGGAGCAGGCTGTCCGTAACGGTGTCTTCCTGCTGTTCTTCGACGGCCGTCAGGTCAAAGCGCTGCGTGGCATCAACAGCTTGGTGAATCCATCTGCCGGGCAAAACAACGCATGGAAGAAAATCCGCTCCATCCGCGTTATGGACGCTATTAACGCTGACTTGCAGCGTGCAGCCGAAGAGACTTACATCGGCAAAATCAACAACACGGTGGAAGGTCGTCTGGCGCTTATCGGTGCAATCAAAGAATACTTAGCACAGCTGTCGCTGAGCAACGTCATCGAAGCAGACGGCTACGATGTCATTCTCGACCCGGCTTACTACGGCGATGCGCCAGTCATCAAACCGGAGCCGGATCAAGTGTTCCTGCAATGGAACGTGAAGCTCACCGATGTGATGGAGCAACTGTTCGGCACATTTTACGTGCAATAAATAAGCATTTTACGTGTATGAGCATTTCGCAGCCATTCAGCAGGAATAAAGTAGCTTGTTAACAACGAGGATTTTGTGAAATCCCGAACTATATTATGGATTATTTTGAGGAGGAAAAATAAATGTTGGATGCTTCAAGAGTCATTTTAGGTACGTATGGTCAGGCATATATTGATGGGGTATGGCAGACACATATTAATAAGCTGGAAGCCAGCGTGGAAATTGATAAAAGAGAACTGAATCTGGTAGGTAATACCTGGAAAGTGCATAAAAATGGAGCTAAAAAAGGTACTGGAACGATGAGTGGTTACAAAGTAACTTCTGATATGATCCGTCGCGGTTTTGAAAAATTCGATATTATTTCCAAGCTGGACGATCCCGAATCTTTTGGACATGAACGTGTTCGTTTGATTCGCTGCATGCCAGATAAGATTCAGTTGGCTAATTGGACTGCAGGAGAAGAAGTGCCAGAAGAAACGACCTTCACTTTCGAAGGTTATGAGCTTCTTGATCCGATTGTAGCAAACTAAATTGAAAAACGGGGGATGGGATGCTGTCAGGCATTCCATTCCCCAAATACAAATGAACAATAAGGGAGAATGACTTATGAGCTTGCCTGAAAATATGTCAGAAGAACAAATTTTAGATAGTCTTTTTGAAGCTGCAGACAAATTACCTGAGGAAACTGTTCGAATTCAACGCCTGGATATGCTTCTCACACTTCGTGGTTTGACGTCCAACAAAGTAGATAGTATTCGTGAACGGTGCACAATTCGTAAAACCATTAAAGGCCGTGTGGATGAAAAAGTAGATACAGAAACATTTAATGCATTGCTTATCTCTGAAGCTACGGCTGGTCTAGAGGTAAAAGGTCTGCAAATTAATGGATGGGGTGATCCGCGAATTACTAGCCGGCTTAAATTGTCCGGTGGTGAACAGGCTGTTCGCCGTATGCTTCTGGCAGGGGAACTGGATGCGGTAGGTGACAAAGTTCTGGAACTGTCCGGCTTCGGTGTGGAAATTGATGATCTAAAAAACTGATTCGCTCCGGCGGAATGACGACTGTGCTGTATCATCTGTGGATACGGCATCATCTCCGTCCCGGAGAGTTTTGGTCCTTAAACAGAGGGGAAAAATCCATGTTAATCGCTTTTGCAGAAGAGGAACTGGACGCATTGTCAAAACAAATACAGCAATAATAGATACGCAAGGAGGTGAGTAGATGGCAGGCTCAAGTAACTATAGAGTTAATATTGTTACAGATGTAGAGGATTTAATCATTACAAACCGGGAACTTAAAGCGACAAGTCGCTATATTGAGCAGATACAAAGGCTTTCTGATCGCTTAGGTCGTACCCGTTATCAGAGTTTGATTAAGCTAAATACGGAACTCAAGTATATGCATAGGCATCTAGGTAATATTTACAGCCTAGCTATTCGTCTTAGTCGGCTACGAATTAGGCCAAAAGTCTTTCTGATTGATAAGGCGACTCCAGTGCTCGAAGCGCTTATCAGAAAGCTAAAAAGTCTTAAGGATGCCTATATTGTTGCACGTGCTAAAACGGGCATTGATCAAGACGATACAAATAAGAAGAGAGCTAAGGGCGGCAACAGGGGAAATAATTTAAATGTTTCCAATATAGTGAACAAGTCTATCAGTGTTACTGCAAATATAGAAATAAAAGATCCTAAATTTGACTTTAACTTTAATTATGATATTAAGGTAAAACCACCAAGATTGAATATTAGAGTTGCAGCTCCAAAATATGCGCCTAAGATCAATGTAAAAACAGGTCCTATTCGAGTTTCTCCAAAAATTAAGGTGATCTGTGATTGTTGCTGTGGGAAAAAAGGAAACAATAAGAAAAGTATTGCTGAACAAGATGGACCTGATGGTAAAAGCAAAAACAAAAATAAGAACAACAAAAAAAATCCTGGAAAGAAACAAGGACTTCCTAAGCTGTGGGAAACGATAAAACGTATTTTTACCACAAAGCCTGGCTCTAAGCCTCATAAGCCAGGAGTTCCAGGAGGACCGAATGGAAATAAGGGGACACTTGGAAAAATCTTTGATTTCAGTAAAAAAATACTTGGTGAAAATCCAGGAAATATGCTTAAAAAGATAGGCAAGGGAGCAATGAAGGGGGGCAAGAAGCTGCTTGGCCCAATTAGCATAGTATTAGATATTGTAGACATTGCTACTGCTTCGCCGGAAGAACGTCCGGCTGCTATTACATCAGCAGTTTTAGGAAGTAGTCTTACCACAGCTGGTGCAGCTATTGGTACAATGATTGCTCCGGGTATAGGTACTGTAATTGGTGGTCTTATTGGTGCAATTGCTAGTGTTATAGTAGATAGTTTAGCAGGTGAATGGTTAGCTCAAAAGTTCTCTGAAATGAGTGATTGGGCCGGAGAAAAAGCTACTTCTGCAATGGACTGGGTTGGAGAAAAAGCTATTGGTGCAAAGGATTGGATTGGCGAGAAAGCAAGTGTTGCGAAGGATTGGGTTGGTGAAAAAGCTTCCCAAGCTACAGATTGGATGAGTAATAAAGCATCTGATGTCAGTAATTGGTTTTCTAGTCAAACAGAAAGTTTGAAAAGTGACTTCTCTAATTTGTTTGGTTACTCAAATAAACCTGAAAATTCACAACCTGCTGTTTCTGTAATTAAGGCCTCACAATCTTATAATCCCGCTTCGACTGTACCTGGGGCTTCATTAGCTCTGTCAAGATTTCCTTCGGTTGATCCAGGACTGCCATTACCATCTTTTATCCAGCATGCCCAAAACCGCTCCAAGGTAATTCAAGGCATGGGGCCAGGTGGTTCACAGATTCCTACGATGAGTGGAGGAAAGCCAACTCCGCAGCTCGTGCAAATAACGGATGAACAAATGAGTAGCTTCTCCGGTTTTCTCAAAGACTTCAAGACAGAAACGAACAACCAAATCAGTGTAACATTGCCTCCGGGAGCAGTACAGGTAACAGTTCAAGAAGATTCTATTGATTTCGACACAATGGCACTTCAAGTGGGACACCGGATTGTAAATGAGGTGCGACAGGCAATTATTAATAGAGGTGGAGGGGACAATAGTTCCCTTAAAAAAGGTAAAGCTGTACTAGCCTAACGTAAATCTATCATAGTAGAAAGGAGGGGGGCTATGAACATAGACTTTTTTCTTATTAATGGTAAAAGTGTATTTCAATTCCCGGTTAATCCTGAAGAGGTGAATATTTCACGACAAAAAGGATATGAGACAGTTACGATGCTTACACACGGAGAATTTGATTTTCCACAAGGAGAAAAGGTGAAAGAAATCACCTTTTCTTCTTTTTTTCCCAAGGTGTATGATGCATCTTATTGTCGTTATAAAAATATTCCGGATCCTAACGAAGCGATGGACAAGTTAAATGCAATGTTAAAAGCAGAGAAGCCGTATCAATTTATTATTACGAATACGCTAATTAATGTTCCTGTTTTTATCATTGCCCATAATACGACCTTTCGGGGAGGCGAGGCAGGAGATATATACTTTGAAATTACTTTGCGTACATGGCGTGAACCTAAAATAGTGTTGCGGAAAGGGGATTCCCCCAAAAAAGTAAACTCTAGTAACCTTCCACGCACGAATCTTAAAACCAAATCTAAGACGTATACTGTCAAAGCTGGAGATTCACTTTCTAAAATAGCAAAGCTGGAATTGGGGGACAGTTCCAAATGGAAAAGTATATATCAAATGAACACAAAGATAATAGGCAACAATCCGAATAAGATTAAAGTGGGCCAAAAGCTGGTGATGCCATGAGCTACCAAGTAATCCTTCAAAATAAATATGATCTTACCCCTCTGGTCGAAAAAATAACTTTAAAAGATGCTCTAAACCAAATTGCATATCAGGCCAGCATCCGTGTAGCTGCTTCTCAGGATATGCCGTCGATTACCCCAGGGATGCCTATTCGTGTCAGTGGAATTCCATTTGGAAAAAATGTAAAGGTACCACTTCTCCACCCTGCCGTTGTGTGGGAAGTAGAGAGCTCAAACAGCGGTACAAAACGTTTCTCTCTGGTGGTATATGACCGGACGATTTATTTGGATAAATCCGAGGATGAATATTTATTTCCCAAAGGACAAACGGCCACACAACGGTTGCGTAAATACGCGAAGGATTGGAAGTTTCAAATTCCCTCAATACCCGACACGAAAGTACAGTTAGGAAAAGGTATTTATCGTGCCCAGACTCTATATTCCATGATGCTTGCTGATTTGAAAGAGACAGCAAAATTGGGCGGAGATTTGTACCAGTTACGCATGACAAGTGCTGGATTGGAGCTATTTAAAATCGGTAGCAATCCTTCCCCCTATGTGTTAGATCGATTTATTGATCTTACGCAGTTGCGGACACTCGAGGGAGCTGTAACTAAAGTCAAAGTAATGACAGCTAATGAAAACGTAGGAAGCGGACAAGAGGTGCCGTCTAAGGTGCTGGCTGTAGCAGAAGGGGATACTAAAGCGCTAGGTACTTTGCAAAAACTGGTGGAAGATGATCAAGTGAAAGCAGCTGGTGGAGCCAGTAAGCTTGCTAAAAGTCATCTAACTGGAATCCAGGAAACTTTTACAGTTAATTTACCAGATATTAATACCATACGTGCTGGTGAAGCTGTGATGTTACAAGGATTAAAGTTGATTGTTACTTCGGTCAGTCGGGATTTGGGAAACCCGGGAAATATGACTTTAGAGCTCGCTTCCTTCGATATGGTTAAAAGGAGGTATTTTCTTGAGTAAAGACCCCTATGGTGCATTTGTAAGTGTAATGCAATCGTCTATGGCGGGACACACCCGGCAAGCACTGAGTGGAGTGGGCGCGGTATTAGGCACGATCACCTCCACGGGACTCAAGCTGGACGATTTTAAACATGAGCTTCAGGATTATCTGGTCGCGGAGTTGCCGGGACTGCTGTCTGTACCACGTCATATGTACAAAGGTACCTCAACCGCAGTGGAATCAGAAAATTGGGAAGGCAAAGAGCTGAAAACTTCCTTTTATATCGGGGAAGACGAGTTGGAGGATGTGAATCTTAGCTTGAACGAAGGACTCAAGCCCGGAGATCGTGTACTTGCGGTTCGGGTGAATAGCGGCAATGATGTGGTGGTCGTGTGCAAGGTGGTGAGTGGACGTGGCTAATTTATTTCCCGAAACAGATGATATGATCTGGACAGACACGGATATGACCAACCCGGATGTACTGGAGGATAACCGCGCAATATTTGGGCGAAGCTGGCGGTTTGATTTTGAAGCTGGTGAGTTTGTTATGAGCCCTAGCCGTAAAATCGTGACTACAGGCGAGAAAGAAGCCTGGGTACAGTGGTGTGAAAAAGCGATTCGCACTCCTCGCTACCGGCATGTGATCTATTCACCTGATTATGGTAGCGAGCTGGAGGAGCTGATTGGCAGCAGCTATGGGCACGGTGTGCAGGAAAGTGAAATTAAACGCATGGTCACGGAGGCGTTACTAGCAGATGCACGTACAGCTAGTGTGGATCAATTCACGTTTTGCTGGGAAGGTGAGGCGTGCCATTTTAGCTGCCAGATTACGAACGTGCGAGATGAAACGGAAATTGTGGAAAGTGTGGTGATCTAATGGCAGACTTGCCGGAATATTTGGTAGACCAGACGGAAGAGGAAATTTTAAATCGGATGCTGGAAAAAGTGCCTTCGGACATGGATAAGTCCGAGGGCTCTTTTATTTGGGATGCACAGGCGCCGGTAGCGTTTATGCTCTCTGAAGCAGCAATTTGGGCGCAGGAACTGCTGCGACGTGGTTTTGCCAGCACGGCAGCCAGCGACAACCCGGATTTTCGTTCGCCGGAGCTGGATTTGCGGACAGCAGAGCATGGGGTGACACGGCGAGAAGCGGTTGCCGCCTCAGGTATGGTTACGTTCACGGGCACAGCGGGAACGACCGTCCCGGTGGGAACCTTGGTAGCGACCCCGGCAGATGATGTATCCGGGGAAGCTTCTATTGAGTATGCGATCACGGCTTCGGTCACGCTGGATGAACAAGGTGCCGGGGAAGCGACTATTAGGGCGGTCAATCCCGGGCGTAGCGGTAATGTGCCTGCGGGTGTCATCCAGGTGATGGCCACTCCGATTAGCGGGGTTGCCTCTGTGATTAATACGGAGGAAACCAAAAGCGGTACAGACGTTGAGAGCGACCAGCTGTTGCTGGAGCGTTTTTATGCCAAGGTGCGGAACCAGGGCACCAGTGGCAACAAGGCGCAGTATACCCAGTGGGCGAATGAGATTGCTGGAGTTGGTGGCGTAGAAGTTGTTCCGCTCTGGAAAGGGCCAGGAACAGTGGGGTTATATGTGCTGGATACGGACAAACGAGCAGCCAGCCCAGATATCGTCGCTGCGGTGCAGAAGTACATCGATCCGACGCAGGATGGGCAAGGAGAAGGGCTGGCACCAGCGGGTCCTGTGGTGACGATCATGCCAGCGGCAGAAGTGGAGATTAACATCTCAGTCAAGGTACAGCGTACCAAAGAGAAGCCGTCTACACTGGATGAAATCAAAAAGCTGATCGAAAGCGGTGTGCGGACGTATTTGAAGCAGCTTGCTTTTTACAAGGAAGACCCGTTGGTACGTTACACCCGGATTTCTGCTGTGCTGCTGGACATTCCGATTATTATTGATTTCTCTGAACTGAAAATTAATGGACAGAGCAATCAGAATATTGAGATTGGCTCAGGTCAGGTGGCAGTGTTGGGGACGGTGAGCGTTAGTGAGTAACAATGGAACGAACAGCTTTGAAGATTTATTGAACAATCCAGAGCAGGGAAAACGTGCAAACCGTATTGACACTTTTGTTAATCGGGTAACTATAGCGGGAGATACATTGGGCCAAATGAGCAGCGAGCGGGGACGCGAGCTGCTTTCCTATTTGCCTGCCTATTATGAAACCTCACGTGTGATGCGTTCCGATATGGATGCTAAAGGAAGCGAAATGGACGCCTTGTATCTGGCAATGGATGCAACGGTGGGACAGTTTTTCGTACGTACCGCCACGTGGGGGTTGGAACGCTGGGAAATGGAGCTGGGGATCGAAACCGACCTGGCGAAGCCATTGGACCAACGGCGTGCGGTGGTGGAATCGAAGCTGCGAGGGGCAGGAACTTTTTCCGGCCGGCTTGTCAAAAATGTAGCAGAGGCGTATGACGGAGGTACGGTAGATGTTATTTTTCATCCTGCCGAATGGGGATTTACGGTCAAATTTATAGATACCATCGGGATTCCACCCAACGTGGACGATCTTAAAGCAGCTATCGAGGAGATCAAGCCCGCCCACATGGCAGTGGAGTACAAACTACGCTACCTGACCATTGCTGAAGTTGAGTCTATGACCCTCTATGAAAATGAACATACAACCCAGGATAGATATTTAGGAGGTGGCGCATAGCATGGTAAGTGAAAAAACACCAAATCTTGGCTTAAATCAAATTGACCGCACATCGCCCAAAACCACGTATTTTGATCTGGAGAAGTATTTGGACCAAAACTGGCGCTCTGTAGATGATTTCGCAGGTGATGTGAATGACGGTGTAAATGAGATCAAGAAACGTCTGGATACGACGGAGCGTAAGGCGGTAACTTTGGAACCCGGAGTACAGATTGTTAATGCGGAAAAGGCATCGCCGTTTTCGCTGACAGGGATGAGCGGGCGTATGTTGGTGAATTTGTTGGGGCGGATGGGAAGCTGCGAAACCGTAAGCGACTGGTCCTCAAACGTAGCTATTGCAATTGATAATAATAACAAGACCAACGGTAGTAGCTCGTTTAAAATTACGCTGGGTAGTGTACCGGCAACCGTGTCTGCAAGTTTTTTGACCACACCTGGACGAAAATATATTGCTATAGCGGACGTGAAAAGTAGTAATACCAGCAAGGTGGCTATATCCATAAATGGTATTACTGGTGCTGTGGGTAACGAGGTAACTTCTGCCTCTGTTTTTGCGCCGTCTGTTGTACGGTTCACGGCGAAGGACTATTTTCACATCGTAACAATCACGGGTACGGGCAGCAGCGGGAACACGTTTAATTTAGACAGCGTGCGGGTGTACGAGATCAGTGAGGCAGACTACGCAGCAGCGGCAAGCTATACACCAGCGCAAGCGGCTGCTAAATGGCCTTATGTAGACAGTGTAATGCCTGTACGCAATCCGTACGCGATACGGTACGGTGAAAACCTGTTGCCGCCGTTTTATGAATGGAATAAGCATGCTAACGCAATCGCTCTAGAGCCATACAAGCTGCAACTAAAGGCTACGGCGGGAAACCAAGCTTCATCGGTTGTGGTACCTTGTGCGCCAGGAAAGAGTTATAAGGTTTCAGGTACTATCCCACTAGGTACGTATGTACGGGTAAGCTTTTACGATGCTAACGGCATATTTATAAGCGACCTTTTTAACACCAGCATAACAACGCCAAACAACTGTTACCGCATGGGCATTGAGCTTCAAAACAATGCCGCCGAGGGAGCTACAGGGACTTTCGTGTTTGATAACATAATGCTCAACATCGGCAGCACAGCCAAGCCATTCAAGCCGCATGAAGACTCCATGTTGGCATTACAAACAGATCTGTACGCCGATCCGGTTACTGGTGCTAATGCCGATACGGTATTTGAAAAAGATGGGCAATACTTCAAAGCTAAGAAATGGCAATGTCTGACGATGGATGGTAGTATGGCATGGGTGCAAGGCGAGGGCGGCGCTACTGGAGGAGTCAGACAAGTAAAACTGGTAGGTGGAGCACTGGGCGCGGTGGCTGGTAGCGGTATTGGTACAAAGTTTGACGGTAAGATAGTGCCGCAAGGTAGCACAGGCAACACCGCCGATTCTAACGCCGTTACAGCGGCGGGGGATATTTACTTTGGTATTCCGGTTGCAGATAGTGGATGGGCTGACAGCTACGGCCCGACACAAGACGACATCAAAGCCTACTTTTACGGCTATAAGGCGTATGACGCTAATACCATCACTCCTGCAAATGCCCAAGCCATGACTACAGCAACGTGGAACGGCACAGGCACTAAATATTGGGTGCAGCGCATTGGAGCACCTAACTTTACCCAAACCGTACCTCAGCAATCGTATGCAGAGTACACGCCGTACCAACTTGTATATCAACTCGCAACGCCTACAGTTGAGCCTATCATAAGCGAGGGTCAACTCGCCTTTGTTGAGGGAGATAACCAGGTTGAAGTGGGCACGGGGATTGTATTGCGGGAACCTTCAAAGCCTTTAGTTTATCCAAACGTGGTGGGCAGATGGATGATTAATTATATAGGTATAGGAGGATATACCAACCCACTAAAAAACTTGCCCTCTAAGATTTTGAAAGTGTACGGTAATGGTTTTTCGGAGCCATTCCGGTGGGGGATTACCGCCACAGGTGGAGGATGGTACGGAAATATCTATATAGATTACCTGTATGCATACGCTCCAGAAAAGTCATACAGCGTCACGTACCTTATGGCTGCATCATCGCCAGTCGTACCGTTTACAGCCTCATACGCAGCCAACGAAAAGACGCTGCTGTCAGACTTGGTGGACAGCGTACAGCAAGCAAACACGCGTCTGTCTGTGGTAGAGAACAAGAAGGCTGATAAAGATAATCCTGCATGGATTTCACCAACGTTGCTTAATGGGTGGGCTACAAGTAGACCCGTAGGAATAATGAAGGAAAGTACCGGGTTCGTCCATATCAGGGGATTGATCGTAAACGGTTTGACAAATGGAGGGTTGGCATTGTTTACTCTTCCGCAAGGTTACAGACCAATCAGCATACAAAGTCCGGTATCTTATGGTTATGGACCCAACGGGCCTGTTTTAGTACAGTTTGATATTTTCCCGGATGGAAGAGTTTGTTTTGGTGGTGGAGGGGCAAAAGATAGCACCTCAGTGAGTCTCCTTTTCCCGCCATTCATAGCAGAGCAATAAGGAGGATAACACATGAAAGCAGTACCTAAAGTAAATACAAACGGCCTCTATCTGGAGGACGAGTTGGTGGACGATGCCTTTTCGGGTGTCGTCCCTTTTTATACTCCATCTTCGCCCACGCTATCTGATACAAACCAGCAGCTAGACACCTATCAGCTTACTGATAGTAGCTCTAGTGACATAGATAGAACAAGTTCAGAAAGCATCCCTGCTGGTTATACAGTAGGAATTCCAGTGCCACCCGGTCTATACCATCCTCGTTTTGATATCCAAGGCTGGCTGGCCTATGAAGCGGAATATAGTCAAAAGGTGATAGAAGCACAGGACGCGTATGAGCAGTTGAACAAGGAAGCTCAGACAGTATTTCAGAAGCTGCATGATGAATGGCAAAACAAGCTGGAAAACGAACGCGGGGACGAACCGGTATATTTTACGCATACATTTACGGCTCCAGAACGAAGAGATCCAACGACGTTCTGGAGTGAAGGATTGAGCGAGGAAGCGATTAAGGAACTGACACAAAAAGCAGAGCAACAGCCAAGTGAGACAGATCAATTGAAGCAGCGTATTGCAGATCTCGAAGTAACGCTGACCCAGCTCATACTTGGTAACACAGGAAAATAACCATGTACTGACTCCTGTTTAGCCGCAAAATTCTTATTTAAAAAGAGGTGAAGTCATAACTATGACTGCTTTAACAGAGACTCAATTACGTATTTGTGCTTATGCTTGTGTTACCCGCTATGATCGGGGAGAAGGTAGTATAGCAGCTATCATGGGAAGCTACGCTTTAGATGAAAAACAACGTAAACAAGTGAAGGAAATGATTTTATCCCATCGTTCTGATCTGGTATTGGACAATCTAGAAGATTCGTCATCAACTGATGCTCTGAATGAACAGGAAGAAACGGTTAAATGGTATAACTCTATTTTCCGTAAGAAAACAGTATAGAGAACTGAGCAAAGCAGCCTGTACCCAAAGGAGGAACGAGCATGTATGAAAAATGAAGCTGATTATAATGGGTTTCTCCAAGCTGAAAATGAACAGACAAAGCAATCCTTTTATAACGATTCAATTCGGTCAGGGGGTAGAACTGGGGATGGTGAGTATGGATGGATATTGACGAAAAAAAAGAATCTGTTATCCAAGATGTAACGGATGATTTTAGTAAACGAATGTTCAGTTCGCTTGGACCGGAGCTATTTTCCTATCTTCCTGCCTATTACGAAGCATCCCGTGTTATGCACGTCGATATGGATGCAAAGGGTAGCGAACTAGATGCTCTTTACCTTGCGCTAGATGACACGTTAGCTCAGTTTTTTGTTCGCACCGCCACTTGGGGGCTTGAACGCTGGGAAATGGAGTTGGGTATCCCGATCCATTTGGAAAAGCCGCTGGAACAGCGGCGATCTGTTGTGGAGTCAAAACTTCGTGGGAGTGGCAAATTTTCAGGGGATTTAATACGGAAAATCATGAACTCATTTGGTGTCGATGGGGAAGTAGATTTTTATCCGGCTGAGTACAAGTTTGGTATAAGCTTTGAAAATAGAATCCCTGAAAATATGATTGATTTCAAAAAGATCATCGAGGATATTAAGCCTGCTCATCTTGCTTTTTATATGAATAACAAAACTAGGCTTGCATTTCTTCATGAGAATGAAATGGTTTCTCATATTCGATTACGTTCGAGAGTTCGCTTTTTTGGTGGGAAGCCATGGTATTTAGATGGTGTCGAGTTACTGAACGGAATAGCTTCTTTGTCCGGGTGGACAGAGGAACCTATGCGCTATTCAAACCGTTCGAAATTTGTCTTCAAGCATCGAGTGAATCATCATCAGGAAGGCAGAATGATAATTCGAGACCATTATTGGAAGTTAGATGGAAGTATGAAGCTTGACGGTAATCAGATGTTAAGCTCAACCGAGAAAGTCATTTCAATCTAAACCAATATAACTTTTATTTTTAAGATAGAAAGGATGGTAAGTATGGCAGAACAAGTTTTGACAGTCACGACTGCATATGCAAGGGAACAAATGGCTCGTGCCCGCGCTGAGGGAGGAACGCTGACAAAAGTAGTAAAAATGGCGTTTGGTAGCGGAGGTGTGGATCAAGCAGGGAAGCCACTGCCTTTGGATGGAACAGAACAGGTGTTGAAAAAGGAACTGGTTCAAAAGGATATTACGAGCTTTGAATTTATTGCTCCTGCAACAATTCGATATACTTGCTCACTGGCAGAAAATGAATTGGCGGGTGAGACGATTAATGAGCTGGCTTTGGTAGATTCAGCGGGGAAGCTGACGGCTATCCGTACAATGAGCAATAAGATCAAGGATAGTGATATGGAATTTGTTTTTGAAATTGATGACATCTATTAAGGAGGATAAAAAGTATGAGCATACAACAACCACGCAGATTTGTTACTACCGACCAAGGACATGCGGACGTCCTGAATGGACCGATTGATACCCTTTATGCTAACGATCAGGAATTGGCTGCACAGGTTGAAAATATCAAAAAGGACCCGGCTGGAAACGGTGTTGCTTCTAAGGAAGCGTTAGATAATCATGCCAGCAATACAGATATTCACGTTACGACAGCCAAGCAAGTGGCATGGAGTACCGCGGAGGCCAATGCCAAACAATATACGAAAGATTATGCAGCACCCAAGGCGCATACGCATCCTGCATCGGATTTACCATCTGCTTCTACGCAGGCTAGGGGGATTGTGCAACTTAATACATCTACCGGAAGCACATCCACAGATCAGGCAGCTACGCCAAGTGCGGTTAAAGCAGCTAATGATCGAGCAAATGAGGCTTATAGCCGGGCAGACCAGGCTTTTACGCAAGCCAGTGATCTTAAATCAAAGGTCGCTAACGCTATCACTGGCAAAGGCGGCAGCGCCAACTCTGGTATGACCGGAGATCAGTTAGCGTCAGCAATAAGTGGATTATCTACCAAAAAATATGCGAGCGGGAATTTTAATGGTCAGGTATCCGCGACATCTACGAATCCCTTGTTATCGTTAGCAGTCTCAGGATTGTCGTTTACACCTAGCATCGTATTGGTTAACATATCAATTTCCAGTAGTACTAGTGATTATAACGGTTATATTAGCAATCTTGCAGGTATTCGCACTTATAGAGGTGCAGATGCTTCTGTTTCTTATTCAGGAGTACCGGGTGGGTTTAATCTTAATATCAGTGCAACCGTTTATATATCTAACAATGTTAAAATACAAGCTTATCAATGGTATGCTTTCGAATAAGGACAGAGCTAAGTAACAACTAAATGATGCCACACAGAGCGTGTTTTTAAATGCCCTTGGATCAGTCCAAGGGCATTCACTTTAAAGCTTGGTTCAAAAGGGGGAACAAACATGCATGAAAAGATCGATCAGATTTGGCTGGGGTTTTCCACGGGGACCTTGATCGGTTATTTTTTCGGAGGGTGGACGACGATGCTGACATTGTTGTTATGGATGGTCATTATTGACTTTTTTACCGGATGGGCTGCGGCCTGGATTAACGGTGAACTGAAAAGCCGAGACGGGTATTACGGTATTTTTCGCAAGGTTACGGTATTTTTGATGATTACGGTAGCTCATCTAATCGACGGTATTCTCGGGGATGCACATTACTTCCGGGATGCCGTCGTTTTCTTTTATTTAGCGAACGAGCTGTTGTCCATTATTGAAAATGTGGGCAGAATGGGAGTGCCGATGCCGGATATTTTGCGGAATGCGGTAGCTATTTTTGAGTCCAAGTCGAGTGGAGAAAAAATAAAGCCAACCGACCCTTCCGACAAAGAAAATAAAGCTTTATAAAGTGCCACTAGTGGCCACTACCAAAATAGGCAGACTACCTTTTCGCCCTTTTTTCGGTGTAAAAGTGGAAGAGCCCAGACCGTATAGATGGTCCAAGCATATGGATAACAGAGACAGAGTGATCTACAACATTATGAATGATAAGGAGGGAACGCCTTATGCAGAATCGCAGCCCTAACGCTGCCGAAGGCATTGACGTGTCCCGATATCAGGGAACGATTGATTGGAAGCGTGTACGAGCCGATGGTAAATCGTTTGCATTTATTAAAGCGAGTCAAGGACAGCGTTATGTCGATCCGACATTTATCACCAATGCAAAAGGGATCAAGGCAGCCGGGATTCTCCTGGGAGCTTACCATTTTGTAGATGCAACCAGTGTAAACGCTGCAAAAGCGGAAGCCAGGCATTTCGCCGAGGTGCTGGATCAGGTGGGTGGTGCGAAAGCGCTGGACTTGCCAGCGGTGATGGATTATGAAAATAATCCGGGAGGGCTTAGCTCGGCCGCGATTCATGAGGTTGCGTTGGCATTTGTAACGGAATTTGAACGGGTAAGCGGCCGTAAGCCGATGGTATATACAGGGAACGCTTTTGCTGCCCATTTCAAAGCGTCATTGAGTAGTTATAAGCTGTGGATTGCGCGTTATAGTACACGGGTGCCCGGCGACACCACGGCATGGAAGCGCTGGGACTTTTGGCAATACAGCGATAGTGGACGGGTTGATGGAATTCAAGGACCGGTTGACCTGAATGTATACGCCGGAACAGAGGCCGAGCTACGCCAAGCATTTGCAGGAGAAGAGGAGGATGAGCCAATGACAGCAGAGGAAAAAGCGGCATTTAAGGCCCTGCAGCAGCAGGTCGCCGCTCTTGAAAACAGCAAAGATGTCCTCAAGCAGACGTTGAATGAACAGAGCGCTTATATTAAAAAGGTGGATCAGCGGGTAGCTGAGCTGGAGGCGCGTCAGGCTATGCCTGTACCGGCCTGGGCGAAGGAAGCGATGGCTGCCGCTGTTGCATTTCATCCGACAAGCCCGATTGTGGATGCGAAACTGCCAAGCAGTTACGATTTTTATCGCTTACTGGTCGTACTGAACCGTCTGGGTGTGTTTAAGAAAAATAAATGATCTTTTGCAATTCTTATGCCTGGAAGGGATTATTTTCATGTGAACCAAGCCATACACCTGAAACGTAAATTGACAGGCGGTTCAAAGGCAACCGCCTGCACTTATTGTAAAGTAATGTTCTTTATAATTTCTACATAAGCTGAACTCGAACGCTTTAAAAGTGTGAATCATTGGGTGAAAATGCAGCATGTCTATCAGCTTGATCGAGCTGTAAAGGTCCCTGTCTGTTTGTTTATTTCAGAACATACCTGGGAATTAGGATATAAAGGATGTAGGTCTGGTGCTGAATACATTTTTGAGGTAAGATTATGCTCCTGCTTGGAGGTTAAAGACCCCCAGCAGGAGCATATATTTGATATGATCGTGTAAGTTGGTTTGTAATATTAATTGACATGATGTATAAAAACATATCGTAATGTATGAAAAACCCCCTTGTCGGCTTCCAGATTTTATAGTAAAGTATCCAATAATCAACTTTGTTTGAGCATAATATTCACTGTTTGTGAGTATATATCACACTTTCATCACGACCTAACATACTCCTCTTTCTATTTATTTACATCACATCTATTCAATTACCCAATAGCATCTCTTACACCACTAGATTATGAACACTTCTGTTCCAGTATTTTCAATAAAAGCCTGTCCATAGAACCTCTATACCTTCCCTACTACACCTATTTGATGAACTCGGAACCTGGGATTACAGCTTGAGGACAAGCTTGTCATGTCAATTCAAAGAATTGGCAATTATCCGGTATCAACGAATTAACAATATATAAGGTGTGAAAGGGGTTTGCTACATGAGCAAAAAGTATGCAAAACACAAAATCTGGACCGTTCTGCTGGTGCTTGCGCTAGGGGCTGTTTTGGCGCTTTCCGGTTGTGGGGGATCAGGTGAAGGAGCAAAGCCAGAGGCAGGGAAAACACCAAGCGGAGCAGGAGAGGGCGTGCAGGACACGCTCATTTATGGACGCGGCGGAGATTCCGTGGCGCTAGATCCTGCCATTGTGACTGAAAGCGAGTCGCTAAAAATCGGAATGCAAGTGTTCGACACACTGCTGGAATATAAGGAAAACACAACGGAGATCCAACCGGGGCTCGCAGAGAGCTGGGAAGTATCACCGGATGGACTGGTTTATACGTTCAAGCTGCGTCAGGGTGTAAAATTCCATGACGGAAGTGACTTTAACGCAGAAGCGGTTGTGTTTAACTTTGACCGCTGGGCTGATCCGAAAAGTCCATACAAATTTGAAGGTGACTCGTTTGACTATTATGATTCTATGTTCGGTCCTGAAGGAAGTAGGGTGATTAAGGAGGTTAAAGCGGTAGATGCGAACAGTGTCCAGTTCACACTAAACAAGCCGCAGGCACCATTTTTACAAAATATCGCTATGCCATCCTTTAGTATTTCAAGTCCCAAGGCTATTCAGGAGAAAAAGGCTGATTTCAAGAGTAATCCGGTCGGCACGGGGCCTTTTGTATTTAAGGAATGGAAACGGAACGATACTATCACGCTGGAGAAGAATCCAAACTATTGGAAAGAGGGGCAGCCGAAGCTGGCAAAGATCATTGTTCGTTCCATACCCGACAATACCGCGCGATTTAATGCTCTGCAAAACGGGGAAATTGACCTGATGGAGGATTTGAACCCGGATGATGCAAAACAGTTAGACGGTAATAACGAATTGGTGAAAATTGAACGTCCCTCCTTTAATGTGGCGTACATTGGCTTTAATTTAAAGAAAAAAACATTCAATAATCCCAAGGTGCGGCAGGCACTGAATCACGCGGTGAACAAGCAGGCTATTATTGATGCATTGTTTGCAGGGCAGGCTAAGCCTGCGGTCAATCCGATGCCACCTACCTTATGGGGGTACAACGATAGTATTCAGGATTACGCCTATGATCTGGATAAGGCTAAATCTTTGCTGGCGGAAGCGGGCTTTCCTAACGGGCTTCCCGAGCCGTTAACCTTCTATGCAATGCCCGTATCTCGTCCATATATGCCTGACGGCAAAAAGGTGGCAGAGGCCATTCAAGCCGATTTTGAAAAAATAGGCGTCAAAGTAAACATCCAATCCCCGGAATGGGCTACGTATTTGGATGATGTTAAGGCGGGGGAGAAGGATGATCTGTATATGCTGGGATGGAACGGGGATAATGGTGACCCGGATAATTTCCTTTATACATTGCTGGACAAGGATACGATCCCAGGCAATAACCGTAGTTTTTATGTGAATGAGGAACTTCACAAAATATTGGTGAAGGCTCAGGTTGAGGTTGACCAGAACAAGCGTGGAGAACTGTATAAACAAGCACAAGTGATTATTAAACAGGATGCCCCGTGGATTCCATTGGTTCACAGCACACCGCTGATGGCAGGTAAATCGAACCTCAAGGGTTTTGTACCTTCTCCGGCAGGTATTGAAGCATACGGAAATATTTATTTTGAATAGCCCAAACGCAAGCAGGCGGTGAATAGAATATGAACTCATATATTGTAAAAAGACTGGCCATATTGATTCCTGTATTGCTGGGCATGACGCTTATTGTGTTTTCGATTATTCATGCCATTCCGGGAGATCCAGCAGAAACCATACTGGGAGATAAGGCTACGGAACAGTCCAAGCAGGCGCTACGTGAGCAATTGGGGCTGAATAAGCCGTGGTTACAGCAATATGGGACCTATTTAGGTGAGCTGGCACAAGGGGACTTGGGCGATTCTATTCGCACCAGGCAGTCGATTGCCCGGGAAATGGTACCTTATCTGGCGGCTACGCTAGAGTTGACCGTAGCGAGCATGTTTTTTGCCATTGTAGTCGGAATGAACGCAGGCATCGTGAGTGCCTGGAAGCGAAATTCTTGGTTTGACTATGTCAGCATGGTCATTGCTCTGGTCGGAGTATCGATGCCCATTTTTTGGCTGGGCTTGATGGAACAGTGGATTTTTGCAAATAAGCTGCATTGGCTCCCTTCCATCGGACGTATGAATTCCCGTGATCCGGTGGAAGCTGTGACACATTTAGCTGTTATTGATGCGTTCATAGGTGGACGTATGGATCAGGTGTGGACCGTCATCAAGCATTTGATCCTGCCCAGTATCGCACTGGGAACGATTCCAATGGCTGTCATTGCGCGTATTACCCGTTCCAGTATGCTGGAGGTTATGGATGCGGACTATATCCGTACAGCTCGGGCGAAGGGGCTGGCATCTTTTCAAGTCGTGTACAAACATGCGCTTAAAAATGCTGCGATCCCTGTGCTTACTGTCATCGGTCTTCAGACGGGATCACTACTGGGAGGTGCGGTACTGACAGAAACTATATTTGCCTGGCCCGGCATTGGACGGTACATTTTTGAAGCGATCAGTTCGCGTGACTATCCGGTTATTCAAAGCGGAATTCTGATCATTGCGTTCCTGTTCGTCATCATTAATCTGATTGTCGATTTGCTGTACGCGGTTCTCGACCGGCGTATCCATTATCAGTAATCAAGTCGCCAATTGTTCAAGGGGGAGCTTGTCCGATGTCACAATTTTCAATAGAACCCAACAACATACCGACGACGCGCAGTACAGTAGCTCATTTGCCTGTCGTGACTGGCCCTTGGAGAGACGCATGGAGGGCTTTCCGTCACAATAAAATGGCGGTCGTCGGCCTGAGCATTATTATCTTCTTTGTCATCATTGCTTTGATCGCGCCGTGGATTGCTCCTTTTGACTATAAAGAGCAAAATTTGGTGAGCCGTTTGCAGCCTCCTTCTGCGGAGCATTGGTTCGGTACGGATGATCTCGGTCGAGATTTACTGACCCGCACGCTGTATGGAGCCAGAATCTCGTTGTGGGTCGGTTTCTTGTCTGTTATTGGTTCAATGATTGTAGGAACAGCCTTAGGTTTAATCGCAGGATTTTACGGAAAATGGGCAGATATGGTCATTTCGCGGCTATTCGACATTTTACTGGCATTTCCGGGGATTTTGCTGGCCATTGCTATTGTGGCCATTCTAGGACCTTCATTGGAAAATGCGTTGTACGCCATTGCCATTGTCAATGTCCCAACGTATGGACGGTTAGTTCGCTCTAAGGTGCTAAGTGTCAAAACGGAGGAGTATATCACTTCTGCTAGAGCGCTTGGAGCCAATAATACACGAATCATCCTCCGTTATATTTTGCCTAACAGCCTGACACCGATCATCGTACAGGGAACGTTGGGGATCGGAACGGCCATCATTGAAGCGGCAGCGCTTGGATTTCTGGGCTTGGGTGCACAACCTCCTGAGCCAGAGTGGGGTAAAATGTTGTCTGATTCGCGGCAATATATCCAGAACGCGCCGTGGACAGTTATTTTTCCGGGGATATCCATCATGCTGACCGTATTGGGCTTTAACCTGATGGGGGACGGCCTGCGGGATGTATTGGACCCGAGGGCGAAGCGTTAGGGCAAAAGTGGTGAGGTATATAAAGTTGAGTAAAGAGGTGTTCTCTGGCCTGAAGCAAATGGCTGGGGAACACCTTTTTTATGTGACATTTCCGTATTGGAGTAGAAAGCACCATCCGACTGCGAAGTGGCGTTAAAAGTAACTTTTACAGCTGAAAGTCATGTGAGCTTTCATGAAGCGCGAAAAAAATGTATAATCACTCCAATTGAGTACGTAGGGAGTGGGCTTTATGACATGGCAGGACAAGAGAGAGCATCGGCAATTTGCGGAACAGACACGAAGCGACGCTTCACGGGCTGCATATGAACGGGACTATTCCCGTTTGATCCATTCACCGACTTTCCGTCGGTTGCAGGGTAAATCACAGGTATTTGGCGCAGGCACGGGCGATTATTACCGCACACGACTGACGCATTCTTTGGAGGTAGCGCAAATTGCGCGTGAAGCATCCCGAAGCTTGCTGCGCCGCCATCCCGAAGTAGAGCTGGAACAGGCAGATAACGCAGGATTGATTATTGACCCTGAGGTGGTAGAATGTGCTTCCATTGCACATGACTTTGGGCATCCCCCGTTCGGACACAAGGGAGAAGAGGTGCTGGACGGGATTTTGGATCAACTGATTGAGACGAAGGTAGAAAAGATATCCTCTGCCGGAGGCTTCACACCGGAGTCCAAGCGTGGACAGGAGGCCTATGCGCGTGAGCGACGAATGTATGAGCATTTTGAAGGGAACGCACACAATTTCCGGCTGATTATGTTTTTGGAGAAGCGTGAGAACGTAGATGGTTTGAATTTGTCGGACGCTGTGTTACTGGGGATCAACAAATACCCATACCCAGGGATTCTGAACAAAAAAGGGTTGTACCTGCATGAGTGGGAATATATACGTTCCATCCGCGAGGATTGGGGTATCCCTGATGGTAAAAAAACGCTGGAGGCCCAGCTTATGGACCTGTGCGACGATATCGCTTATTCTGCGCATGATCTGGAGGATGGGATTAAGGCTGGGAAAATCGAGGTACACGAGCACTTCTTGTATGATCCGTATTTAATTCGTCTGATTACGGAGAAAATCACCACGTTGGAGGATAGCTTCTGGCAAGGCTGGCAACTGGCTCAGATTGAGCAGAAGGTAGCGGCTGTGCTGAGTGAATTTTTGAAGGTGTGGAATGGCAAGATGCCGATGTGTGAACACGATTATTCCCGTACCCGCCGTGAAGTGAAGGCATACTGGGTCAGCCTGTTTGTCAGCAGCTTGGGTGTAATTGATGATGGAAATTGGAAAAAGGTGACCTTCGTACGGGATGGAAGCGAAGATGTGGATATGCTGCGCACGGTGAGTGTGTTGAAAAGCTTTGCTTGGGTTACG
Source organism: Paenibacillus sp. NMA1017 (assembly GCF_058895805.1). NCBI lineage: Bacteria > Bacillati > Bacillota > Bacilli > Caryophanales > Paenibacillaceae > Paenibacillus > Paenibacillus sp. NMA1017. Next base: position 86,368 of record NZ_JBZXYR010000006.1, on the reverse strand, counting down.
ATGATCCGCGATCTGCGCGTACAGCGACTGCAAAAACGGAGTGAGTGGATGCTCAAACGACTTTGGTTGGCTTTTCTGGACCCGGAAACGTCCAAATCTATTATTCCAAGCGACTGGCTCCAGCGCTATGAGCGCGACCAAGCCAAGACGAAGCCTATCTGGACATGGGAGCATATGGTCATAGACTATATTGCAGGCATGACCGATGCTTTTGCTGAAAAAATCTATAATGAGTTATACGGTCTGAAGGTGGGTTCCATTTATGATCTGGATTGACCTTTAAATTACCCTATATAGTAGAAGGAACTGGTTTGTAGCGGATAGCAGGAGGGAGGAATGTGTCTGTGCGATCTCGGTCTTTATCTATAAAAAGGTTGAATCTCGGTGTGCTCGATATATGGTGCCGTTGCTGCTCGGTAACCGTCCAGAGCAGGCGGTTCAACGAGCTGGTGAACTAGCGAGACAGGCAGAAGCATGGGGATATACACGCTACTGGACCTCGGAGCACCATGATATGGAGGGGCTGGCTTCCTCCAGCCCGGAAGTGCTGCTGTCTCATATCGGGGCGGTGACGAAGACAATCAAACTGGGTGCGGGTGCTATTTTGCTTCCGCATTATAGTCCAGTCAAGGTCGCGGAATGGTTTCATCTGCTGGCCGCTCTATATCCTGGCAGAGTCGAATTGGGCCTGGGGAGAGCACCTGGTGGTGGACCTCATGCTTCAATGGCACTGAGCGGTAATTTTCTTCAACATGTGATGGAGCTGCCACAGACGATGGAGGCTCTATTGGCTTTGCTGGAAGGCATATACGAATATGAACAGGTGCCAGTGTTTGCCCGGCCGATGCCTGAACAGCCGCCAGCAGTGTGGATGCTGGGTACAAACCGAAAAAGTGCCGAATATGCCGCCCGGTATTCAACAGGCTATGTATTCGGTCAGTTTATGAGTGAACAGCAAACAGAAGAAATGCTAAGCATTTACCGCTCCAGCTTTCAGCCATCCAACCGAATGGACAAGCCACGTACCATGGTTGCTGTAGGAGCAGTATGTGCCTTGACGGATGAGCTGGCGCAGCAATGGGCTGGTCAGATTTCATTGGGCGACCCGGCAATGCGAGCCAGCTGGCTGGTGGGAACGCCGCCGGATATTGCTGAACAGTTACGCGGCTTGCAGATTAAATATGATAATGATGAGTTTCTGTTGGTCACACCGATTCCTGATTATGAGCAGCGGCTTCACTCCTACCGTCTAATAGCGGAGGCCGTAAATTCTAGCCTTGATTCCAAATGAAAAGAGATATGACATGAATAAACAGGAAGCGAATATCGATGAAATGAAACCAAGCTACATATATACCTATGCATGTCATGAAACAGAGCGTGAGTTGTGTCTTTTGGAATTAAAATGCTTGTTCGGTCAGCTACCCGTGCAGGATTCCATCCTGTTGTCCCATCGGCGGCTGGAGCCGGGGACCAGTCCGTTTATTCATCTTCGACTGGATGTAATCTCAGATGCGGGTACGCTGGAAGAGCTATGCGAAGCAGCTTCTATGTTACAACTTGAGGAAGGAAAGACCTTTAAGGTATTGTGCCTTAAAGAAGGTGACCATGAGGCAGACTATGACGAGCGGCGCGGAATCGAGCGCCGAGTTGGTGCACGCATTCATGGGCAGGCGCAAATGAAGACACCGGATATCACCCTTGGTGTTATTCGGATAGGAGAACGGTGGCTACTGGGAACGTGTCAGTATAGCGACAGATCGTGGCAGGAGCGTCGTCAGAAGCCGCAAAATTATTCTACTGGACTACCCGTTCTGGTAGCCAGAGCACTTGTGAATTTGGCAGCAACTGATCTAACAGTAGCAAAGGAAGAGCCAGGCTCATTGAAACTGCTAGACCCGTGTTGTGGTATGGGCAATGTAATGATTGAGGCATTGAGTATGGGAAAGGATATTCGCGGTTGTGATATCAACCCGTTGGCGGTGCGTGGGGCACGAGTGAATTTGCGTCATTTTGGATATGAAGAAGATCTAGTGAAGCTCGGGGATATGAATATGCTCGAAGGCACATACGATGCGGCCATATTGGATATGCCCTATAACCTGTGCTCCGTGCTCCCGGCTGATGAACAAAAGAAGATGCTGCGCAGTCTGAGACGCTTGGCAGCACGGGCAGTGGTCGTGAGCACGGAGCCGATGGAAACATTGTTATCCGAGTCAGGCTGGACCCTTACGGAGCAATGCCGCATACATAAGACAGGTATGAGTCGGGAAATCTGGATCTGTAAGTAGTGTATTAATACTGAGTTTTGTAGTTAACCAAATTCAGCGGTAGCTCCTGATCAGCGGCATAGGCATTCAAATTAGTAAGAAAAATATCTACCGCCCGTTCGGCATATCGGTCCGTATCGCCTGCAATATGCGGTGTGATCAAGACATGCTCCAGACTCCATAGCGGATGTGAAGCAGGTAGCGGTTCTTCCTCGAATACATCCAGTCCGGCAAAGGCAATATGCTTTTGCTCCAAAGAGCGTACAAGCGCATCCGTATGAACGGTGCCACCGCGGCCTACATTAATGAAGAAGGCTCCCTTACGCATAGCTGCAAATGCTTTTTCGTCAAAGAAATGATGGGTTTTCTCGGTGAATGGCAATATATTTACCACGATATCCGCTGCTCCCAGTGCTTCGTGTAGTTGTTCGTTAGTATACATGTGCTCTACATGGGGAGCTTCCTTGCCAGAACGCCGGACTCCAATCACCCGCATGCCAAAGGCTTCTGCAATCCGCGCTGTTTCACGGCCAATTTCGCCAACGCCTGTAATCAACAGCGTTTTACCACGTAATTCCGTCAGTTGGCCTTTCGGTGGCTGCCATGTTTTCTGACGTTGCAAGAGAGCTGCTTGCTGTAAATAACGTGTATGCGATAGCAGCATTCCAAAGATCTGCTCTGTAATTGGAATTGCATGCACACCACTCGTATTCGTGAGTAAAATGTTACGCTTCTCCAATTCGGTAAGCGGTAGCTTATCAATCCCAGCCGACCAGGTTTGTATCCACTTCAGCTTGCTGTCTGGCTGTAACGCCTCTTCGGCAATATGCTTGGACCAGCCCAGAATAACCTCGGCCTCCCGGATTTGTTTAGACTCCAATTCCTGAGCTTTGCCAATAATCAACTCGTAGCCCGGAGCTGCTGCACGAACTTGTTTTTTTTGCTCTTCCGTCAGTTGATGTAAGCTTAAAATGTTTCCCATAGTTCATAGCCTCCTCGATTTTTGATTCCTTGGAGTTTCCAATATATTCTGGCGAACCATCCTTTCAAGAATAACAGATTGCCGAAAAAATTGCATAGGAAGGGTAAAAACGAGCTTGCGGTGTCACTATATATAACAACAAATGGCTTTACCCTGATTAGGGACAATCCAAACAGCTACTTTTTGAGGTATCCACAAATATCTATTAAAGGAGGTATAGATTGATGAAAGATGAATCGCAAAGACTTTTTACAGCTATTACTCTCCCGAATGAGCATAAGAAGAAGTTACATGATTGGGTGGAGCAGGATTTAAAAGACCTGTCTTTTCGCAAATGGAGTGATTTCAGAGATTATCACGTGACACTTCAGTTTCTGGGTGATGTGAAGATCTCGGATACACCGAGACTTGAGCAGGTTTTAGTTCAGGCTGCAGCTGAGCATGGCCCGTTCACGCTTGGTATTGGAGAAGCAGGCTTCTTTGGGCGTGAAGAATTTCCGCGTGTATTGTGGAGGGGAGTGACCGGACAGCGAGAGCCGCTGGATCAGCTGTACCACTCTATACTCAGGGCTACCGAACCGCTGGGTTTTAAACCCGAGGAACGACCTTATCGACCTCATATCACCCTAGCACGTTCGTACACAGGAGAACAGCCTATTCCCCCGTCTATTTGGCAGCCAAATGACCGATGCAACGAGCCATGGGAAGTGGGACAATTTGTTTTATATGCAACCCGAATGGGTCAAAAACCGATGTACCAAATAATTCAAACATTCCCATTAATGAGGTGAAAGCCTTGATCTATCAGCGAATTTAGTGATATAGTGTTTCAGCGTTATTCAAAAGGCGCATTTTGGGTTACATATCTGAGGAATGTGCTTAAAGTTAACGGGAGGAACATTATGGAAATCGTTAAAGAACATCGTTGGTTTGCACCTCTTTTGAGTGTGCTGCTTGTTTGTATATTGGGGATAGGCCTCTACGCTGAGGTTCAGCAAACACAGAAAAATCATAAAAATACACCTATGCAATCTCTGAGCTGGTCAGGGAACTCTTCGGCTCCTTCATATGGCGATAGGATGGGGACCCATAACGGGTCAAACAGGACAAGCCCCATCTTTGTCGCTGCTCATGAGCAGCCAAGCTGGAAAGAAATCATGCCGACTCCGTTACCCGCTTCTCAGATGAAGCAGGCGGAACAAGCTCGGAATAACGTTGCTACAGGCAAGAAAAAGCCTGACGTCCAGCATAGCAAGTCCGCAATCCTAACCCCTCCTACAACCATCTACTTTACGAAGACAAAAATGCTCACTCAGGATGACAAGGCGTTGTCTACCTGGAGCTATCCTGTCTCCGCTAAAGAACTGCTCCTGCTGCAAAAAATAGTGATGGCAGAAGCAGAAGGCGAACCGTACGAAGGCAAAGTGGCAGTTGCCAACGTTGTCTTAAACCGGCTGCGGTCAGCCCCATTTCCCGATACGATTCAGGCAGTGATTTTTCAAAAAGCGCAATTTAGTCCGGTCGCGAACGGGCGTCTTCGTCGTGTTCAGCCCAACCAGGACAGCATACGTGCGGTTACTGCTGCTTTGAACGGCCATAAAGCCGTGCCTGATAACACCTGTTTTTTCCTGTCGCTTACGTTGGCCCAGGACCTTACGGTTCATCATTCGCGTACCAAGGTGAAAACTATCGGTCATCATACCTTCTATAAATAAAGGCAGCCTTCTACAAATAACAGCCCTTTCTAAACAATAGGGTTCAGCTTTGTGAACGGATTTTGTGGTACAGGTGAAGCCATTATGCAAAAGAGGTATAATAGGTAAAGGAAAGTAACCCAAATAATGAAAGTGACAAAGGAGGCGTAGATGATATGAAAATCACATATTATGGACATTCAGTTGTACTGGTAGAGGCAGAGGGGAAACGGATTATTATTGATCCTTTTTTGACGGGAAATCCTAAAGCAACCGTACAGGCCGAGGATATTCAGGTGGATGCCGTGTTGTTGACACACGGTCATGCCGATCATTTTGGAGATGCTGTTGAAATTGCCAAGCGCAATGATTGTCCAGTAATCGCGGTCGCGGAACTGGCCGAATATTGTTCATCCTTGGGGGCCAAGGCTCACGGTATGAATCTGGGTGGGGGTCACCAATTTGACGGTTTCCATGTGAAATTCACGCTTGCGTTCCACAGCTCATCTTTGACGGTGAACGGACAAACCATTTACATGGGAGAGCCTGCTGGGATTTTATTGACCATGGGAGGTCAAACCTTTTTCCATGCAGGGGATACCGGCCTGTTTGGCGACATGCGTCTCATTGGGGAAACCAATTCCATTGATGCTGCGGTATTGCCGATCGGAGATGGTTATACGATGGGACCGGAGGATGCACTGCTGGCAGCAAAATGGCTGCGTGCAAGCCGCGTAATACCGGTGCATTACAATACGTTCCCGGGTATTGAGCAGGACGGAGACGGCTTCTGTGATCGTCTGCACAAAGAAGGCATTGAAGGGAAATCATTGAAGCCCGGCGAAAGTCTCGAATTTTAATACCGATATCTGATTTGCGGGAATACACTTGATGGTCTATAAACTCATCAAATCTCCTTTGTCAGCCTTTTCTGTTCCTTAGAGGAATAGGAAAGGCTGTTTTTTAAAAATGAATATTTATACATAAAAATGAGATAATTTTGCATTGATACGTTGAAGCTGTAATGTAAAAGATTTATTATCACAATCATAAAAACTTTGAATTGCTAACATGATAGGTCAATGATAAAATGATAGAACTAATTAGATTCATCAGTGGAATCGACGTATTTTTCAAGTCAAGCCATTGCATAATTATTGAAAAACATACGCATTCGGCGGACCGTACCGCCTTGAATACGTCACATGTTTTGTCCCCCATTCCTCGTAGTTGTTCTTTGAGTTACCTCTTGTTGCCACTGTCTTCTATTCGGCCGCCTGTATTTCAGGCCAGCATGACTTTATAACAGAAAGGTTGCGTTCCATGAGACAGACAGGTTTACCACCCAAACAGGGACTATATGATCCCCAATTCGAAAAAGACGCCTGCGGCATGGGCTTTGTTGCCCACATCAAGGGAAAACCATCGCACGATATTGTAAGTCAGGCTTTGACCATGCTCGTGAATATGGAGCATCGGGGCGGTCAGGGAAGTGAACCAAACTCCGGTGACGGAGCAGGGATTATGATTCAGGTCCCTCATCTGTTTTTTCAAGAGGAAGCGGAGCGATTGGGTTTCAAATTGCCAAAGGCCGGACATTATGGCGTTGGTATGCTTTTTGTATCCAATGATCCCAAAGTTCGTGAGGTACATGAGCAGAAGCTAAGAGATATCATCGTGGACGAAGGTCAAAATTGTTTGGGTTTTCGCGATGTTCCAACTTATGACGAAATGCTGGGGAAATCGGCAAAAGCAGCTAAACCAGGTGTGCGTCAGGTATTCATCGGTCGCAGTAGCGATTTGAAGGAAGAGTTGGACTTCGAACGGAAACTGTATGTCATTCGCAAACGTGCAGAGCTTGCTATTCGCTATAACCAAGAGGATGAGAACGGTGAGTCGTTCTATATTCCAAGTTTGTCATGCCGCAAGGTTGTATACAAAGGAATGCTGACAACCGAGCAGGTAGGCAAATTTTATCTGGATTTACAGGATGAGCGGGTGACATCGGCAATCGCGCTGGTCCATTCCCGTTTTAGCACGAATACATTCCCGAGCTGGGACCGTGCGCATCCTTATCGTTTTATGATTCACAACGGTGAAATTAATACCATGCGCGGGAATGTGAACTGGATGCATGCGCGTCAGGCGCAGTTTGAAAGTGAAGCGTTTGGCAGAGATATCAAGAAGGTAAAACCCGTCATTAACCCGGATGGCTCCGATACAGCCATGTTTGATAATACGCTGGAGTTTCTGTATCTGAGCGGACGATCCCTTCCTCATGTAGCCATGATGATGGTGCCGGAGCCTTGGAATAAGCATGAAACCATGGACCCGAAGAAGCGGGCATTTTATGAATATCACAGCACCATGATGGAACCGTGGGACGGACCTGCTGCAATGGCGTTTACAGACGGTATCCAAATCGGGGCCATTCTCGACCGCAACGGTCTGCGTCCTGCACGTTACTATGTGACCAAGGACGATCTGATCGCATTGTCTTCAGAGGCGGGGGTATTGGATATTGCTCCTGAAAATGTGCTCTATAAGGATCGTCTCCGTCCAGGTCGTATGCTGCTGGTTGATACCCAAGAAGGCCGCATCGTTTCTGACGAAGAGTTAAAGGAACGTATCGCTTCCGAGGAACCTTATCAGCAATGGCTGGATGAGCACTTGGTTGATCTGGATGAGCTGCCGGAAGCACTGGAACAGCCGGAGCCTAAACATGAAAATGTAAATCAGCTTCAGCTCGCTTTTGGATATACGTTTGAAGAACTGCGCAAAATTCTGGAGCCGATGGCACTTACAGGTGCAGAACCGATTGGCTCAATGGGGTACGATGCACCATTGGCGGTGCTGTCTGATCGTCCACAACGTTTGTACAATTACTTTAAACAAATGTTTGCCCAAGTCACGAACCCGCCGATTGACGCCATTCGTGAAGAGATTGTAACGTCAACCGCAACTACGATTGGACCAGAGCGCAATTTACTGCATCCAGAACCGGAAAGCTGTCGTCAGATTCGTTTGGATTCACCGGTGTTGTCGAATGAGGAGTTCGCCAAAATTCGCCACGTACACCGTCCGGGCTTCAAATCCATGACCATTCCGATCTTCTTTGAAGCAAAGGAAGGTGCTGAGGGCTTACGCAAGGCGCTGGAAGGATTGTTTGAGGCGGCTGACCGTGTCATTGACAAAGGTCATAATATCCTGATTTTGTCCGACCGTGGAGTGGATGCGGAAAATGCGGCCATTCCGGCGTTGCTAGCTGTTTCCAGCCTGCATCACCATCTGATTAAACAGGGTACACGCACACGTGTAAGTATTCTGCTGGAGTCCGGCGAGCCAAGGGATGTTCACCATTATGCGGTGTTGCTTGGCTACGGTGTGAGTGCAGTTAATCCGTATCTGGCTTTTGAAACGCTGGATGTCATGATTCAGCAGGGTTTGCTGCGCGGCATCTCGCACGAAAAGGCAGTTAAAAATTATATTAAAGCGGCAACGAAGGGTGTCGTTAAAATATTGTCCAAAATGGGTATTTCCACAATTCAGTCGTACCGTGGGGCGCAAATTTTTGAGGCCGTAGGTTTAAAACAGGATTTTGTTGATCGTTATTTCACCTGGACACCTTCCCGCATTGGCGGTATTGGTCTGGAGGAAGTGACTATCGAAGCGCTGGTTCATCATAACCGTGCTTTTACCGACAAGGACGGCAACGACAAAGTGCTGGATTCGGGCGGCGAATATCAATGGCGTAACGATGGGGAAGAGCATTTGTTTAACCCACAAACGGTGCATTTGCTCCAGCAGTCAGTTCGCTCGGGAGACTACAAGCTTTACAAGAAATACGCCAAGCTGGTACAGGGTGAATCTGAACAGTATTTGACGATTCGCTCCATGCTTCAATTGAAGCCTGCTGGTGAGCCTGTGCCACTGGATGAAGTGGAATCCGCTGCATCCATTATGCGTCGCTTCAAGACAGGGGCCATGTCCTTTGGCTCGATCAGTCAGGAAGCGCATGAAGATATGGCGATTGCGATGAATCGGATCGGTGGCAAGAGCAATACGGGTGAAGGTGGGGAGAACCCTGCACGTTTCATACCGGATGCCAATGGTGATTCTCGTCGCAGTTCGATTAAGCAGGTAGCATCGGGCCGATTCGGTGTAACATCGAATTACTTGGTGAATGCCGACGAAATTCAGATCAAAATGGCGCAAGGCGCGAAGCCGGGCGAAGGTGGACAACTGCCAGGACGTAAGGTATACCCTTGGGTCGCTGAGGTCCGTGGTTCTACGCCAGGAGTAGGTTTGATTTCACCACCACCGCATCACGATATTTATTCTATCGAGGATTTGGCAGAGCTCATCTATGATCTCAAAAACGCTAATCCGCGTGCTGACATTAACGTGAAACTGGTGTCAGAGGTAGGCGTAGGCACGATTGCTACAGGGGTAGCTAAAGGCCGTGCTGACATTATTCTGGTCAGCGGTTATGACGGTGGTACAGGCGCTTCTCCGCAAGGCTCCATTCGTCATGCGGGTATGCCTTGGGAGCTGGGTCTGGCGGAGACGCATCAGACGCTGATGTTAAACAACCTGCGCGACCGCGTGGTATTGGAGACAGACGGCAAGATGCTGTCTGGCCGCGATTTGGTAGTAGCTGCCCTGTTGGGCGCGGAAGAATACGGCTTCTCTACAGCGCCGCTCGTGGCGTTGGGCTGTATTATGATGCGGGTATGCCAAATGGATACATGTCCGGTTGGTGTGGCTACACAGAATCCAGAGCTGCGCAAAAATTATATGGGCGATCCTGCCCATGTGGTGAATTTTATGCGTTTCATCGCAGAAGATGTCCGCGAAATTATGGCGGAATTGGGCTTCCGTACGATTCAGGAAATGATTGGACGTACGGATTGTCTGGATACCGTGAACGCTGATTCGCACTGGAAGAAGAAGGGCGTAGACTTGAGCTTGCTGTTGCATGTTCCTGAGTTGGAAGAAGGTAGTGTACGTTACCGCGTACAACGCCAAAATCACGGCCTGGAAGAAACACTCGACATGCAGCAGCTCGTACCGATGGCTGCGGAAGCGCTGGAGAACGGAACGCCTGTTGAGGGTACCTTACCTATTACAAACGTGAATCGGGCGGTAGGGACGATTCTGGGCAGCGAGGTCACCCGTAAGTATGGAGCGGCGGGTCTGCCTGAGGATACGATTCGCTTTAACTTTATTGGATCGGCAGGTCAGAGCTTCGGGGCATTTATTCCGAAAGGCATCACACTGAGTGTGGAAGGCGATAGCAATGACTATGTCGGTAAAGGGCTATCTGGCGGTAAGGTTATTGTGAAAAAGTCTCACAAAGCGACCTTTAAGGCAGAAGAGAACATTATTATCGGAAATACAGCCTTGTATGGAGCGACCAGCGGTGAAGCTTACATTAGCGGAATCGCAGGCGAGCGCTTTGCCGTTCGGAATTCCGGCGCACGTATTGTTGTTGAGGGCGTTGGGGATCATGGTTGCGAATATATGACGGGCGGACGTGTAGCTGTGTTGGGTGGAACTGGACGGAATTTTGGAGCTGGAATGTCCGGAGGTATTGCATATGTCTATGACCCTGAGGGGACGTTCCTGAGCCGTTGTAATTTGGAAATGGTGTTGCTGGAAGGTGTGGAAGAACCTGCAGAAGCAGCGGATTTGCGCGGCTTGGTTCAACGCCATGTCACTTACACAGGTAGTGAAGCGGGACAACGTATTTTGGATGATTGGCAGACTGCGATTCAGCAGTTTGTACGAGTGATTCCAAAGGATTACAAGCGTATGGTTGAACAGATTCAAAAAGAAGAGGCAACTGGTTTGAGCGGAGATGAAGCTCTGTTGGCAGCATTTGAAGCCAATATGCGTGAATTGGCGCGTGCCGGGGGCTAAAATGTAGACTACCAAATTCACTAAAAAAGGACTCGCTGAATACCGCTGTTATAATCACGGTGGTATCAGCTAGTCTTTTTTAGGTTACTAAAAATGTGATTTGTTTCCTTGACAAACGTCATAAATTCTGACATTACCCCCGAAATGTTTTCCTGAAACGGTAAATATGTTATAAAAAGTACCAAATTTTTTGGAATGTAACCGTTTACGTAAGAGTTTATGTCTTGTTATTTATTTTTGGATTGGTTATGATTTTTTTAGAGTACACAAACAAACCTAATATGCCCATCGTCCCTTCAAAACACAGAATAGGGTGACAGGATGAAGTTGAGGAAGTCAGCAGAAGACAAAATGATTTTTTTATACCGTTATGTATCACTATCTTTAACGTCACTTGTTTTTCTGTTCGAATCATCTAGATTAATCGTGTGGCAGAAGCTATTACTGATTGGTTTTCTATTTTTATCCGTTACAGCATTTACTTGGATTTACCGTAAATACAGACTTCATGATATGGTATTGAAATGTAGCATTGCACTAGAAACAGCAGGGATCATTTTGTTATTATTCCCGACTGGAGGGATAAATAGCCCGTTCAAATGGTATGTGATTACTCCCATGCTGGTAGCTTGTGCTCATCTATCTATGAGGTACAGCTGGACGCTCCTACTTTCTTATATCGGTTTGGTGCTTACATTTTGTTATATCTTTTTTACACCAGGTCAATATTTTTTGTGGGATCTTATATTGCAGAACATTAATTTGTTTCTGGTATTGATCGTAACCACGATGGCAATGCAGGTTATCGGCGTCATGAAGGACGAACTGAAGGTGGCTAAAGAACAAGCCAATGAGACGATGGATCATATCAAGTCGATTTACCACATCATGGAGACGACCAGCCATAATGAGGCATTAAATCTAGGTCAGGTCATCTCGGATTACACTGTCAAGCTAACCAAGCAGAGCCGTGCATTTTTCTGGCTGGATAGTCAGGAGGAGGATGCACCGGCAAGCAGCCAGACAGGCTGGACGGTAGAGGAGGAGGAGCAGCTATTCGAGGAACTGGAGAATTACCGGGAGGAGTTCAGGGAAGAACGCGAACCATTTTTCAGACATCTGCCAGAATGGGGCGACTTTCTCATGATCACTGTACCGATGACGACCCGCTTTGTAGCGACGATTGGTCTCAAGCTGGGACCGGATCAAAGTCTGACAGGAAGACGCTGGCTCGTGCAACAACTGATATTCTTGGCTGAGCTGAGTGCTGTGTTTTTGGAGCGCTATGAGCTGGAGCGTATTGAGAATCAGCTGATTGTGACGAATGAGCAGAACCGGATTGCAAATGAAATGCATGACAATGTTTCTCAAAGTCTTTTTGGTATTGTGTACGCAACGCATTCTCTCCGGCAAACCTGGTGTCATCAGCCTAAGGAGCAGGTGGAGGAGCAAATTGATCTAATTCAGCAATCTGCCAACCAAGCGGTTAGAGAGCTGAAAGGGGCGATTCATAGTCTAAGCTCGAAAAAAAGCGGAGGCTCAACTTGGTTAGGTACTGTGAAAAGTCATCTGCATACACTTTCCAAGCTGAACCATGTACAAATTGATTTTGACATTCATGGTGATCATTATTCACTTCCGTATTTATACCAAAAGGCTTTGTTCCGCATCATTTCCGAAGCGGCGGGGAACGCAATCCGACATGGAATGGCCAAGCGAATTGATGTGAAGTTAAAATTGACGCCCCAAGTGATTAGACTGTCTATTCATGACGACGGAGTAGGGTTTGAGACGGCGAGAATGGTAGCAGGAGGTGAGGCGGTCAGTGCAGGCGGGGGCCTGGGCATGATGAATATGGAATATTTAGCTCAATCGATGGGAGGCGAATTTGATATTTCAAGTCGAATCGGAGAAGGAACACAGATCCGATTGTCCATTCCGGTAAATGCTTATGAATGAGGATTTTGCAAAATTCTCGAATAAAATGTGTGAACATTCTGCAATACAAAATCTGCGGTAACAATCGGATACATAGGGATTATGCAAATCCTGAACTGTAGACAGGAGGCCGAATCATGAAAATTGTCATTGTCGATGATCATCCTTTAGTACGGAAAGGACTCGCTGCGGTCATATCCATGCAGCCCAATGTTCAGTTTGCGGGAGAGGCCCAGAATCAACAGGAAGCACTTGTGGTGATTGAGGAAACGGATCCGGATCTGGTGCTGCTGGATTTGAAACTGGCTGATGAATCGGGGCTGGATATTATCAAGATAGCGCGCGGACGCGGTTTCAGAAGCAAATTTATTTTGCTGACCTCTTCCGCAACACGTGAAGATTTTTTGAAAGCAGAGGAAGCCTCCGTGGACGGTTATGTGCTTAAGGAAGCATTGCCTGAGGAACTAATTTACGCGATTCATCTTGTCAACAAAGGACGCAAATATTATGATCCGGCTATTCTCGAAAACAAGCTGCGTGAAGATGCGGGCAATCTGACGGACGACCTGACACCGAAGGAAAAGGAAGTGCTGGTCGAGCTGGGGCAAGGTGCTTGCAATCGTGAAATTGCATCCCGGTTATTTATCAGTGAGTTCACAGTCAAAAAGCATGTCAGTCAGATCTTGGCCAAGCTGCGGCTAGCGGATCGTACACAGGCAGCATTGTATGCCAATGCCATTGGTCTGGCGAAGTACCAGCCAACAAATATCGTATGACGAGCTGGCTCTATAAGCTACGCTGCACTTTCATGTGCGAGTGGTAGGAAAAGCCTCAAAATCACCAACAATGGTGGTTTTGAGGCTTTTTTCGATTTCTTTTTCCATAATCGACAATCTATGGTACAAAAGTATACCATGTCGTATCCGAAAGTATACATTTCCCTCCCCCTGTAGTGAGGGAGAAAGTGCCATTCGGTTCCATGTCGTTCACAGAGCCAATTGTTACAATAAAGTCATACTTAAATATGAAGAGAAATTGTATAGGAGGGAGGATTTTTGTGGAGAAAACCATTTTGGATTATCTAGTCCTGATCAAAAGAAGATTGTGGCTGATTGCGATTTTTGTCATTCTCTCATGTGTAACAACATACTTTGTGAGCGACAATGTCGTGAAGCCAGTCTACTCCGCTTCAAGCCAACTGCTGGTTAATCATATTTCTGCCAAGCAGGGGAGCAACAATCTGAACGACGTCAACACAAGTCTTAATTTGGTGGAAAGCTACAAGCAAATTCTCACTTCACCTAAAATTATGGACGCTGTTGTAGCGGCTCATCCCGAGTTCGGTTTGACACAGCAGAAGTTGGCAGAGAAGCTGCAGATTAAATCCTCGGATAAAAGTCAGGTTATCGGTTTGACGTTTGAGGCAGGGAGCTATCCACAGGCCGCAGCGGTTGTAAACGCGGTAACCCAGAAATTCGTACAGACGGTTCCGAGATTGATGGAATTGAATAATGTGAAAATTTTAAATGAAGCGGACCCTCAGGCCAATCCTGACCCGATTAATGGGAACCCGCTCATGAATATAGCGATTAGTTTTCTCGTATCGCTGATGATTGCATTGGGCACGATTGTGTTCCTGGAAAGCATTAACGGCACGCTGCGCTCGGAAAAAGAGGCGGACGCGGACATCGGTATTCCGGTAATCGCATCGATTCCAGTCATTCGCAAGAAGGACATCGATGGAGCAGCCGGAAATTCCAAAGAACGGGTAGGGGAGCGTAAATATGCTGCGATTGAATGACATGTTGATTACAGAAAGTAATCCATCATCGTATATCTCGGAATCATTTCGATCCCTCCGTACATACATTCGGCAGCAGGTGATTGGACAAAAGGACCGTGGGACGGTTCTATTGTTGACCTCGCCGGAAAGCGGAGCGGGTAAAACAACACTGCTCGCCAACATCGGAGTTTCCTTTGCACAAGAAGGCAAGAAGGTGGCTCTGGTGGATTGCAATCTGCATAAACCAGCGCTGCACGAGATATTCGGAATGGAGAATACCGGAGGTCTATCGGCTTATTTGCGCGGTGGGGCTTCTTCCAAGTCTATTGTTAGACATGGTGGCCTGGAGCTATCGGTTGTTCCCGGTGGAGACACCCTCTACAACGCGGCGGATCTGCTCGGTAGCGAACGTATGGCGGAGCTGCTGGAAGAGCTCAAACGTGAATATGACATCATCTTGCTTGATTCGGCTCCGGCGTTGAATTATACGGATGCTCGCCTGATTGCAGGCTTAACGGATGGTGTGATTCTCGTTGCTAGACATGGTCGTACCAAACGGGAAGATCTACGCAAAACAAAGCAACTCATGGAGCAGGCCAGTGCGACGCTGGTTGGAATTGTGATGAATCAGGTGAAGTAAGCAACACCAAAATTCGATGAAGCAAGGAGAATGAGTGCGATGACGAAAAGAGTGAAAAAGGCCATTATTCCAGCAGCAGGGTTAGGTACGCGCTTCCTCCCTGCCACCAAAGCGATGCCTAAGGAAATGCTTCCAATTATCAATAAGCCTACGATTCAATATATCGTGGAAGAAGCAATTGCTTCTGGTATTGAGGACATTATTATCGTTACGGGTAAAGGCAAACGTGCCATTGAGGACCACTTTGACAACGCATTTGAGCTGGAATCCAAACTGCTCGAGGACGGTAAGCTGAAGCTTCTGGAGGAAGTACAGCGTTCTTCGGGAGTGGAAATTCACTACATTCGCCAAAAAGAACCCAAAGGTCTTGGACATGCGGTATGGTGCGCAAGACGCTTTATTGGGGACGAGCCGTTTGGTGTGCTGCTGGGCGATGATATCGTAACAGGTCAGAAACCTTGCCTGCGCCAGCTGATGGATCAGTATGAGGAAACTCAGAATTCGGTTATCGGTGTGCAGCGGGTACCGCAGGAATTTACGAACCGGTACGGCATCATTGAACCGGATCAGCAGGACGGACGCTTGTACCGAGTGAATAATTTTATAGAAAAACCGGCTCCAGGCACAGCGCCATCGGATTTGGCTATTATGGGTCGCTACGTGTTCTCGCCAAAAATTTTCAAATATCTTGATCTTCAGGAAAAAGGAGCTGGCGGCGAAATTCAGTTGACGGATGCGATCCAAAAGCTGAATCAGAGTGAGCGTGTGTACGCCTATGATTTTGAAGGCACACGTTATGACGTAGGTGAGCGTCTTGGATATATTTTAACCACACTTGAATTTGCACTTGCCAGCGATGATTTGAAGTATCCGGTTATGGAGGCTATGAATGAATGGTTGAAAAAGACCGAGAAAGCAACCACGGCAGGTTGAGAGGGGGTACGTCAGCATGAGCATGGAAAATTTACCGGAGGACGGCGAGGCTGTCATGTCAGGTAAAGCGTTTTACATGCCATACGGAAATACACAAATTCAGGATAAAACGTCCTACCTGGTCACAAAACGCCTCCTTGATATGCTGCTGTCGTTCGTGGGCTTGATCGTCTTGCTTCCGCTTTTTGTAGTGGTAGGCGTTTTGATTAAGCTCGAAGACCCAAAGGGAAGCGTGTTTTTCAAGCAAACTCGGGTGGGCAAGAATGAGAAGTTATTCGATATGTATAAATTCCGTTCAATGGTGTCCAATGCTGAGGAACTGAAAAAGGACTTGATGGAGCTGAATGAAGTGAGCGGCGCCATGTTCAAAATTAAAAACGATCCTCGGATCACGAAAATTGGTAGTTTTCTGCGCAAGACGAGTATTGATGAGATTCCGCAGCTGTGGAACGTGTTGGTCGGCGACATGACTTTAGTCGGTCCGCGTCCGCCGTTGCCAAGCGAGGTCGAGCAATATTCCGATTATGATAAGCAACGCCTGATTGTAACACCGGGATGTACGGGTTACTGGCAGGTGAGCGCACGTAACAGTGTAGGCTTCGAAGAAATGGTGCAAATGGATTTGAAGTATATTCATGTTCGCAATACGTGGCTCGATTTGAAAATCATCATGAAAACAGGCGTTAAAATGCTGTTCTCCAAGGATGCTTACTGATGGATGCATTCAAGCGATGTCCCGCAGTGTCCGTCGTTATTTGCACCTATAACCGGGCGGACCTGCTGGAGAAAACGTTAATGTCCCTGCTGGAGCTGGAAGACCTTGCACTGGCTGAGATCATTGTGGTCGATAACCGATCCACCGATCATACAGCAGCGACGATTAAAAGGTTCACCGTCGCCCATGGTCAGAATATCCATCTCCGATATCATTATGAGCGCGAACAAGGACTGTCTGCTGCTCGTAATGCAGGCATTACGTTATCAAGAGCGGAAGTCATTGCTTTTCTCGATGATGATGCAATTCCGTGTGTTACATGGTTGCAAACGATTATGTCAGCATTCGGGAACAATCCTGAGCTGACGGCTATGGGTGGGAAAATTGACCCTATGTTTGAGACGGAACGACCGGGTTGGCTGACAGGCCCGCTTGAACTGCCTTACACGATTATTGATCTGGGCAAAGCCGTTCGTGAATATCCGTCGGGACTGAATCCATTTGGAGCGAATATGGCGATGCGCAAAACGGCTTTTGCTGCCGTTATGTTCCCGCTTCATCTAGGCAGAAAGGGAGATATCCTTCTATCTGGTGAAGAATCGTGGGTATTCGAGCAAATCCGTAAAAATGGTGGAACGATTATGTATCATCCACACATGTCTGTGGAACATTTTGTGCCGGCTTCACGGTTAACGAAAGAATGGATCATGAACCGCTACTATTGTCAGGGCATGTCTAACGCTGCTCAGGCCGTAGGTCTGCGCGGCAACGCGATGCTGATGGCGAAGACGGCAGCCAAAGTGTTATACATCACTGTGGATTCCCTGCTGGCACGTAGTGAGGGCAGGAAGCTGTTGAACCGGTGCAGGCTTGAAAGTATCCGTGGGACGCTGGATACACTGCGCAACCGGAAAAGCGAGTCAGCTGCGGGGTGAAAGATGGAACATGAGTAACTATCCTTGGACTACTAGAATAAACACCATACAGCATGTTTTTATTTTTCTACTGGGCGCTCTTGCTGTAGGAATTGCGGCTACCTATCAGCCGGTGGTCAGTATTGCGGCGGTATGTTTACTGCTCTTGCTGGCTGTTTCTATACATCATCCGGAGCGCATCAGCTACGCTGTTTTGCTAAGTACAGCAGTCTCAGTCGATTCTCTGTATCAGGGTGGCGTGTTCGGTATTGAGATATTGTCATTGTACAAATTGGGCATTCTGGCTCTGCTGGTGCCGTGCATGCTTGTGTATGGCATACGTTTCAAGTTCAGCTATCCGGTCTGGGCATTGGTGATCATGCTGGGGATCACATTTGGATTTTCAGCATGGCTGCCTTTGTTAACGACCTCAATTGCCGTCAAGGCGTTCGTCGGTTTATCACTCCCTTTCTTTTTTTTACTGATCCAGTGGAAAAAGGATGTGGCAGAAAAGCATATCCGACTGATCAGTTTGTTGCCCATTATTAGTGTGGTCATTGGACTGGGTTTGCAGGTTCTAGGGCTGCATTCGTTTACGGATGTAGAATTTACGGGCGCAGTCAGAGTACAAGGAGCGAATATACCGCCGCATCTGGCAATGCTCTCCTTTCTCGGAATTGCCGTCTCTCTAATTGAGGTCAAGCGCAGACCCAAGCAAGCCGCTTTTTATTACACTGTGTTGGCACTGAACTTTCTGATTCTGATCGCCACCGGTACACGTGGACCGATTCTGGCATTGTTATTAATGTTTGCTGTGTATCTGTTTGATATTGCCCGTCAGTACCTCAAGGGGAAAGTCAATTATTTGCTACCGCTGGCCGGATCGTTTTTGGTTGCTCTGGGGGCGGTGGCCCTGCAATGGAACAATTTAAAAAAACGCTCCTTCGAACGGGAGACCGATACAGGCATTGACCTGTCGGGACGCTCGGAGGCATGGGAATATTTTTTGAACAGAGTACATGATTACCCTTGGTCAGGGAGAGGTCTTGGCGCGGTAACGGTCGCGAACGACGGGACATTATTCAATGGCTTTGTTGTACCGCATAACGAGTATATACGCTTTTATTTTGACACGGGATATATCGGTTGCGGGCTATTAATGCTTTCATTGCTGATCGTGTTCGCTCTCATTTACCGGTCGCTTGCCAAGTCTATCAAACCTTATTTTGCAAGCTTAATTGCAGGCTTTCTGATCTACTCGTTTTCAGATAATACGTTGTCGACGGTTCAGATGATTATTCCATTTTGCTGGTATTTGAACGCGTTATACCAGACATCTACTCAAACCGATTTTCGCAAAGAGAAGTGATACGATGAGCAGAGTGAACATGTTCGATGTCAACTTTGATAATTACGATTTTAATGATCTACTCGAATTTATAGATACTTCTATTGAACATCAGCGTCATTCCTACATTTTGACCTGTAATGTCGATCATGTGATCAAGCTTCGCAAGGATGATGAATTCCGCAAGGTGTATTCGGATGCCGGAGCTGTAGTGGCCGATGGGATGCCTATCATATGGGCGTCCAAGATACTGAAAAAACCCCTCAAACAAAAGGTGTCCGGGTCAGATTTGTTCACTCGGCTGGGAGAGGCTTTTGAGGATCGAGGCTATCGTTTATTTTTTCTGGGTGCAGCTGACGGTATTCCTGAGAAGGCTATGCTCAATCTCCAGGAATCTTATCCGAACATGAATGTGGTGGGCTGTTACTCTCCTTCTTATGGCTTTGAGAAAAACGAAGAGGAGAATAGGCACATTATCCAACTGCTTCAAGAGGCTCGCCCGGACATCGTTTTTGTAGGTGTAGGCGCACCTAAACAGGAAAAATGGATTTACAGATATTATGAGACTTACCGCGCTCCGATTTCAATTGGGGTGGGAGCGACCTTTGATTTCCTGTCGGGAAATGTGAAAAGAGCACCGGAGCTGATGCAGAAGACGGGATTTGAATGGTTCTGGAGATTGTCTCAGGAGCCTAAACGATTGTGGAAAAGATATTTGATTGAGGATTCCCAATTTCTCGTTCTGCTGTTTAAGGAGATGTTCAAGCGGAAGCGGATGAAGGGAGGTCAGGGGTGAGAAACATGAGTCGGTTGGCAGATCAGCAGATTTCCGTTTGGCTAGGAAATCGGCGTGGAATCGGCATGATCGGCATGGGATTGCTGGCTTGTATGTTGCCACTCGCCATCGGATTTGTCAGCGCCAAGATGAATCCCACCATGAGCCAGCAGGGAGCCATATTGCTGGCGCTCGTTTTTCCGGCCTTCCTGTTGGCGATCTTGCAATCGCGGCTACTGATTCCTTACACACTGGCAGTGTGGGCAGTAGGCCCGGAAATCCGCCGCATTGCGGATTGGATGGAGGGAACGTATCACTCGGTTTCCTTGTTGAGCGTGGCACCGCTGCTGGTAAGCAGTATGTTGATTATTCCTGTGTTGCGAGGCATTCATCAGGCGGAAAAACCATTGACCCGAATTGCTGTATTTTTCGGCATAGAATTGGCCTACGGAAGTGTAGTCGGGTTATTCAAAAATGGTATTGTTTTTGCTTATGATCTAGCCAATTATGTGGTTCCTTTGATCCTGTTGCCTTATCTTGCGATTAAGCCCATGAAGGCGAAGGAGCTGGACCGTCTGCTGTATTCATATGCCAACATTGCTGTTCTTGTGGCAATTTACGGCATTATCCAGTACTTGACGGTACCTCCGTGGGATGCATTTTGGATGAATCATGTAGAAATGAATTCCATTGGTGTTCCAGAACCACTTCAAATCAGGGTATTTTCTTCCATGAACTCGCCCGGTCCCTGCGCTATTTTCCTGGCGATGGCACTTGTACCCATGCTAATGGAAAAACGTTGGCGTGGCACTTTGGGATGGATCGGAATCCTGCTGACGGTCGTTTGTCTCTTAATCACGCTGGTACGTTCAGCCTGGCTAATTGCATTCGTCATGTTACTGGCTTACATTCTCAGTTCATCTTCCAAGGGAAAGTGGAAAACCTTGTTTCAACTAGCTATAGTTGGCCTTCTTCTCTATATCATTGTTCCAAAACTTCCAGGGGCAGAAGGTTTGGTGGCTCGCATGCAGACGCTGACGGATATTCAGCAGGATCATTCGTACAATGAGCGTTTGGATTTACTGCATACGATGCTTCCGGCGATTGCTGGCAATCCGGTCGGGCAGGGGATCGGGAGTGTAGGAATCGGAACCAAGCTTGATAACGGCGGCGATCTCGGCGAACTTGGGATTATGGATAATGGATATATCGCCATTTTCCTCACCTTCGGTATTTTCGGGGCATTCTTTTTCTTCGGTGGTCTGTTCGTTATCCTCAAGCGCCTTCTCGCCCGTATTGCCGAACGAGATGCCAGTCAGCCTTATATCAGACTGGCGTTGGCTACGTGGGCCGGAGCTGTAGCCAGTCTCATATCAGATAATGGTTTCCCCGGTATGCGCGGCTATCTGATCTGGATGATGATCGGAATAGGACTATGGGCAAAAGATGTCATCGCGGAAAGAAGGTAAAGGCTGTGCAAAACTTACAAGCATTATCCGCACCTGTCCGGACGCTATGGTCCACAGTGATTCGGTTTGCCAAAAGCAAGGATAACAGCTCTGCAGCAGTAAAAACGATGATATTCAGTATGCTGATTCTCGTCGTGAATATGCTGACTGGTGTGCTAACGGCACGATTCCTGGGTCCTACTGGACGCGGGGAACAGACAGCGATGGTGAACTGGTCCCAATTTCTCGCCTTCTGCATGAGCTTCGGTGTCCCGTCTGCATTGATTTACAATGCCAAAAGGAAACCGGAGGAAACGGGCAAGCTGTATGGTCTGGCCTTGCTGCTGGCTGCCATGTTCGGGGGCTTGGCGACACTCGTCGGAGTATTTCTAATTCCTTATTGGCTGCGCTCTTTTTCTTCATCGGTCATACTTTTCGCGCAGTGCTCCATGATGATGTGTCCGCTCATAGCGATTTCACAGATCAATAATGCATTGCTTCAAGTTCGCTCGGAATATAAGCAGTACAATTTATTCCGGTATCTGGTACCGCTAAGTACGCTACTGGGTCTGGCGATTCTGATACTAACCGGAAATATGAATCCGTACACCTCGGCATTGGCCTATTTACTGCCAGGCTTGCCGATTTATATCGGTGTCACGATACGAATGATTCGGCTGTACAAACCAAAGGTAAAAAACAGCTGGACGCAATTTAAAAATCTCTTTACCTACGGTATGGGTTCATACGGGAATGATCTCATGGGGCAGGTTTCCACTTATATTGACCAGATTTTGATTGCGGGTCTGCTCAGACCCGCTGATCTCGGTTTATATGCAGTAGCGGTCAGCTTGGCCAGGATGGTGAATGTATTTTCTACCTCGATCATTGTCGTGCTGTTTCCCAAAGCTTCCGGTCTGAATAAGGAAGAGGCGGTGGCCATAACATTTAGGGCATTCCGAGTGACATCAACGGCAACCTTTCTGGCTGCGGTGATGCTGATGCTGATTGCTCCGTTCGTATTTACATTGTTATATGGTCAAGAGTTTAAACAAGCGCTTACGGTATTCCGGTTCCTGGTGCTTGAGGTTGCTATCAGTGGAGGGACCATGGTGCTGGCACAACAATTTATGGCGTTGGGTAAGCCCAAGCTGGTTACCATTCTACAGGGTGTCGGATTGGCGCTCGTCATTCCATTGCTGTCCATACTCGTACCGAAATATGGATTGACGGGTGCAGGGATAGCAATGCTGTCTTCGGGGATTCTACGGTTCATTTTCATTTTATGTAATGTTAAATTCGTTCTAAAAATGAAGATTCCAAGACTGCTTATTTCCAAACAAGATTTTCAATGG
Organism: Paenibacillus sp. NMA1017; assembly: GCF_058895805.1. Lineage (NCBI taxonomy): Bacteria > Bacillati > Bacillota > Bacilli > Caryophanales > Paenibacillaceae > Paenibacillus > Paenibacillus sp. NMA1017. Next base: position 63,651 of record NZ_JBZXYR010000006.1, on the reverse strand, counting down.
CTCCGATCAACGATGTCACACTACATCCGGAAAAAGCCAGTTAACGGTTAGATAAAGAAGGAGGCACCCGCTAATGAACCACATGTCTAGCGTTCCCGCGGACAACCGGATATCCGTAGTTATTATCGCTCAGGATGATGGCACTCGAATCACAGCCGCCATTAAATCCTGCAAGCCCTTTGCGGACGATATCGTCGTCATTGACGGGGGGAGCAAGGACAATACGATTCAGGTAGCTGAATCCTTGGGCTGTCGAGTGTTTTCTAACCCGTGGCCCGGTTATGCCAAACAGCGCATGTTTGGTGTTGAAAAAGCGGAATTTGATTGGATATTCCTGATTGATACGGACGAAGTAGTGGATGCAGAGTTGCTTGGAGACTTGTTGAAAGTAAAGGAAACGCTCCACGATCCGGCCAAAGCATATTCCGTATTTCGGATTGGAGATTTTCTCGGTAAATGGATGAACAAAGGCGAATACCTGGTTCGTTTGTACAATCGGCGTATTTATGGCATTACGAATAGTCTTGTTCATGAAATGCCGGATGTAGCCTCTTCCCAGATTATCAATCTGGAGGGCGTGTTATGGCACTACGGCTTCCGCAGCATCAGTGATCATATGACCCGTTTTAACAAATATACAGATCTGGAAGCAGAGACGGCATTTAACAAAGGAAGATCCTTTCGGATTACCAGACTGTTGTGGCGGCCTCCTGCCCGCTTTGTGCAGAAATATTTTGTCCAAGGCTTATACCGCAAGGGATTGGCGGGTTTTGCCGTAGCCGTTTTCTGGGTGATGTATGAGTTTCTCGTCTGCTTCAAGCATTATGAGCTAACCAAGCGGCGAAAAAAGATAGAAATCGTGAATGACGGACAGACCGAGCAGAAAGGAGAAACCAGCTATGTCGTACAATAACGGATTTCGTATTGCGGCAACGGGGCTTAGCTGGCCGTCCTTGCAGCCAGGAGGCCTCAACACATATTTCAAATCCATCTGTGAGCAGCTTACGTTAGAGCGCAATACGCTGGATGCTCTAATCTGTAGTGACGAGCAGCCGCAGGCGCCCGACCGTATTCGGATTCATTCGATTGGCAGCAAGCAGCAATCCATGTGGAAGCGTCGAGAGCTAATGCAAAAATATGCAGCAGAGCTGTTCGACAAGCAACCGACGGATGTACTGTATTCCCATTTTGCTCCCTATGGTGTCGGACCGGCGCTGGAGGCGAAAAAAAGAGGAATTCCGGTAGTTACCACCTTTCACGGACCGTGGACGGAGGAAATGAAGATTGAAGGACAGGGCATTAAGCATTTGCTAAAAACGACGTTGGCCAAATCCATTGAAATGAAGGCCTACGGACTGGCGGATAAATTTATAGTGCTAAGCGAAACATTTCGGGATATTTTGCATGAGCACTATAAGGTTCCACTCAGCAAAATTCATATTATTCCTGGTGCGGCGAATGTAGAAAGGTTCCACCCAGCAGAGGATCAAGAAGCAGTGCGGAAACGCCTGAATTTGCCGCAAAATGCGACGATTGTGCTAACCGTTCGTCGTCTTGTTAATCGAATGGGACTGCTACAGCTACTGGAAGCATGGCGACGAGTAACCGAGCGTCACCCTGATCATCTGTTGCTGATTGGAGGGAAGGGCCCCTTGATGGACGAATTGGCTTCCAAGGTGGCGGAATACAATCTTCATAATCATGTAAGGCTGCTCGGTTATGTGTCGGATGAGGAGCTTCCATTGTTCCATCAAGCATCGAATTTGTTCGTTGTACCCACACAGGCACTGGAAGGTTTCGGTCTGATCACAGTGGAGGCGATGGCCTCGGGACTGCCGGTGCTGGCGACGCCTGTGGGTGGCAACAAGGAGATTTTAAGAGGATTCCGTCCCGAGCTTTTGTTCAAGGGAACGGATAGTGAAGCCATTGCTGAAGGGTTGCTACGTGTGCTGGATCATCGTGAACTTCTACCGAATGCAAGGGAATGCCGGGACCATGTCCTGAGCAGATATACATGGGGACATGTAGCGGAGCAGGTGGAAGAAGTGTTCCGACAGGTCCTTGATAGAAAGGCGGCGGCGAAATGATGAGAGTAGCTTATATTGACCATACGGCAAGATGGAGCGGCGGCGAAGTCGCTTTGTACAACATACTGACGAATATCGGGGAACATATCGATCCGCTCGTTATTTTGGCAGAGGAGGGCGATTTGGCAGATCGGCTTCGGCAGCGTGATATTGATGTGCGCATCGTTCCATTGGACGATTCGATTCGCAATCGGGGACGGAACGCCGTGAATCTAGGTGCGCCTGCGGCAGCTTTTCGTTTGCTGGCATACGGTAGAAAACTTGCGCCCTTGCTGCGTGAGGAAAAGGTCGTGTGCGTTCACACGAACTCGCTCAAGTCTGCACTGTATGGTGCAGTAGCTGCCAAATCAGCGAAGCTGCCCTTGATCTGGCATATCCGTGATCACATCGGTCCGCCGTACCTGAAGCCGATTGTAGCCAAAGGGATTCGGCTGATGTCCCGCTTTTTGCCCAACGGAGTGATTGCCAATTCCAAGTCCACACTGAGTGCGTTGGAGTTACCCCCGGACAAAAAGACGCTCGTCGTTTATTCCGCTTTTGCCAAAGCAATTACAGCACGTGACACGGCTGCGCATTCACGTGGTGATGACTCCTTTAACGTCGTATTGGTCGGCAGATTGGCGGAATGGAAGGGACAGCATATTTTACTGGAAGCGGCACGTTCCTTTTTACCGGATCAGCGCGTGAAATTCTGGCTGGCTGGAGATGCATTGTTCGGAGAAGAGGAATACAAGCAACGATTAGAGTCCATGATGCGCGAATACGGGTTGGCTAACGTCAATCTGCTGGGACACGTCGATGACATTCAAGGCCTGATGCAGCGTTGTGATTTGCTGATTCATACCTCTATTACACCAGAACCATTCGGTCAGGTCATTATTGAAGGCATGGCTGCGGGTCTCCCAGTGATTGCTTCCAATGAGGGTGGACCCAAGGAAACGGTGGTACCCCATGAAACCGGGCTGCTTATTGAACCGGGTGATCCGGCTAAGCTGGAAGAAGCCATCCGCTGGATGTTGGAGCATCCACAGGAACGTCAGCAGATGGGTGAGAGAGGGATGGAGCGGGTCAAGAAGCATTTTGTCATCGAGAACACAGTTAAGGATATAGTTCATTACTATAAGGGTTTGTTGGCAGGAGTCTGACCGACATTCGCGTTAAAGGATGATTCAGATGAAAATAGCGATAGCACACGATTACTTAATCCAAATGGGCGGAGCGGAAAGGGTAGTAGAGGTATTCCACGATATGTATCCGGAGGCTCCTATCTTCACAACGGTGTTCAGCGACGACCGCCTGTCGCATAACTTGAAGGATGCGGATATTAGAGCCACTTGGCTACAAAAAGTCCCAGGAGTGAAGGACAACTTCAAAGGAGTGCTGCCGCTGTATCCCATTGCTATCCGTGATTTTGATTTTAGGGATTTCGACATTGTTTTAAGCTCCAGCAGTGCATTTATGAAAAGCATCCAGGTACCCAAACATACGTTTCACATTTGTTATTGTCACACACCGATGCGGTTTGCCTGGGATTACGATACATATATGGCCCGGCAGTCCAAATCCAACCTGCTCAAAAACATGCTCAAGCTGTACATGAACCGGTTGAAAACATGGGATGCCAAAACTTCTCGCAACGTAGACCAGTTTGTCGCCAACTCTTCGGTTGTTAAACGAAGAATTTTACACTATTACCAAAGGGATTCAGATGTGATTTTCCCACCTATTAATACATCCCGTTTTAAACGCGCTACAAACATCGGTGACTATTACCTGATCGTATCCCGATTGGTGTCCTACAAGCGCATCGATCTCGCGATCGAAGCATTCAAACGTAACGGTCTCAAGCTGCGCATTGTGGGTGAAGGACCGGATCGTAAACGACTTGAAGGTATGGCTGCCCCGAACATTGAGTTCCTCGGCAGGCTTGAGGATGAAGAGGTTAACAAGCTGATGGCAGAATGCCGAGCGCTCGTATTTCCGGGTGAAGAGGACTTCGGTATTACGCCTTTGGAGGCGAATGCGGCCGGACGGCCTGTCATCGCTTTTCAGGGTGGAGGAGCGCTGGATACGATTGTTCCTCATGTGAACGGCGTATTTTTCCGCAAGCATCAAGTAGAGGATGTACTGGAGGCCGTCGCAAAGGTTGAGCAACATGCATGGAATGTGGACGATATCATTACCCATGCGCGCAAATTTGATGAAGAAAACTTCAAGGATCAATTAAAAAAGTATGTAGAACAAGCCTATGTGAACTTTCTAAAAGGAGGATGAACGGAATGAAGCTGGCTGTAATCGGTACTGGATACGTTGGGCTCGTCTCGGGTGTATGTTTTGCGCAAAAAGGTAATGAGGTGATTTGTGTCGATCTGGAGCAGCACAAAATCGACATGTTGAACCGGGCAGAATCTCCGATTTATGAACCGGGTATTGAGGAATTGATCGCGTTGAATCTGGAAGCGGGCCGGTTGGAGTTCACCTCGGATTTGGCCGATGCGGTACGCCGCTCGGATATCGTCATTTTGGCGGTAGGTACGCCTTCTCTGGCTAACGGCGAGGCGAATTTGTCGTACATTGAACAGGCGGCCGCTGATGTTGGGAAAGCCATGAACGGGTATAAGATTATTATGACCAAGAGTACTGTACCTGTCGGAACGAACGAAAAGATTAAGGACGTATTGGCTCGTCACACGAGTTTGTCTTTCGATATCGTCTCCGCGCCGGAGTTCCTGAGAGAAGGCTCAGCCATCAATGATACGCTTCATCCGGATCGCATCATTATTGGTTTGGACAATACAGGATTGCGTGAAACAATGGTTACTCTGCATCAGGTGTTTACGGATAAAATCTATGTGACGGATATCCGTAGTGCTGAAATGATCAAATACGCGTCCAATGCGTTCCTGGCAACTAAAATTTCGTTCATTAACGAAATCGCTAATATTTGCGAAAAGGTTGGCGCCGATGTAACTTGTGTGGCTGATGGTATGGGGATGGACAAACGGATTGGCTCCTCTTTCCTGCAAGCAGGGATCGGGTATGGTGGCTCTTGCTTTCCAAAAGACACAAATGCGCTTATCCAAATTGCGGGTAATGTAGACTATGAATTTAAGTTGTTGAAATCGGTGGTCGAGGTGAATACCGACCAGCGCTTTATGATTGTATCCAAGCTACGCGAATCGCTGGGTCAACTGAACGGTGTGTCGATTGGCATTTGGGGCCTCGCCTTCAAGCCAAATACAGATGACATCCGCGAAGCTCCAGCACTGGAAATCGTAGAAACGCTCATTCAAGCAGGCGCAATTGTCAAGCTTTATGATCCCATTGCGATGGATAAATTCAAGGAGCACGTGGATCACCCGAATATTGTGTGGAGCTCATCCCCACAGCAAGCCGCTGAAGGTAGCGACGCTGTGTGCCTGTTGACTGATTGGGAAGAGTTCAAAAAAGTCGACCTCGTACAATTGGCCTCTATTCTGCACAAGCCGGTTCTCATTGACGGTCGTAACGTATTCGCTGAGGAACAGATTCAAGGCTCCGGGCTGGAATACTATTCCGTGGGTCGTCCGCGGATGAGTGGGTGGAACAGAGATAAAGTGGAAGCTTAAAAGTGACAGATTAAAAAGTGACTGTGGCGGTGTTGGAGGCGCTGCGCGTGCAGATTGTTCTTCCGATTGCTGTTACCCCCGGATTTTTGGATTGTGTAAAACATTCAAAGGTTAAAATCCGGGGGTAAAGGCAAACGCTGCGCTTCTTCAGAACAATTCTGCCCGCTCCGCTGCTTTCCGCCGTGGAGTCACGGTTTTTTAAAGCTCTCACCTTATGGGGTGGGAGTAGGAAGGGCGTATCAGAAAGAGCGGCACAATTGAAGCCGCTCCTGTGAAGCAAGGCAGGTAAACGCCAAGTGTGAGATTTTACAGGCTGACCGGACTTAATAATGTCCGGTCGTGCCTTTTGCAATAAACGGTATGATCGGCATGATGCATTTTTGAGTAGCGCAGGGATGGATTTGAATCTGGAGAAGCGGAGCGGTCGCCTTTGACGAGGGATTCTTACAACTAAATGTCTTATATAATCCGAAGAATCCCACGGCAACAGCGATCGTAAGATCAAATGCATTCCGTAGCGGGTAGTCAACTCATCATCAGAACGATCACCCAACCAATATAGAGAGGAAGTGGAGAGTTATGAAGCTCGTACTTTTGTCTGGTGGTTCCGGTAAAAGATTATGGCCTTTGTCCAACGATTCCCGTTCCAAACAATTTTTGAAGGTACTGGAGAGCCCGGAGGGGATTTCGGAATCCATGGTACAGCGGGTATGGAGACAATTGGGAGACAACGGATTATCAGAATCCTCGTTTATTGCGACAGGGAGAGCACAGGTCGAAATGATCCAGAGTCAGGTCGGGTCGAATACGCGCATCATTGTTGAGCCAGAACGCAGAGACACCTTTCCTGCGATTGCGCTGACAGCGACTTATCTATATTCCATTGCTGGTGTTTCACCTGATGAAATTATAGCTATATTGCCTGTAGATCCTTATGTTGAGGATGCTTTCTTCGCTTCCGTAGCCCAGCTGGAACATACGCTTCAGGAGAGTGAAGGCAAGCTTGCATTAATCGGGGTTGTCCCTTCCTATCCTTCAGAGAAATATGGTTACATTATTCCGAAAAACGATGCCACCCAAGGTAGCACAGGCTACCGCGAAGTGAGCCATTTTCAAGAGAAACCCGACCGGGAGCAGGCGGAGCGTCTGATTGAACGCAATGCTCTATGGAACTGCGGGGTTTTTGCATTCAAATTAAGTTATTTGCTGGATATCTTGGCATCCAAGGGGTTGCCGCTGAATTATGAAGAAATGCAAAAGCAATACGCATCTCTGGAAAAAATCAGCTTTGACTATGAAGTAGTCGAGAAGGAAAAGGATATCGTAGTTCTTCCGTATGATGGTTTTTGGAAGGATTTAGGTACCTGGAATACGCTCACAGAAGAAATGTCTAATCAACAAGTGGGCAGAGGTGTAGTAACGGAGGATTGCGTCAATACGAGTCTTATTAACGAGTTGGACATTCCTGTGGCGATCATTGGCACGAATGATCTGATTGTAGCTGCTAGCCCGGATGGCATTCTTGTGACCAATAAGGCAGAAAGTCCTCGCATTAAGGAAGTACTCAAGGCTCATGATCAGCGTCCAATGTATGAAGAACGTCGTTGGGGACAGTATCGGGTTGTGGATTATGTCAAGTATGACGAGGGTAACGAGGTATTGACCAAACGAATCCGCGTACGGAAAGGCAAAAATATCAGCTACCAGCTTCATTTCAAACGGAGTGAAATCTGGACCATCATTAGTGGTGAAGCGGAAATTATTTTGAATGAGAAGCTACACAAAGTAAAGGCTGGTGATGTAGTTCGCATTCCTGAAGGGACGAAGCATAGCATTTTGGCTGTGACCGATGTGGATTTTATTGAGGTGCAGACTGGCTCTGAATTGGTTGAAGAGGATATTGTCCGCTTTTGTATGGATTGGAATGAAATTTCCCGTCACCAATTTATCTCATAATTATTTTCGTAAAAACGAAAAAAAGACGAATTCATGAAAATTCATGGCCCAAACTGTCGAATTTGGGCGAAAACCTGTAAATTCATGAACATGACCTATTAAATTTTGGTAAAATAAAGTCGATACTTAGGGTAAGAAGGAATCCAAACTCCTTCCAACGATAAACGCAGCCCTGTCGAAAGGCAGGTACGCAAAGCTAAAGGGCCTTCCACAAGGATGGCAGCCTGGCTACCGAAAGGAAGAGCGAAAGTGAGATTCAATTTTATTCCTCTGTATCGACTGATACGTCATGTACTCCCCGTTGTTATGCTTTTTTCATTGTTGCCCGTCGGTTTTGGTGATTCTCTATCTGTCGCAAATGCTGCTTCATTACAACCTGTTAATTCGGACGCTTCTACTCAGGCCCGTGAACTATACAATTATTTACTCAACATCTCAGGGAAAAAAATAGTCACCGGTCAGCATGATTATTTGGAGAGTCCGGATGAATTAAGTAACAAGGTCCAAAAAATCAGTCAGGCATATGTAGGTGTACACGGCTATGAGATGGGAGCTATCTCTGGTCAATCTGACGCTACAGAAGCAGCGCAACGTAAAAATGTCGTCGATAGTGCTATCCGTTGGGACAGATCCGGTGGTATTGTGACGATGACTTTTCATGAAGCGCTACCAGGTAGGCCACTGACTTGGGCCAATGTACAGGCGAAAGTAAGTCAGACAGAGTTCAACAAATACGTGACCCCAGGTACTACGCAGTATAACCTTCTCATTGCCGATCTGGATAAGGTCGCTGTATCGTTAAAGCAGCTTCGTGATGCAGGGGTTCCGGTTTTGTGGAGACCTTACCACGAAATGAATGGCGACTGGTTCTGGTGGGGAAACAAAAATAATTTCAATCAGCTATGGAATATCATGTATGACCGTTTTACCAACACACATCAATTGAACAATCTGCTGTGGGTATGGAGTCCGAATGCGCCCAATTCGTATACTGTCCCGTATACCCCGAAATATCCTGGGGATGACAAAGTGGACATTTTGGCAGTAGACATTTACAACAATGATTTTAAGCAAAGTCATTACGAAGGTCTGCTCGGACTGGCACGGAATAAGCCGATTGCCATTGGGGAGCACGGTGAGATGCCTAGTTCTGAGGTATTGCAGGCTCAACCTAAATGGGTATATTCCATGACTTGGGGAAAGATGCTGACTGAGAATAACACAACAAATCAAATTCAGGATTATATGAATGATTCGAGGAGTTTGACGCGGGATGATGTGAAAAATGGATTGGAAACGATTCAACCCCCTGGGGCAGATATACCGACCTTACCGGACGAGGGACAAAGTGAGCCTATCCCGGCTCCGCCAGTAGTGATCGTTCCCCCAGCTCCGACTCCTCCTTCTGTTCCTGATGTGGTATATGTGAACGGGCTGCGTGGCGAATATTTTAACAATATGAATTTGAATGGAAGTCCTGCTTTGATCCGTACTGATAGCAAGCTGGACTACAACTGGCGTGCCAATGCAGCTGATCCAAAGGTGAATGCCGATCAGTTCTCGGTTCGCTGGACGGGTAAAATCAAACCGCAATATAGCGAGACCTATACGTTCGCAACGATATCTGATGATGGTATCCGTGTATGGGTAGACGGCAAGTTGGTTATTGACAGCTGGTTCAAACAAAGCTGGACAGAGCGTGAAGGCAGTATTACTTTGGAAGCAGGCAAAATGGTAGATCTAAAAGTGGAATACTATGATGAAAAAGGCGACGCAATGGCACGTCTAATGTGGGAAAGTCAGCATGAAGCGAAAGCGGTGATTCCCGGAAACGCTTTGTTTCTTCCTTGATTGATACTCTTTCCCGGTCCAAAAATTTGAGGAGAGAGGGTGGATCATATGATAAAAAAATGGTTATCCCATAGGTATACAGTCGTTTTATCTGGACTATTAGGGGTCGTAGCTATAGCGATGATCGCTTGGTTTATATACACGCCTTCAAGAAGCGCAGAATTGCAGACGGATAAAGTAGCAGCTGCCAGTCCAGTATGGAAGCTGGGGCAGAGGGATGACTCTTCAGCGGAATTCAAAGGTGTGGTCGGCAGGGATAATATCGACATTTCTACAGCAGCTGCCTCTACCGAATCATCTGCTAAAGGAGCAATGTCAGCGTTGTCGGTAGCAGAAGAGAGTACAACAGTTCCAGTATTGCTCAGCAGTGGAGATATTCCTCCCGGTTTGAATGCGTCCACGAACCCTGAACTGACACTCCAGTATAAGCTGAATCAGATTCCTCCTAATGGTATGATATTCCGTGTTCGGATTTTGGATGCGGGCAAAGCAGTCCCGCAAATGGCTGTATTTTCAAATCATCAGCTGTCCGGTATTATTCAGATTGCCGGAGTATCCGGTACTGGGAGTGCTTATAATTTCAAAAACAACTACGATTTGTATATACCTAAAGAGCAATTGCAAAGCGGTGTTAACGTACTCAAGCTAAAGACAGCGCGCTGCCTATACTGCTCCTCTGCAGAAGATAAAAATGTGTGGTGGACTTGGGATGACTTGAGCTTGGAGACGTTAGCTTCACCTGCGACCGAACCGGTACACGGTAAATATATACTGACCGGAACAAACGTGAACAATAAAGAATTTTATTATGATCAGGGTGCAGTTAAGCATTTACCATACGTTCTCAAATGGCTGGGAATTGCTTATAGTGGCAACGTCATGAGGGTCACCTGTGCCAGCAATGTGGGCAAGGCATGTACAGACGTGGATGATTACTATCAAACGTTAAAGCAGTATAATATGCAATCGTCTGCTTTGTATTTATATACAGGTGATATTAAGCTGCAAAAAGATGGTTCTCTGCCAGAGACGGCCAAGCAAAAGTTGCGCGATTATGTAAAAAAATACGGTTCTTATCTTCAATATTATGAAGTAGATAACGAACCTGGATTATTTAATCGCTCCAAGGCGGTAAATTTGGCTGTGGCCAAGTGGTTAAATACGGAAGGCAAGCAATTGGCACCGCATCTCAAAACCGTAGCGCCGGGCTGGGCCTACTGGCCGACGTACTCTACCAAGGCGTGCAAAAATCAAACCGGAGGTACGCAAAAATGCGGTGATCCGGATGGATGGGAGCGGGACCCGGCGCAGCGTAAACAGCTGGAGGAAGTCACCGACCTGACCAACGGACACGCCTACGGTGAATCGTATAATGAAGAGGACGGGGGCAGCTTCGTTCAAAATTTGAAAACCTTCGGCGGTTCGAGCGACGGACTGGCGAAGAAGATGCTGAACACGGAGTTCGGTACCAATGATACGCATCGAGACAATCCAGATTACGGGGCTAGTCAGCCACAAGCAGCCGCATTCGACCGGATTATGCGTTCACAAATTGGGTTTGCCGATATGTTTATCCAGCACGCTGCTTTTTATAAAGATTATACGCTGTTTAAAACAGGCTTCGATCTGCAAAGTCATAACCCGGCCAACACAGAAATTTATCCGTTCGGGCAAGGACAGGACACCCGCGTTAAGATCATGAGACGCTTGAGCCTAGCCTATGCCACTCATGGAAAACCTCTGACTTATACAGTGCTGAATCCAGAGGATACTAAGGATAAGATGGTGTATGTCCGTGCGGTGGATACGTCCAAGCTTAAACCGCTGGCAGGTAGCAGCGCTACTTCAGACAAATTGCTGGTGAATCTAGTGAATTTCGAAGCTACCCCGCAGACCGTTCGTGTACGGGTAACGATGCCGAAAGCCGGTTTGTACACGGGTGAACGTTTTGGAGCGGGTTCGACCTACAGTCAGGCACAGCGTTCCATATCAGGGCTCAAGGCTTCTCCTGCCCTTGATTTTGAAGAAAAGCTGGGTCCTGGCGAAGCGGTACAATATATTTTGGAATTAAAAAGTACAGATCAGACCGCAGCTTCAGCCCCAACAGGGGTGAAGGCTGCTTCTGTTCAGGATGGGGCGGTAGAGATTAATTGGCTTCAGGCAGAAGGCGTATCTTCCTATGATGTGCTGCGTGCTGACGGGACCGACGGGGCCTATCAGGTGATTGCCTCGCAAGTAGCAGGAAGCACGTATACAGACCGCACGGTAAAAGCCGGAGGCCACTATGTCTACAAAGTCCGAGCGACCGGAGGTACTCAGGTTTCCCAGGCAGCCGAGGTCGCTTAATCAGATCGGAATGCATATAGGACCTTAGAGTTCGAATACCTAACATCATTTCGAAATAAAACAAAAAAGAACCTATCAGGAGAAAATAGGACCTGACAGGTTCTTTTTTGTTGGAAAATCGTTCTGATTTGCCAATACTTTACGTATAATGAAGAAAAAAATAAGAAAATCCTTTTATATTCTCGTCATAAGACGACAACATTGCAGGTATGTATTCATATATAATAGTTTTGTTCATGACTATACATACATGGTTTGTGGGAAATCTCTTTCCGGTGACCAAGAATAATAAAGTGAGGTTAGTGCTGAATGAACAAGGAGACAGAATTAGGGGTGAACAACCCTCTTTTTCAAAACAACGTACGGAAAGCAGACAAAGCTGCCATCCACTTGGACATCCGGGACATTTTGCTCCAATGTGGGTTCGCGATGCCAGAATGGCTAGAAAGCGACGCTGATGGAACCACATACCGGAAGGACAAGCACGTGTAAATTCCAACGGCTGGTCTTACTTGAGCGAGACGGAAGCAGCCGGCCGCTTTCTTTATTCCATCATTCGCTCCATTCGGACAAATGCAATAAAACGTTTGGCTTCTTCCTCAGACAAGGTGCGTCCGTCAATGGTCAGGTTGAAACGTTGCAGAATATCCTCGTCGGACAGTTCAAGTTGGTCCACAAATTCCCTCACATCTGAATCCAATATTGCCGCCGGATGGCTCGTACGTCCCACCAAGTAGTCAATCGTTACCCCGAAAATATCAGCGAGCTTGGTCAGGATCTCAAAGTCTGGCTTGCGCCTATTTTTCTCATAGTGAGAAAGAGCTGCCCGCGTAATTCCGAGGGATTGTGCTAGTTCCTCTTGTTTTAATCCCTTATGTTCTCGTAATTCAGCGATGCGGGTGCCATAATTCATCCGTTTTTCCTCCTGAAGGCAAGGTTAAGAAAGGTAAAAAAGCATTTTTACACTTGACAAGATACGTTTTGTATCATAAATTAGTTATGTAAGTTACATAACGTATCTGCGTTTCATAGTATTCACTTATGTCTTCGTTTATATACCCTAAGAGGCCACCGATGATGAGCATTTTGTGCTTATTCGCTGGCTAGACCTTCTATGCGCTATTATACAACATTTTACTATAGATTAGAGGGTCATGCATCGTTCTTTTCCCCGTTATGCAGAGGATCAGTACAAGCGTTATTGCATCGAAAACAAGTCAATCAGGGAGGACTGGTCTTGTGCAGTTGAAAGAGTACATCCGTTTGATCCGTAAAAGAATGTGGTTGATTGGTAGCATCGTATTGCTGGTATGTACTGTAGTGGGCATAAAAAATATGTATTTTACCCCGCAGATTTATGAAGCTACCGCAAAGCTCATTATCAACCAGACGCCACGACCGGATCGTGCAGGTGTCGTTGATTACAGTGTAGTTCAAACGAATATAGCCTTAACGAACTCCTATAAGCAAATTATGATCTCCTCGGCGATTATGGATCAGGTGGTCGCCAGCTTCCCCGACCTTAAGGTTACTCCGTCAGCATTGGCGCAAAAATTAAGAGTGAACACCGCAGGTGATTCACAGGTCATGGATGTAACAATCCGCGATTTATCGTATACGAAGGCTGTGAAAACCGTCAATGCGGTAGCCAAAGTATTCAAACGGCAAATCCCCTCTATCATGAAAATGGACAATGTCACCATCCTAAGCGAAGCCAGTCTGAATGATCCAGCAGTTCCCGTGAACAGTAATGCCACTATACAGATATTTATTGCATTTGCCACCTCTTTATTGTTGGGAATAGGCTTGGCGTTTTTGCTGGAGGTACTGGACGATACATTTAAGAATGAAGAGGATATTGAAATAGAACTCGGTCTGCCTACCCTAGCCTTGATTACGAAAATGAAAAGAGAAGATAAACGCTCTGACAGCTCCACTACAACTCCTAAACAGGTAGGTGAAGGGCAATATGCCGCGATTAATCAATAATCAGCTCGTTACATCACTACATGCTCAGTCCTCCGTTTCGGAGGAGTACCGCATGCTTCGCACTAACATCCAATTTTCTTCTATAGACGAGCCGATTGAGGTTATGATGGTGGCGTCCGCTCAGGCGGGTGAAGGCAGGACGGTCACGATTAGCAATTTGGCTGTAACCTATGCGCAGGAGGGGAAAAAGGTGCTGATTATGGATATGGATCTGCGCCGTTCCTCTTTGCACCATATGTTTGGTTTGCGTAATCATACAGGGCTGACACGGGTGCTTGCCAATCAACAGGCATGGCAGGATGTGGTTCAGGAAACCGGGATTGACCATCTGCATGCAATTACAGCTGGACCAAACCCGCCCAATCCGTCCGAGATGCTCAGTTCCCGCAGAATGAATGCTCTGCTGGTTGACCTAAAAGAACATTATGACGTGATCTTAATGGATACGCCGCCGTTGCTGTCCTTTCCGGATGGCTTCATTATAAGCGCCATGTGTGACGGAGTCATTCTGGTGGTGCAGGCAGGGAAAGTCAAAAAGGATGTCGTCAAGAAAGCAAAAGCGAATTTGGAAAGAGTAAAGGCGCGCATTCTGGGTGTAGTACTTAATAATGTGAAGCGTTCAAATACCCGCGCCGAGCGGGGTATGGAGGAACGCAATCTGACATGAATAAAAAAAGGAGGAAAATGAGAGTATATAAAATTCTTTTAACAATGTATAAATAATACTTATCAATAAGGAGCGAGGTGATGAGACGTGTCTTCTTCCCGCTCGAACGATTCCGAAGTGCTGGGCGCGTCAGTGGATGTTTATTCGGTCGCTCATGGGCTTGAACGGCGGCAAGGATGGAACGTATACCCGTTCGTGAAGCGAAGCATGGACATTATATTGTCTTTCATTGGAATCATCGTGTTATGCCCGATATTTCTGCTTGTCATTTTGCTGATTAAGCTGGAGGACCCAAAAGGCAGCGCCTTATTTTATCAAGTACGTATTGGAAAAAATGAGCGGCCGTTTCGCATGATCAAATTTCGTTCCATGGTGTCTGATGCCGAAGCCAGATTGTCTGCACTGCTGGTGGAAAATGAAATTGAGGGTGCGATGTTCAAAATGCGGGACGATCCCCGAATTACCCGTGTGGGTCGCTTTCTTCGCAGAACGAGCATTGACGAGCTGCCACAATTGTTCAATGTATTGCGTGGGCAGATGAGTCTGGTAGGACCCAGACCTCCATTGCCAAGAGAAGTCCATGATTACACAGTGAGGGATAAGCTGCGTCTGACGGTTACACCGGGCTGCACCGGTCTATGGCAGATCAGCGGTCGTAATCATCTGAGCTTTAACCAGATGGTAGAACTGGATTTGGAGTACATATCCAGACGCAGTTTCCGCACAGATATGATCATTATGCTGAAAACATTTCGTGTGCTGCTAGGCTCCAAGGATGCGTATTAAAGTCTTTCATTTTCACGAAGAAGGTAGGGGATAAGTATGGATCTTCATTCCAACATATATGTAGCAGGGCATAACGGACTGGTGGGTTCCGCTATTGTCCGAGCGCTTCAGGAAGCGGGTTACCGTCATATTATTACTCGCACAAGCCGTGAGCTGGATCTACGCAATAAAGAGGCAGTAGATCATTTTTTTGAAACAGAGCCTGTGGATTATGTATTTCTGGCAGCGGCTAAGGTTGGGGGGATTTTGGCGAATAACGAATATCCGGCTGATTTTATCCGTGACAATCTGCTTATACAAACGAATGTGATTGATGCGGCATACCGGGCGAATGTAGGCAAGCTGTTATTCCTCGGCTCTACCTGTATCTATCCTAAATTTGCTCCGCAGCCGTTGCGGGAAGAATATCTGCTTACAGGTGAACTGGAGCCTACTAATGAAGCCTATGCGATTGCTAAAATTGCCGGGATTAAAATGTGTCAGTCTTACAACCGTCAGTATGGCACCCGGTTTATTTCTGTGATGCCGACGAATTTATACGGTCCGGGCGACAATTTTGATCTCCAGACCTCTCATGTGCTACCTGCGCTCATCCGCAAGTTTCATGAAGCCAAACTGAATCAATCTCCGACTGTAGAAGTATGGGGATCTGGTACGCCACGGCGAGAATTTCTCCATTCTGATGATTTGGCTGAAGCCTGTCTGTTCCTGATGAACAATTATGAGGGAAATGAAATTGTAAATATCGGCGTAGGTGAGGATATTTCCATCCGTGAGCTAGCTGAACGAGTGAAGAATGTAGTCGGCTATGACGGAGAAATTACCTTTAACACCTCCGCTCCTGATGGAACGCCGCGTAAGTTGGTAGATGTATCCCGAATTTCCGGGCTAGGCTGGTCGGCGCGTATTTCACTAGAAGAGGGATTAAGGTCTGTGTATCAGGCATTTCAAGGCCTGGATCTGGTTGAACAATAAAAAAACGGTGGGGGAATTGGAATGAAAAAAGCGCTGATCACAGGGATTACCGGACAAGACGGGTCCTATCTGGCTGAGTTGCTGCTGTCCAAGGATTATGAGGTGTACGGGGTGCGCAGAAGAACCAGCACACCGAACTTTGAAAATGTAGCGCATATCCAGAATGACATCCACTGGCTTTCCGGTGATATGACCGATCTGGCTTCACTGATCGAAGCCGTCCGTCAGTCCGACCCGGATGAGGTCTACAACTTGGCTGCTCAATCCTTCGTAGCGGCCTCATGGCCGCAGCCGTTGGCTACAGGGCAGATTACAGCGCTATCTGTCACCAATATGCTGGAGGCGGTTCGAATTGCCAAACCGGAAGCGCGCTTTTATCAGGCGTCAAGCAGCGAGATGTTCGGTAAGGTGCTGGAGACACCGCAGACAGAAACGACCCCGTTTTACCCACGTAGTCCCTACGGTGTCGCCAAAGTGTACGGCCATTGGATTACAGTGAACTATCGCGAAAGCTTTGATATGTTTGCTTGCTCTGGCATTCTGTTCAATCACGAATCGCCACGCAGAGGACTGGAATTTGTAACGCGTAAGGTGTCGGATGCGGTAGCTCGTATCAAGCTGGGGTTGCAGCAAGAGCTGCGCATGGGAAATTTGGATTCACTGCGAGACTGGGGTTTTGCGGGGGATTATGTAAAGGCGATGTGGCTGATGCTTCAGCAGGATCAACCGGATGATTACGTCATTTCCACGGGAGAAATGCATTCTGTGCGTGAACTGCTGCAAATAGCCTTTTCCCATGTAGGTTTAAATTATGAGGATTACGTCGTCATCGATCCTCAATTTGTCCGTCCGGCAGAGGTAGATCTATTGCTCGGCGATTGTGCCAAGGCGAAAGAAAAGCTGGGCTGGCGATTGGAAGTAGGCTTCGAGCAGCTCATTCATATGATGGTGGATACAGACTTGGAGCGGGTAAAAAGGCAGGCTGCAGTTGAAGCTTCAGTCGTCGTGTAAGAGATGGAGAGGCCATCCGCCTGGGCGGGGGGTCTCTTCGCTGTACATGATTGCAGCTGCATTGACAGAACAGCAGGTTATAAAGCTGTACGCAAGGTCATTTTTCAAGATGGAGTAAACCTATGACATTAGTCGAAAAACGCGCCAAACCGCGCAGAAGTTTGCTGGTGAATACGTCCTGGCTGTTCGGTGACAAAATGATTCGCATGGTGTTCGGGCTGGCAGTCAGCATCATCATGGCGAGAGTGTTGGGACCAGAGGAACTGGGAAAGTGGAATTATGCGGAATCCTTTTTCGGGATGTTTCTGATTTTCACGACCCTTGGCTTTGATTCTATATTAGTACGCGATCTTGTCAAAGACCCCAAGGATGAGCATGAGCTATTGGGTACGGCGGTTCTGTTGAAACTGTTAGGTACTCTGATAGCCATTGTACTGTCCTATTCCTTCATTTCACTGCTCAGACCGGAAGACAGTTCAGTGCTGTTGATCAATCTGATCCTGGCTACGGCCTCGGTATTTCAATTGTTTGATATCATCGACTACTGGTTTCGTGCGCAGATGCTGTCCAAATACACGGTCGTTGCCAAGAATACCGCCTTTGTTCTCGGCTCCACCATCAAAATCATTCTGTTGTTGTCCGGTGTTCCAATATGGGCGGTGGCGTTGTGTGCTCATGGAGAGTTTCTGTTGGGGAGCCTACTGCTGCTGTATTTCTTCCATAAGGAAGGACGACGTGTGAACCGATGGACGTTCCGCTTAACCACAGCTCGGCGAATTATGAACCACAGCTGGCCGCTTATATTGTCATCCTCCGCTGTATATGTACAGGCACGGATCGACCAAGTCATTATTGGTGAACTGCTGGGAAACGCTGCGGTTGGGCAATATTCCGTTGCACTCCGACTTATCGAAGTGCTGGGCTTCATTCCGGTCGTTCTGACAACGGCTTATGCTCCGGTGGTGACGCGTTCCAAGCAGAAAGGAAGCGACGAATACAGACAGACATTGTCTACGGTGTATCGGCTGATGTTTATATGCTTTCTTGTGACCTCGGTACCTTTATTTTTTCTATCCCAATGGGTAGTGGTTGTGCTGTATGGGAAAGAATTTACCGAAGCAGGCTCGCTGTTGTCACTGTTTGCGATTCGTCTGTTTTTCACGAACTTCAGTGTTGCTAAAAGCTTGTTTATTACCAATGAAAATTTGTTCAGATACACGCTGCTGACCTCGGTGGTGGGGGCGGTTACGAATATCGCTTTCAATTACGCGCTAATCCCGTTGCTTGGTGTCCGAGGGTCGTTAGTGGCGACGATCTTGTCCTTTACGATATCTGTATTTCTATTAGATTTTCTATTTAAGGAAGTTAAATCTAATTTGGGTTGGATGATGAAGTCCATCCTGACCTTCTGGCGTGTTCATATTACAGTACCGAAAGTTGGAGAGAACAATCATGATACCCATTAAACCGTTTGTTCGGCATGAGGAACAGTGCCCGCATTGTGGAGGTAAGGTACGTGGTGGAGAGGTGCTGTGGCAGGGAATCCATGTATGTGTCAGCACTGCGTGTGAGGGGTGCGGACGCGAATATCTTGAGGACATGAGGGTCGGTCACGCCACGTATTCTCCTTATCGTGTAGAAATGCCTGACTATATTCTGACAGGTGATGCGAAGTCGAGAAAATGGCTCGGAGAGCCTTTGCGGCAATCGTTGATGAATCCTTCCTATGACTTAGCAATCGGCATGACCGTGCATAAAATGAAAGCTTCTACACGTGTAATCATCGTCAACACTATGGATTATTTGTATGGTCATGCGTTGCTCAAGCTGCTCAATGTGCAACGGGAATACGAGCAATCGCCAGATCTGGGCATCATCGTCATTGTGCAAAAGTCGCTGGAGTGGATGGTGCCAGCATATGTGTCTGAAATTTGGACGGTTGATGTGCCGTTCAGCAGGGCACGTAACTTTTATCCTGTACTACATCATCGGATGATTGAGGAACTGATGCGTTTTGATGAGGTGTATGTCAGCCCGGCATATTCACATCCCAATCAGTTTGATATTGAGCAGTTTACAGGTGTCTCCCGCTATGACGAGGGGCGTGAGTCGGAGCCGCGCATTACCTTCGTATGGAGGGAAGATCGCTTGTGGAGCGGCAGCCATCATATCGCAAGAGCGGTACAGAAATTTCCGCAGCTCAAACGTGGGCTAAAACCGCTAATTTATCATCAGCGCAGTAAAATCATACGGCTGTTTCGCAGGCTGAGAGAAAGCTTCCCAGATCATCGTTTTACAGTCGCTGGACTTGGGCGTACCGGGAGCTTCCCTGCATGGATTTCTGATGAGCGTGTCACACGCTTCGACCGGGAAAGTGAGCTGCGGGTCTGCAAGGTATATGCAGCCAGCCGATTAGTGATCGGCATCCACGGCTCTAATATGCTGCTGCCCTCTGCGCATGGTGGCATGACCATTGATTTGATGCCCAAGGACCGATGGGGGAATTACGCTCAGGATATTTTATTTCACGAAACCGATCATCGGCTTACAGCCTACAAATATCGCTTTGTGCCGATGGAATCGAGTGTGACCCTAGTGGCAGATATGGCAGCTGCCCAGCTCAAAGGGGCAGATCATTTTAATATGCAGATGACGGAGGAGAGGCAACGGGAACATTCAAGTTGGAGGGGGGAGGCCGCTTCGGGACGGGTTTGATCTTCTGATCGCTGTTGACGAGGGATTCCTTGATTTATAGGCCCTGCAAGAGGGCGGAATCCCCCGGGGAATATGCTTTCGAAGCGAGCTTTCCTTCGGAAAGCTTTGAGGCGAACGCTGACGCTTCTCCAGATTCAAATCCTTACCCTCCACTACCCACCGCCACCGAAAAGAATTTCCCCCAGCCTATTGGGTGGGGAAGGTAAGAGCCGTCTGGCGATAGCTTCGCCATATCGCCTAGAACTTCTATGCCGGGCATGCATCCCGGCGTAATTAATGCTCTGTACAGTTCTCTGTCAGGGTGACAGCGTCCGGTGGATAACAATCTGGGCAGGCGACAGTCTAGCCATAGTTAAGGCATCTTGGTCAGCTAGCGGTAGTAGTTCCATGTTGTTTTGTGAGCTTGCCATAACCGTACCAAGCTCACAAGCTGTTCGACGAGGTCAGCGCCCTGCATGCATTTGCTCGCGTATCCACGCAGCAAGGGCACTTCATACCCAGCATTCCCTTTTTTAAATGTGGTGACTTTATGGAAACGGCGGTCAGCAGCGGAGCGGTCCATTTGAATCTGAAGAAGCGCTAGCGTTCGCCTTTGCAGTGGGATTCCTACCTCGGAATGTTTTATATATCCAGGAATCCCACTGCAACAGCGATCGGAAGATCAAATGGAGTGCGCAGCGGTCTCTAAACCACCGTCTCTCATAACTCACCCAATATGAAATGGCAGGAGCCCTGATGATGATTCAAAAAATATTGTATCTCCGCAATTTTGCCAGCAAGGTGAACGGGGACTCATACAATTTACAGGAAGTCGGTTTGGGCAAAGCACTCGTTCGAAAAGGCTACGATTGCGATATTGTTTACTACAACGATCGTAAGGAAACCCATCTGGAACAGGTCTACCGTCACGAAGGCTGCACCTTGCGTATTATCTGGCTCCACGGGTTTAAGTTCTTAAGCAACAGCATCTACAGAGATGTTCTCCAAGATTCTTTTCTGGATGCTTATGGACTGGTCATCACTACAGAATACAACCAGATCATGACCTATCTGCTTTCCCGCAAATGTCCTGATAAGCTGGCGTTGTATCACGGCCCATACCGGGATAACACGCACGCACTGATCCGCAAACTGTACGATATTATGCTGCTGCCGAAGGTGACAAAGTCTCTACGCCGTACCTATGTCAAATCCGATCTCGCCAAGCGCTATCTGGAGAATAAAGGTTTTGACAACGTGGTTACGATTGGAGTCGGACTGGATCGCAGTAAAGTAGAGAGAGCATTCAACAGTGACACCAGTAACAACAGTGAAGACATAAGCGGAGAACGTGAGGAAAACCGTGAGGTAGCGAATGAGCTGCGTCGAATCGGAGATCGTCCGGTGCTACTGTATGTTGGTGTACTGGAGGAACGGAGAAATATACGTTTTATGCTGAGTACGTTCAAAAGGGTACTCCAAAAGCATCCTAGCTGCCTTTTGTTAATGGTCGGGGATGGACGGAAGACGGACACAGACCGCTATTGGACCTATGCTCATGAACTGGGGATAACGGACAGTATTATACATTTTTCAAGAGTGGAGCAACGTCATCTGTGGCAGGTTTACGGAGCGGCGGATGTGATGCTGTTTCCGACCCAATACGATATTTTTGGCATGGTGCTGCTGGAAAGCATGCTGTTTCGCGTCCCGATTATCTCTTCGGTCAACGGGGGCTCGGTTACCTTGATTGAGGACGGAGTGAGCGGAGTGATGCTGAGAAGCTTTTCGGAAGAGGAATGGGCTGGTCGAATAACTACTTTACTGGATGATGCTGAGCTGAGACGAAGTATGGCGGAGAAGGCCTTCCTTACGGTCGAGCGTATGTCGTGGGATCGTATTGCGGATGAAATCGTAAGCCATCTAGGGGTCAAGCCCAAGAATTCTAACCACGCTATGCAATCAACGCAGGAAAGAGGGGCAACCACGTGAGCCAACAGGTCAGCAGACAGATGAACTCTCCTGTAAGCAAGGTGCTGATCATCCATAACTTTTATCAGCAAAGCGGGGGAGAAGACAAGGTTGTCGAGCAAGAATCGGCTATGCTGCGTTCCAGAGGAATAGAGACAGAGCATTACTATGTGCATAACAACAGCATTCAAAGCAGAGGGCTAGCGAACATGGCAAAGCTGGCGGTAGAGGCGGCATGGTCCCTGCCGGAATTCAAAAGAATCAAGAAGCTGCTTTTACAGGTGAAGCCGGATGTGGTGCATGTGCATAATTTTTTTCCGGTTATATCCCCTTCGGTCTATCATGCTTGTGAACGGCTGGGGATTCCGGTTGTCCAGACACTGCATAATTACAGGCTGATTTGTCCGGCGGCAACCTTTATGCGAGGGAATAAGGTTTGTGAAAAATGCCTGCACGGCACGCTGCTGCACTCCATCCGTCATGGATGCTACCGAGGCTCACAGCTTCAGACGATTCCGGTGGCGGCGATGATTAAGTTCAACGATCTGATCGGCACATGGCAGCACAAGGTAAGTCGCTATATTGCGCTGACGGAGTTTGCACGGGACAAATTTGCCGAAAGCGGTATTCCACTTGATCGTATCGCGGTAAAGCCGAATTTTATCCATCATAAAACAGTGAAAACCCAGTATGACCCGAATGATCGTTATTTGTTGTTTGTGGGGCGGATTTCAGCTGAAAAAGGGGTTCGCAATCTGCTGCAAGCCTGGTCACAGTGGGAAGATCGGGGGGGATTGAGACTGGTCATCATTGGGGATGGTCCGGAAAAGGCTGAATTGGCCGCTGCTTATCCGCAGGAAGATGTTCGGTTTCTCGGTAAGCAGGATGGAGACACGGTACTGGATTGCATGAGCCGGGCCATGTATGTCATGGTGCCTTCCATTTGGTATGAGGGATTTCCCATGACCATTGTAGAGTCTTTTTCTGTTGGAACTCCGGTATTATGCAGCCGTCTCGGCGCACTAGAGGAAGTCGTGGAGGACGGAGTGACGGGTTTCCATTTTCAACATGATGATTTGGAAAATATAAAGACCGTGATTCGCCGCGCAGTAGCCTATGAAAACTATGCAGCTATGAGACAGAAGGTGTCGGAAAACTATGCTGCACGCTATACGGAAGAAGTGAATGTGAAGCAGCTGATGGCGATATATAGCGAGGCGATGGAGGAGCGTGATTATGAAAAAGCTGCCCCAATATAGAGTTGGAAGGATTGCGAATGCAGATATTGCAGCACTTACGTTTCTGGAAACGGTACACACGCTGGAACAATGGGCAGTCGAACGAATGGACGGCTATGTATGTATTTGCAACACGCATTCTATTGTCACAGCCGGGAATCATGCTGAGTTCCACAAAGCGCTCACTCAAGCCGATTTGTGTACTCCGGATGGTATGCCGTTGGTATGGGCGCTTAAGCTGTACGGATTTGAGCGTCAGGATCGGGTAGATGGTCCCAGTCTGATGCTCAAGTTGTGCGAACGTGCGCCACAGACGAAGGTGAGTATATATTTTTACGGCAGTACGCCGGATACGCTGGATAGCTTAAAAGAAAGAGTAAGACAGGATTACCCCGGAATCCGCATCGCGGGCAGCTTTTCACCGCCATTTCGTGAGCTTCATCCAGATGAGGAGGAGCGGATCATTGATGAAATCAATGCATCCGGCGCGCATATCATATTCGTCAGCTTAGGCTGCCCGAAGCAGGAAATATGGATGCATCGAAACAAAGGCCGCATCCATGGCGTGATGATTGGAGTAGGGGCGGCCTTTGACTATATCACTGGAAAGGTTCGTAGACCGCCGCTAGCGATACAAAAGCTGGGGCTGGAGTGGTTGTATCGTCTGATCTGTGAACCGAAGCGATTATGGAAGAGGTATGCCTATAACAATCCGATGTATGTATACCGTTTTCTAAAATCTTATCGACAAAACAAACGGCTTACGCTCTATCATAATCGGCTTGCAGGAAGAGATATAGAGAAGTGAAGTCGGTAAAAGCAGGATGCAATGAGACAGCATGTAAAAGGGGGAGTTGCTTTGAAGCTATGTGTAATGGGTGCAGGGTATGTCGGGCTGGTGTCGGGGGTCTGTTTTGCCGCACTCGGCAATACCGTCGTTTGTGTAGATCAGAATGAGGACAAAATACATCAGCTGCGTGCAGGTGAGGTGCCGATTTATGAACCGGGATTAAAGGCTCTAATTAAAGATAATGTAGAACAAGGCCGACTAAGCTTTACAACAGATACGGCAGCTTCGGTGGAGGCAGCTGAAATTATTATTTTGGCGGTCGGCACGCCTTCACTGCCGGGTGGGGAAGCGAACTTGTCCTATATTGAAGAAGCCGCCTGCGAGGTGGCAGACGCCATGAATGGCTACAAAGTCATTGTCACCAAAAGCACGGTGCCTGTCGGAACGAACGAACGTATTCAAAATTGGATTGCGAGCCGCACAAACTATCCTTTTGGTGTGGCTTCGGTTCCTGAATTTTTACGTGAAGGTTCAGCAGTCATAGACACCCTACAGCCAGATCGAATCATCATCGGAGCTTCCGACCCACATGTGTCCGCATTGCTGACCACACTGCACGAGCCACTGACGACCAATATCGTAACCACAGATATCCGTTCGGCGGAGATGATCAAGTACGCGTCGAATGCTTTTTTGGCGACCAAAATTTCGTTTATTAATGAGATTGCAAATATTTGCGAAAAGGTGGGCGCAGACGTTACACGCGTAGCACACGGTATGGGGCTGGATCAGCGGATCGGTTCCTCCTTTTTGTCTGCTGGTATCGGCTATGGAGGTTCCTGTTTTCCCAAGGATACACAAGCTCTGATCCAAATTGCGGGCAATGTGGACTATGAATTCAAGCTGCTGAAATCTGTGGTGGAAGTGAATCAGGGGCAACGTTTTAACGTGATTCGTAAGCTTAAAGAGGCGCTGGGTGATCTGGAAGGAGCTACGATTGGTATATGGGGACTGGCCTTTAAACCGAATACAGATGACGTAAGAGATGCCCCGGCGCTGGATATCATGCAGTCGCTGCTGGAGGCAGGGGCGGAAATTCGTGCATATGACCCGATCGCTACGGCTAACTTCCGCAGACTGCTGGACAGCTCGGAAGTAACGTGGGCAGATAGCGCACGAGAAGCGGCAGAGGGATGCGACGCACTGTGTCTATTGACGGAATGGGAAGAGTTTGGCGAAATCGGGCTGGGTGAGCTGAATGAGCTTATGAAGTATCCAATTATGATTGACGGACGCAATGTGTACAGCGAAGAGCAAATCAGACAATCCGCCTTTGCATACTATTCTGTCGGCAGGCCACAGATGAACAATCTGGATGTAGATCGTCATCAGTCTGTAGTAAATCCGTAAAGGGGAGGCTGCATATGAAACGATGGCTGAAGATGACATTGGGGGCTGCGGCGTTATTGGTCGTAGGGGCTACTGCCTACACCGCTTATGTGTATCATTCCTTTAAAACAGCGGCGAATGCGATGTATCATCCGCGTAGCATCGTGCAGCCTGGGGCGGTTTCTACCCTTGCAACGGGCGGAGCAGGGCGATCTGTAGGTACAGACTCTGGATCAAGTACACCCAATCCGGCAGCCATCTCCCAGTTCAAGCCGTTCACCGTGCTGGTACTGGGCGTAGATCGGCGGCCTCACGATCCAGGACGATCGGATACGATGATCGTCTTGTCTGTTAACCCTGCCGAAGGCTCTATGTTGATGTTCAACATTCCGCGTGATACGCGAACAGAGTTGATCGGCAGGGGGCGTGAGGACAAAATTAATCACGCTTTTGCTTTTGGGGGCGTGGATATGTCGATCCGTACGGTAGAGCATTTTTTGAACCATCCGATAGATTACTATGTACAGATGAACATGGAAGGGTTTGCGAAAATGGTGGACCTTGTGGGGGGAGTCGAGGTTCATAACCCACTTGATTTTCAATATGAGGGCCATCATTTTGCGCAGGGTAATTTGAACTTGAACGGGGCTGAGGCGTTGGCCTACGCCCGTATGCGTTTTGATGATCCACGTGGGGATCTCGGAAGAAATGCCCGCCAGCGGGAGCTCCTCAAGCAAATTCTTGCCCAGTCCATCAGCAAGGAAGGGCTGTTGAGGGTAAAACCGATACTGGAGGCAGCGGGAGAGCAGATTCGCACAGACATTACCTTTGACGATATGACCACTTTCCTGACCCGGATCGGCCCGTCCCTCAAGCAGACGGATACCATTGAGCTGAACGGACATGGGCGTAAAATCAACGGCGTGTATTATTACATTGTGGATGAGCAGGAACGCCAGCGTATCCATGGAGTGCTGGAGGAGCATATGCTTACCACGGCCATATCGCCTTAGGTAGCCTTATGTAGGCGGGTGTCCTATTGGGAGGTCACCCGTTATTTTCTTCTAAAGTCTTCTAAAAAAGGCTTGTCCCACATACATCTGTAGAGAATTCGTATAGTCCAACAGAGGGAGGGGCAATGTGTGCTGTTTAGAAGAAGAGCGGCTTCGGCGTTCGTCCGTAAGCTATTATATTTTGCAATCATATGTGGATTGTTATGGCTGTTGTGGCTGGGTCTGCGTGGGGTGATGTCTACAGGCGAGGGCGATCAAGCGGTAGAAGCACTGAACGAGTTCTACACGATGGAGCAATCGGGAAATTTCGGAGGTTCATGGGAGCTTTTTCATTCGCAAATAAAAAAGAAATTCGAGAAATCTACGTATGTACAGCAGCGTGCGCACGTTTTTATGCAGGATATGGGGACGGATACGTTCACGTTTGAACTGGGGGAGCCGCAGACTGAATATGACATTCGTACCGATCCGAATGGAGAAGAGTTAGGGAAAGTTTACCGTATTACGGTCACTCAGCATTACAAGACCCGTTTCGGTAATTTTGATATCGTACAGCCTTGTTATGTGACGCAGGAAGATGAGAAATGGCGGGTGCTTTGGATATATAGGGACAAGGAATAGAGGTTGTGTGGTGTTTCTAAAAGGTTAAATATGGTACAATACTTCCAAAACCGGAAATGTACAGTAAAATGGATAACAGCTTCACTCCGGATGGAAGGAGTTTCATAGCATGCAGCAAGCGACAGGACAGGTTCCCGTCATACGTATGGAGGGTGTGAGTAAAATCATTTCCTCAAAAGCGATTGTGGATGATCTGACGCTGGAGGTTCCGGCGGGGCAGGTATTTGGTTTCCTCGGGCCCAATGGTGCGGGAAAAACGACCACCATCCGTATGATGGTTGGCCTGATTTCGATTAGCAAGGGCGATATTCATATTTGTGGAGACAGCATTAATACCGATTTTGAAAAGGCTGTTTCCCATGTCGGCGCGATTGTTGAGAACCCGGAGATGTACAAGTTTTTGACAGGTTATCAAAATTTGCAGCATTTTGCGCGAATGTCTCCCGGCGTGACCCAAGAGCGCGTGGAAGAGGCGATTCGTCTGGTGGGACTCGGAAACCGGATTCACGATAAAGTAAAAACCTACTCGCTCGGGATGCGGCAGCGACTTGGGGTAGCTCAGGCGATTTTGCATCGACCGAAGCTACTCGTGCTGGACGAGCCGACCAATGGCTTGGACCCGCAGGGTATTCGTGAACTGCGGGATTATTTGCGTCAATTGACCCGTACGGAAGGAATTACTGTGTTCGTATCAAGCCATTTGTTGTCCGAGATGGAGCTGATGTGCGACCGTGTAGCCATTATTCAGAGCGGACGGCTGGTTGATATCAAGCAACTGAAGAATACAGGGGAGGAAGTGCAGACGGCGGAAATTGCTTTTGAGGTAAATGATGCCGAACAAGCTTATGCGCTTGCTGGAGCAGGGCGCGTCGAAGGTAATCAACTGCTGCTTCACCTGGAGAGGGAACAGATCGCAGAGATGAACAGCCTGCTGGCTGCAAACGGAGTTAAAGTATATGCGATTCGCCCGGTTGCCCGTACGCTGGAAGATCAATTTTTGGAAGTGACGGGAGGCGGGTTCATTGGGTGATTTCTTCAAGCTGGTACATAACGAAAATCTGAAAATTTACCTGCGTGTGCGCACATGGATTATGCTGGGGTTGCTGGCGGTCATCACTGCTGCGATTCCGATGCTGATTTCCCTGGTTTCCGATCAGGTCAGTGTATGGGATGGTATTGCGTTAACGACGTTGTTTACATTTTTCCTTAATACGACCTTTACGGTCATTGTAGCTGCTGATTCGGTGGCTGGTGAATTTACTTGGGGAACGATTAAGCTGCTGCTCATCCGACCTTGGACTCGCAGCAAAATATTGTTGTCTAAATATATATCCGTGATTTTGTTCAGTTTGCTCGGAACGATCATTTTGATCTTGATGGTTACGCTGTCCTCATGGGTGATGTTATCCAAGGATGCACCAGCGGGTTCTGTTCCGCTGTTCAGTGATCCGATATCTTACGTAACGCTGAACTTTTTGTATAGCTATATCGCCTTATTCGTGACGATGGCCTTTGCTTTTATGCTGTCCGCTGTTTTCCGTTCCAGTGCCTTGGCGATTGGGCTGTCGCTGTTCATGATGTTCACCAAAACAGTCTATAACTCTATTGGCTTGTTCAGCACAGATCGTTTTGAATGGACCAAATACGTACTATTTACGCATATGGATCTGAAAAAGTATCTAGATATGCCACCGGGTACGGTAAGTTCCAGTCTAACCTTTTCGCTCACCGTGCTGGCCGCTTATTATGTGATTTTTATCGCCATTGCCTGGGTGGTTTTCGTAAAACGGGATGTTTCAACCTAAATCGAAGTGCCTTAGAGTTACACAAAGGACGTTCAAATGCCTAGCATTTGGACGTCCTTTTGTTATTTCAGGATTTTGCAAAATCCTCATTTAACACTATTTTATCCTGTATCTAGGTCATTTTTTGCTACACATTCTGCGTACAAGGGGTATATTGTAATCTATTTTCAGCAAGAATCAATCAATAGGGTCATTTTGCGTTTAAAGAGGTAGAGAGAAACAGAACAGAGGGGGCTAATGGTATGCTGCAAAATAATCGTTTTTTTCGTGTAACTACAGGTATCGTCATGCTATTACTCATCATTTACTTGGGCACCAAAGTAAGTTTTATATTTAGTCCTCTCGTATCCTTGGTCAGTTTGCTGGTGGTACCGTTAATGCTATCTTTTTTCCTCTATTATTTATTGAGACCAATTGTAGATGTAATGGAACGGAGGAAAATCAAACGATCTATCTCCATATTGCTGATTTATTTGGTCATTGGAGTGTTATTGTTTGTTTTCTCATGGGGTGTGTGGCCTACGCTGCGTGATCAAGTAACCAATCTATTTGAAAATGCGCCGAAGCTCATTAAAAGTCTGGTTGATCAATTGAGCCAATGGCGGCATAATCAATCCTTGAGACAAGTGCTGCCTCCGGGTGAAGACCCGCTGTCACAACTGTCAGATACGTTGAACGAAGCTTTTTCCGCACTGTCTGATTATTCGGTAAAGCTGGTATCGTTCGTGTCCTACTTTTTTATCGTATTGGCTACCTTTCCAATATTGCTCTATTACATGCTGAAGGAAGGGAGCAGGTTTGGCCCTAAAATGCTAAACTTCTTTCCTAAAAAATATCACAAGGACGCGTTGGAGGTTATGGAAGATATCGATAGTGCACTCAGCAGCTTTATCGTCAGTCGGGTGCTGATCAATGTCGCGTTAGGTGTGATGATGTTCCTTGGATTTTTAATTATTGGTTTGCCTTATGCCTTGCTGCTCGCCGTTATTTCAATTTTTCTTAATTTTATTCCCTATGTGGGGGCAGTGGCTGCTTCTATACCTGTTGTTATTATTGGATTTCTCGAATCACCTTCGATGGCGCTCTGGTCGCTGGTCGTAGTGATCGCTGCACAGCAAATTCAGGATAATTGGCTGTCACCTATAGTTTTTGGCAAGCAGCTGGATATTCATCCGTTGACTGTCGTTATTTTACTGTTAGTTGGTGGCGACCTGCTCGGGATTCTGGGTATCATTTTGGTGATTCCATTGTATATGTGCGGAAAAATCGTCATACGCAAGGTATACCAATTATTTTTGGAACGCAGAGTGGAGGATATTATGGAATGAATGGAGAATGCACTGGATTTAAAGGAGTATATACTGATTTTATCCTGCTTCGGATTGCAGAGCTGTTTGGCTGTCCTCCCTGTCTTTGCTGAAACTAGATTGGGTTTCGTCGTTTGACTCAACTGTAGAAGTTGACAATTCTACATCCTTTGTTCGGTTCATTTGACTTGTGCCGTCCAGTACACCGCCTTCAGAAATGACCAATGCAGCGGTCGCCGTATTTCCGTACAGTTCACCTGTCGGCGTAATGGTCAGTCGTCCTTCTGTAGTAATGCTGCCGAACACCTTACCGGCAAGAATGACGTCCCGTGCGATGATGTCTGAACGTACAACAGCAGATTCTCCAATGACGACAGTACGAGTGCTGTGGATATCGCCCTGAAAATGACCGTCAATCCGAATATTGGCCTCTGCCTCAACCGTACCCTCAAAGCTGGTGCCGTTAGCGAGCAGTGTATCCGTTGCAGGGGCAGAGAGCTTTCTTTTGGATTCCTTGAACATGATGGTTTTCCCCCAATCTTTTATTATAAGGATTTTGAAAAGTCCTCATTGTACATACAGTAATGGATCGACAGGTTGGTTATGCTTGACGATCTGAAAATGAAGATGAGGTCCTGTGCTTCTCCCGGTACTTCCCAGCAGACCGATGGTCTGTCCTTTGTGGACACGTTCTCCCGGAGCCACCTGCATGCCGCTTAGGTGCATATACCAGCTCTGGAGTCCGTCAGGATGCTGGATGATAATGCACTTGCCGCGGGCTCCGCTAGAAGCAGCCTCCAGGACCGTGCCTGCTCCTGCTGCATAGACAGGATCACCGGTTTGTCCGGCAATGTCCACGCCTGAATGGAAGGCAGATCTGCCCGTAAAAGGGTCGCTGCGATAGCCGAAGCTGGAGGTCATTCGCCGTGAACCTACAGGCCAAACGGAGGGGTTCCCTTGCTCGGCAAGAGCCAGCCTACGAGTCAGGAGTAGCTGTGCGGCTTGTTTGCGCTCCAGATTCTGCTGTACGGCATTTGCTTGCTGAATAGAGCGGGGAACCGTACGTTCCACCGTATCCAACAGAGATTCGATCTCCTGAAAATCATCCATTGCCTGGCGAGTTAGGAGAGCAGTATTTTCATGCACTGCGATCAGTTCGCCCCCGATGTGGTCGGAAGCATCCCAAGAGAGCGGCGTCATGGTCGTTTTATGGTTACTTGTGGCAGATGAGTTTCCGTGTTTACGAATGAATTGCTGCATTTGCTGTTCCAGCTCCGTTACGCGCTGAAGGCGTTCACGAATATTGGTGGCTTGATTCGTCAGCTCCATGACTTCCTGCCGTAGTCGCCCAATGGCTGCATCCTTGTCCGCTACCGTGACCTCCATCTGCAAACTCTGGACAGCAAGATTCGTTTCCATTTGGGAAATAATATGGGAAGAACGGATTTGCAGCCCGATCACGAGTGTAGAGATAGAGGCGATCACAAGAGTCGGGACGAGAATGACAGCGGCAGTAGAGCATTGTAGCTGCTTGGGCGGTTGCTGTGCATCCCGAATAACAAGCAGGGTCATCCGGCGATTTAGGCTTCCTTTTTTCATAATCGCTCCTTTCCGGACATCGCTCCTATAGTGCTTGGTTACTATCTATTCAGCTTAAGAGGCAAACATGTCAAAAAAATTGGAGCTTAGTATAAAACTGAGATATATAAGGAGGCTTAGACATGCTGTGGTTGCTGTTGGTTTTAATTGTTTTTATTTTTCAGACCGGGACGATCCTGCTCTTTGAATTTCGCAAGCCGTCCAAAGCGGTAGCCTGGCTCTTTATTTTGTTTTGCTTCCCGCTCATTGGCTTTGTCGTGTACTACTTTGTTGCACAGGATTATCAGAAGCGCAAAATGGTCCGAAAAGGGGGATCGCAGCTGTTTCGTGAATTTCGAGAGCGTCTGTGGGCGCAATCCAAAGTGATTGAACATGTGGAGCAAATGCATAATCCTCATTTCAAGCATCAGGAGCGTCTGTTTAACCAGTTAATTCGTATGTCGGAAAACCCGTTGACTGGATGTAATCGCACACGTGTGCTGACGAACGGTGAAGAAACCTTCGAGGCTATGCTGAAAGCGATGGAACAAGCGCAACATCATATCCATGTGGAGTTTTACATATTTCGGGCTGACGAAATCGGAAGAAAGTTTCAAGAGGTCATGATCCGCAAGGCACGTGAGGGAGTAAAGGTACGATTCGTTGTGGACGGTGTAGGAAGCTACCATTTGCCCTATTCCTTTATTCGTACCTGTAGTGAGGCGGGAGTGGAATTTCATTATTTTCTACCTCCGTTTTTCGCCACGCTGGACCGCCGAATTAACTATCGCAATCATAGAAAAATCGTGGTGGTGGACGGCATGATCGGATTTGTAGGGGGAATAAATGTAGGCGACGATTATCTCGGAAAATACCCCAAAGTGGGATTTTGGAGGGATACGCATTTGCAGATTGAAGGAGATAGCGTCTATTTTCTGCAAAATGCATTTCTTAGCGACTGGAAGCTGGCCTCAGGCGAGAGGTTAATGGATGTGAATTTATTTCCTCCACATACCTGCACTGGGGATGAGGAAGTACAGATATTGAGCAGCGGTCCCGATCAGGTATGGGATACGATTCAGGAAATGTGTTTTGGTGCGCTCACAGTTGCCAAAAAGCGGATTTGGATTACGACGCCCTATTTTATTCCCGATCTGGGGATTTATGAGGCGCTCAAGCTGGCAGCAGTCAGTGGCGTAGATGTGAAAATTATTATTCCCTACCAATCCGATTCGAAGCTGGTTCATCTGGCGTCTTTATCCTATGTGCAAGAACTGCTGGAGGCAGGGGTGGAGTTCTACCAATATCGAAAAGGATTTATTCACGCCAAAGTGGTGATTGTCGATGATTTACTCGGCTCGGTCGGGACCGCCAATATGGACATGCGCAGCTTTTTCTATAATTTTGAGTTGACCGCTATAGTTTTTGCTAATTCAGCGTTGGAACGGCTCTCGGCAGATTTTGTAGAGGACATTTCCAACTCTTCACGCATAGATTTGAACGTGTTCCGCAGACGGCCTCGATCTCAGAAAATAGCTGAAATTCTAACTCGCATGCTCTCTCCACTCCTTTAAAGGCGGTTTTCGACGTTTTTATCGCTATAATCCCACTTTATTGTGATTTATGTGCTCTTTGCTAACTTTTTTGCGCAAAATCACAGTTTTATGGTATACTATTCATATAACACAAGCGCGGTAAAGGAGAGGGGACTGCGGATAGCAGCCCCTTTTTCAGTCCAATATACCATACTGTAACGGGGGGATTTATATATGAGTGTAGTGAGTAAGGAAGTCCAAAATCTGTCTGAGATCACAGATGTGACCGGAGAGTTGACCAAGATCAGCAAAATTCCAGCTAATCCGAAGAACAAAGTAAAACGCCTGTTTCAGCGTGCAGCCATGATTGTCGTTGGTGCGGCTCTGATGGCAGTGGGATTGGAAATATTTCTGGTTCCTAACGGCGTTATTGACGGAGGCGTTACAGGTATTTCCATCATGGCCTCCAAGATTACTGGCTATCCGCTCGGTATTTTCCTGACCCTGTTGAACCTTCCATTTTTAGTTATCGGCTACAAACAAATCGGTAAAACCTTCGCTTTATCCACATTATTCGGTATTGTCGTTATGTCCATCGGAACCGCGTTACTTCACAATGTAAGTGCATTGACTCCTGGCGAACCGCTGCTCGGCGCTATTTTTGGGGGCGTCATTCTCGGTGTTGGGGTGGGTCTTGTGATTCGGTCCGGCGGCTCGCTGGATGGGACAGAGATCGTAGCTATTCTTGTCAGTGAAAAAACTCCTTTTTCGGTCGGTGAGATCGTCCTGTTCGTTAATATCTTCATTCTGGGAAGTGCAGGTTTTGTGTTCGGTTGGCCGAATGCCCTGTATTCCATGATTGCTTATTATATCGCCATGAAAATGATTGATATTACGATTGAGGGTCTGGATCAGTCCAAATCGGTCTGGATTATTAGTGAAAAATATCGTGATATCGGGGATGCCCTGACGGACCGTCTTGGACGGGGCGTAACTTATCTGGAAGGTGAAGGCGGCTTTACGGGCGAAAGCAAGAAAGTGATTTTCGTCGTCATTACCCGTCTAGAGGAAGCGAAGCTGAAGAGCATCGTTGAAGATTGGGACCCGCACGCTTTCGTTGCGATCGGTAACATTCACGATGTGAAGGGCGGACGTTTTAAGAAAAAAGGAATTCACTAGCGCAAGGGGACAATTTCTCAGCCTAATGGCTGCGGGGTTCGTCCCCTTTTTTGTTTTTCCAAGCATGGATCAGGTTCGGTGTGCCTTGGTGCGCATATGCTTGAGGACGTCTTCTACGGGCTGGGGAGGAACCTTGTCGATCAAGTCGCCTACCAGGTTTAGTCGTTCCTCAATATTCAGCAAATGGTAGTCAAGTGGTGATACATCTTGCCGTACCTCTTCCCATGTTAGCGGAGTGGAGACCGTAGCGCCGGGGCGTGCCCGCGGGGTATAAGGAGCGGCCAGAGTTTTCCCCTGATAATGTTGCAAATAATCAAAATAGATGGCTGTTCCACGATCCTTCTTTAACCGTTCGAGTGTGAACAGATGCGGGTGCTTTTCCGTCACAAATTGTCCGACTAGCAGTCCGATGCTGCGAAGCTCGTCGAAGGTTATGCCTGTACGGATCGGAACGATAATTTGTACACCTGTGGCCCCGGATGTTTTGGGGACGGAATCTAAACCAAGCGAAGCCAGTACTTCGCCGACAATAGAGGCTGCCTCCATAATACGTGGCTCCACCTCTCTGGATGGATCAAGGTCAATCATCCATTCACAGGGCAGCTTGCTTCCCGCTTCGTGCAGAGAGGGGTGGAATTCCAACGCAGCTTGATTACCAAGCCAGAGAAGTTGTGGCAATTTGCCGAGCACGATATATTCAATACCATCATGCAGAGCGGTTTCAATATAGTCCGGCCGAGGACGTGGGGCATTTTTCTGATAAAAAAAATCACCGTGAATCCCATGTGGCCAGCGGATGACGGTCAGCAGACGATGATGGCAATATTTGAGCAGGAAGGGAGCTAATACCGCAAGCTTGCGAAGATATAGCGCCTTAGTCACGCCTGCTTCAGGCCACAGCGGTTTATCCGGGTTGGTGATAGGAATTTCCTGACCTTCAATGGTAATAGTACCTTTAACAGCTTGTCCCATAGTGCTATCCTCCTTTGGCTAACATGCAGCAAAATCTTTATTTACAGGCTGATTGTTGAGCTTATAGATCTACATATGGTTTAACATGAACGTGAAGTGCTGAATTTATCCATCAAAGGGATTGACAAGATACATTATGTATCATAAATTTATAATAAAAAATACGATATGTATCTATCAAAGTGTCTTGAGCAGAGGTAGAGGAGGAGTTTGCTTGATTGAAAAGCAAGGCGGAGGGCTGGTATTCCTGTTAAGTGTCCCTCGGAGTGGAAGCTCGCTGCTTACCGCCATTTTGCAAAACCATTCCCGCCTGTTTGCCACGCAGGAAATGTGGTTCCTGCTCAGTTTATATGATCTTCCGCAGTCACATGCTCGGCCATATGGAGGAACAGGGATACTCCGGCAATTTTTTAAAGGTATGGTCCCCTCCGACGTATTGGAGCAGGCCTCCCGTTCGTATGCACTTGAAATATATAATGGTTTGCTTCAAGGAACAACAGCAGATATGCTTATCGACAAATCCCCGCGTTACTATACGGTGCTGGAATTTATAGACCGTTTATTCCCTGCTGCCCGCAGGTTGTGGCTTATCCGAAATCCTTTGGCCATTGTGGCCTCATTCAAAAAGGTTAATCAGCTACGGAACGGACGCTTTCAACTGCTGGAGGAACTGGGGAGTCCGCATTTTAATATGAAAATGACGGATATTACGGTGGGTTTGTTCCGTTACGCTCATTATTTTGCTGCACCTCATTCACTTGCATACCCGCTTAGGTATGAACAGCTCGTATCCAATCCAACGATGGAGATCGAGAAGCTGTGCGGTTTTCTGGGAATCAAGTATGAACCGGGGATGGAAAAGTACGGGGACTTTGCGGATACGCCCAAATCCAGTCTTTTTTATAGTATGGGAGCGGGCGATCCATTCGTAGGAGAGCATGAACAGGTGCATCAGGATTCGGTACATAGCTGGCAACATTTGTTGAGTAAAACGGAAATTGAACTGTATTGCAGAAGCATTGGGTCCCGCATGTTTAAGCAACTTGGTTACGCGGAAGCGCTGGAGCAGGCAGAACAGATGACTGGAGTCCGCTTTGAAGATGAGCCGGATATAGAGCTGCTGAGTCGACGTACACAACAATTTCTCCAGCAAAGCGGCTTTGAATGGAAGGCAGCTTATCGGATGCTGGAAGAACAGGATGCAGATAACAGAGAACTCATGATAAATGCAACCCGTCATACTGCACCTCAAGATCCGGCAAGGATGCATGTGGACCAGATCGCGAACGATCGACGGATCCAATCACTGGAAAACAGATTGGCACATAGCTATGAGGAGCGGAACCGTCTTATCGCTCAGCTCCAAAGCTATCAACGCCCAAATCAAGGTCTCCGATCTCGCAGCATCTTTACCCGTAAGCTCAGGCACTTGGCGTCTGTAGCGTTATCAAGTATAGGAAAAGAAAAAGGGGGAAGAACGTGAGTGCGATTGCCGGAATCTATAGCTTTGGGCATGAGTCCGTATGCACTGAAGAAGGCGGGAAAATGATGCAAGCGCTGCGAAAATATCCCGCTGACCGCGTATGCGCTTGGTGTGAAGGCTCTATTTTTTTAGGTTGTCATGCCCAGCATGTGACCCCGGAATCTGTCCATGAGCGTCTTCCCTTCTATGATGAGATAAGAGATTTGGCAATCACGGCGGATGCGATTATTGACAATCGTTCCGAGCTGTTTGAACGGCTGGGAGTTGAGCAGGAACGGCGACAGGATATCACGGACAGCGAGCTGATTTTGCTGGCATATGACAAATGGGGAGTGGAGGCAGCCAGGTATCTGATAGGTGATTTTGCCTTTGTCATTTGGGATGCCAAGGAACATCGATTATATGGTGCTCGAGATATGACAGGCAATCGTACGCTGTACATCTACCAGCATGACCGAGGATTCGCGTTTAGCACGGTAGTCGCTCCGCTTTTAGCCCTGTCCTCTCTGCGAAAAGAACTGCATGAACCATGGCTGGCCGAATTTTTGTCCATCCGCTCCATGCAGGAATCCGTCGATATCGGAACGACCGCCTACAAGCATATCAATCAGCTTCCTCCTGCACATTGGTTCACTATGGAGGAGGGAAAGCGAACCCTTCATAAATATGCATGTCTGGATGAGGTAGAGCCACTGCGGCTCAAAACAGGGGGCGAGTACATAGAAGCTTTCCGCGAGGTGTTCACACAAGCGGTCACTGCCCGACTACGGACGAATCGCGCTGTAGGGGCTGCCTTGAGCGGAGGGCTGGATTCTGGAGCGGTTGCCAGCTTTGCCGCGCCATCGCTGCACTTGCAACACAAGCCGTTGCATGCCTACAGCTATGTGCCTGTTCAAGATTTTACTGACTGGACACCGCCTACATTGCTGGCGAACGAACGAAGCTATATTCAGTCTACGGCTCGCTATGTGGGCAACATTCAGGAGAACTATATGGATTTTGAGGGAAAAAGTCCGTTTTCAGAAATTGATATTTGGTTGGAATTGATGGAAGCTCCCTACAAATATTTTGAAAACTCCTTCTGGATCAGAGGTTTTTATGAAAAAGCACAGGAACACAATGTCGGTGTGCTGTTGACCGGGGCACGAGGCAATTTTTCCGTATCGTGGGGCCCTGCACTGGACTATTATGCCCGTCAGTTTCGTCGTTTGCACTGGTTGCAATCCTTTCAGGGATTGAGGCGGTACAGCAAGCTTACGGGCAGACGTATGTCTCATCTACTCCCCGTGATGTTGAAGAAAGCGACTTCACTTGAACCTCGTTCATGGCTGCGGCATGGCAATCGAAGTCCCGTTCCATCACTGATTCACCCAGAGTTTGCCCAACGGATGAATGTAGAAGATATTCCTGTATTGAGCGGAACAGGTTGGATGAAAAATGCCGATCAGACGAGAAAAGAGAAGTTCTCAAATTTGGCGATTGCCAACAAAAATGGTGTGGTCGCGACGAAACTTTCACTACGTTATGGCCTATGGGAACGTGATCCGACTGGGGACAGCCGGGTAATTCGCTTTTGCTTATCGGTGCCTTTTGAGCAGTATGTGCAAAATGGTAGGGACCGTGCCCTCATTCGTAAAGCCATGCGTGATCATCTACCTGATGATGTTCGGTTGAACCAGCGGGTACGCGGCGTGCAGCCTGCAGATTGGCTACATCGTATGCTTCCTTGCTGGGATACGTTTATGGGAGAGCTTCAACTGATGTGTCATGATTTACGAGCCGCCGAATATCTCAATATTGAGTTTATTAAGACGGCTATGGCGAAACTTCACCACCCCGGCCCTGAGCAGGCGTCTGATCCGAATTTAAGACTACTTATGCATAGCCTGATCGTGTACCGTTTTCTCTGTGGATTGAACTGATCGAACCTATCCGGTCAGACAGTTCGCCATTCGTTGGAGGGGAGGTGATGAAATGAGTAAAAAAGAATGGCAGGAACCGACGATAGAGGTGCTGGATATTAGCCAGACCATGGCGGGTAAAGGCTGGAGACAGATTGATTGGGTGTCTGACCACGATGCCGATATCTATAATCCAAGCTAATAGATGGTTATACATGCAGCCAATGTTGGACTGGAAGCCAGACAGCTGGGCCGATAACGATTGAATGAACGAGAATAGCATGATTCATTGGACTCGTATTCAATACACAGCCGTCTTTATTTCTTTCGGGTTAGAGGTGTTGCCCAAGAAATAAAGACGGGATTTTTAAGGACAGAGGAGTGAGTCCTACCGTGCATGACAGGAGTGCAAATGTCAGTTGGACGAAATATACAGCCTTTGGACTCAGGATTGCGAGTGAGCTGAATCTGCCTGAGCTGATGCTGGCAGCACCAGAAGTGGTAGAGGATGTAGTCCTTCGACAGGCTGATTTGACTGCATGGAGTGGTCAGCTGGAGCAGGCCAATTTTGTGATGCTGGATGGGCGATTTATGTTTCAAATACCAGGCACGGCCATTTATGCCGTCAGGGGAGGCAAGGAGATCGAGGTAAGTATATTCTCCGGGGCTGATCCTGACACCGTGCGGCTGTTTGTGCTGGGTACATGCATGGGTGTTCTGCTGATGCAAAGACGAATATTACCTATTCACGGAAGTGCGGTCGTCATCGGGGGGAGGGCCTACGCATTTGTGGGTGAATCGGGTACGGGGAAATCGACACTGGCTGCTGCTTTTAGACAGGCAGGTTATCAGATGGTTAGTGATGACGTGATTGCTGTAGAAGCTACGATTTCCTCAGTCATCGTGTATCCAGCTTATCCGCAGCAAAAGCTGGGGCTTGAAAGCTTACTCCAACTGGAGGCTTTACGGGAGAGCAAGCATGTACGCAAAAGAAAGCACATACAGTCCCTAACTGACGACAATTCTGTAATGCCACAATACACAGATCTGCGTATGCTTGCAGGTGAGCTGAATAAATATGCCGTACCCACCGTAGATGAATTTTATAACGATCCGCTGCCCTTAGGGGGCGTATTCGAGCTAGTGGCAGATTCCCCAACCCGTGCGTTGATGTGCGAAGGGGAGCTAGTGGCGGTTACGGAACAGCC
This sequence comes from Paenibacillus sp. NMA1017, assembly GCF_058895805.1. NCBI lineage: Bacteria > Bacillati > Bacillota > Bacilli > Caryophanales > Paenibacillaceae > Paenibacillus > Paenibacillus sp. NMA1017. Next base: position 23,691 of record NZ_JBZXYR010000006.1, on the reverse strand, counting down.
CTTGAACGTTCTGGAGTGCTTGCATACATTACTACAACATACATATCGTAGGGTGATTATTCCGCGAATGGGTTTGAGTGAATGGTCGTTTGATACAGCGGCCCGGATGGCTCGGAAAGTGGAGGGCTGGCGGCTGCTGAGGGATAGTTCCGTCTTTACTGCGTCCGAGGTTGTACAACGGGTACTTGAACTCATTCGTAAGGAGGAAAAGAGTTATGGCAGCCACTAATCCAGCTAAGGATTATTATCGCGTCATTTACAATGAAGAGGTCTATGTCAGTGATATGGACGGAGAAAAAGTGATGATGAGCATTAACACCGGTAAATATTACAACTTAGGATTCACAGGAGGACGAATCTGGGAACTGGCAGAATCCAGTCCTTCACTTGGCGATATCGTAACTGTCCTGACTAATGAATATGAGGTGGACGAGGAACAGTGCAGACAGCAGGTACATACCTTTGTGGCGGAGTTGGAGCGGGAAGGACTGTTAAAGATCCTACGGGAGTCGGTATAACATGCGGATACAACGGCTTCTTCTCCTGTCCCCAGAAGTCAGGAGATTGTTGCCGGAAGCCTGGCTGGAGCTGGGATGGGCGAGGCTACGCCAGCGTCGTTCTTTTGTGGATTACTCAAGGGTTTGGGGCATATGTATGGAAGAAACTCCATGGCAGTGTGATGTCGGGCAGGAGAAGTCCATTCAGCAGATTTCACATGCTGTGGAGTTGGCAAGCCGTTATACTCCTTGGCGCAGTAGTTGTCTTGTACAAGCCGCTGCGGCGATGACGTTGCTGGGGCGCAGAAAACTGGACTGCACACTGTATCTGGGCACAGCCAAAAATGCCGCTGGACGCTTGGCTGCACATGCATGGGTACGTAGCGGACCGATTTATGTTACGGGGAAACGGGAGATGGAAGCATTTACGGTGGTGGGGATATTCGGGAGACGTGCTGTGACGGCTACAAATAAGAATATGGAATATAAAGGTAGTTCTTTGCTTTAATGCGATGAGACAAGAAGGAGAAGAATGCATGCCCACCGAGTCTATTTTGGAACTTGCGAATTGGAATGAGGATCAAGAATTAACGTTGTTACTCTCTCTATTGGGGAAAGACGTTTCTCATTGGCAGGATACAACTGCTGCTTACCACCTGCGTGAGATGGATTGGGTCCGCTTTTTACGTCTAACTGAGCACCATCGAGTGGTACCTACGGTGTATCTCCAACTGAAAACATTGAATCATCCGTTCATTCCCGCAGAATTGCTACGAAACCTTCAGGCACAGTATCAGCGAAACACGCTTCGCATGCTCCATCTTCAAGCAGAAGCCGAGCGTCTGACCAGGCTGCTCATAGCTCATGGAATCCGTGTGCTTATGCTGAAGGGTCCTGCTCTGGCGCAGCAATTGTACGGGGATGTTTCTCTGCGTACCTCCAAGGACATCGATTTACTCATTGCCCCTGACGATATGGATGAGGCTGAGCATTGGATGAAGGAAGCCGGATATGCGCCCAAGAGCGGAGAAGTGCGTGTCCTTGGCAGTTGGAAATGGAAGGACCATCATGCATCCTACCTGCATCCGCAAAAACGGGTAGAGATGGAGTTGCATTGGCGGCTTCACCCGGATGGGGGTGGGGAACCCTCTTTTGACGAGCTGTGGAGCTGTCGGCAAATGGGTAAAGCTACAGGAGCCAGTCGGATGGTACCGTTGGCACCTGCCGACAACAGGACTGCGATGACGTCCTGTATGTATACGCTTGGCAGCGAGCATCAATTTCTGTACTTGAGTGCGCATGGTGCGCGTCACGGATGGTTCAGGCTGCGCTGGCTGGTTGACATCGACAGGCTTGCGGTATGTGCTGTCGATTGGGAGGCGCTACTGCCGATGATGCGCCGTTACGGGGGCCTGCCTGCTGGCGGGCAGGCTTGGGCGCTCGCCGCTGCGCTGTTGGGTACGCCGATACCGGAGCCGATGCGTCCGGTATCGGCTACCCGGCAGGCGCACAGGCTCGCGTTGAGCGCGCTGGCCTTCATGCAGGCCAGCGTCCCCGCACCGTACCCGATTGCCCACGGGTCGGATACAGGTAGGCTTGCTCCATCAGAGCTGCTGCACAGCAGAGCATTGGCAGAGCAAGCGGAGGCCGCCCCTCCGGATGGCGGTCCTTCAGTATGCAGTACCTCTGGCGAAGCAGCCATGCTTGCCACCCGTGGCGTTACTAGCATCACGGAAGATGCCAGTAACGACGATCATAGCCCGATGAGCACCGCTGCCAGTTGTGCCCCGATGACTCCAGCTGCTGCCTCCAGCCAAGTCATGACCAAAAACAGGGCTGTCTATCAGCCGATCAGCCGCACTTACTTGCTTTCCTTAAAAGAGCCAAGACACAGACTATGGTATCTTATCAGCCGTTTGTTTCCTTCTACGGGCGATTCGATCGTTTTTCCACTGCCTCGCCAGCTGCATTTTTTGTATATCCCTTTACGTCCATTTCTCTGGCTGAAGCGGCGATTTTCAAAGCACTGACTCGATAGAGGATTTTGTAAAAATCCAATAAGCGGCTTTCAATGAACAATATATAGATCGAAATGGTCTAGTTCGTCTATATATTGCGCTTTGGAGCGACTGGAATCAAATTTTGCAAAATCCTGGATAAGGAGTGTGCATTATGGTTCACCTACGATTATATATGACAAAGCTGTATAGCGTGAACGGCGGTGCATTATTTCTCAATATTGGGTGTATGATCATTGTCAGTCTGCTGGAGGGTTTTGGCATTTATATGCTTGTTCCTATGCTGGCGGCCATCGGCGTATTTGTCGGTCATTCAGGGATGCCATTTCTGTCTGATGGATTGGATCATTTTTTGCCGTTCGTACCTAAAAGCTGGCTGTTGCCGGGGATGTTGATGGTTTTTGTAGTGCTGCTTACAGGGCAGGCTTTGCTTCAGCGTTACCAATTCATCCTGAATTCGCGGATTCAGCAGCGTTTTATGCGTTCTCTTCGAATAGATGTGTACACTTCCTTTATGAAGGCGCAGTGGACTTTTTATTTGCGTCAGCGTAAATCTGATTTTAGCCATGTGATGACGACCGAGCTGGCGCGTGTCAGTCAGGGAACGAATTTGCTTCTTCAACTGACTACAGCCGTCATGTTTACGCTGATCCAGATTGCGCTGGCTTTTTGGTTATCCCCCTCTTTAACCGGACTGGTATTTCTGAGTGGATTGGGGCTGTTTATCGTGTTCCGCCGCTCCATACGAAATGCCAAACAATTAGGTGATCGTACGACTGCGCTGTCGCAGGTTTATTTTGCTGGAATTACGGATCACATGAACGGCATGAAAGATATAAAAAGCAATCTGTTGGAAGTGACCAATATCCATTGGTTTCGCTCCCTGACGCAACGAATGGAGGATAATACGACCCAATTTGTCCGGCAAAATGCAACCACACAGTTTTTTCATCGTACAGCGGCAGCTGTTTTTGTCGCTTGTGTCATATTTATATCGCTGCAGTGGTTGCATGTTACACCTGAAAAACTAATTGTGCTGATTCTTATATTTTCCCGCTTATGGCCCCGATTTGCTCTTATTCAAGCGAGTCTGGAATACATCATGTCTATGATCTCCGCTTTTGAAAGTGTCACCAAGGTGCAACAAGAGTGCGAAGTTTTCACAGATCCGTCATTGATTGGACTTACATCCAAACTATCATCTGCATCTGCACGGCAACCCCTGTCCCTTCGTCATGGGATTGAATGCAGCCATCTGGATTATCGCTACGATGGTGCAGCAGAGCCTGCACTGCGTCATATTAATTTGTTCATACCCGCCCGGGGAATGACAGCCATTGTAGGGAAATCGGGAGCAGGTAAAAGTACAATAGTCGATGTCCTGATGGGTTTTTTACGTCCAACTGGGGGGCAGATTACAATAGACGGGCTTGTTCTGGATGACGAATTGTTGCCCCAGTGGCGGCAGTCGTTTGGCTACGTGTCACAAGACCCATTTCTATTTCATGCGACTGTCCGCGAAAATTTGATGCTGGCAGATAAGGATGCTAGTGAGCAGCAGCTATGGGAAGCGTTACATTTTGCAGCCGCAGACAGCTTTGTATCCAGACTGCCCGAAGGGCTGGACACGGTAATTGGAGATCGCGGGATTCGTCTGTCTGGAGGAGAACGTCAACGGCTAGTATTAGCACGGGCTGTCTTGCATCATCCTCCGGTACTTATACTAGATGAAGCGACAAGTGCGCTGGATGGTGAGCATGAAGCCGCAATTCAGGCAGCACTGGAACGGATGAAAGGTCAAATGACGTTGATCGTCATCGCTCACCGCCTGTCGACCATCAGACATGCGGATCAAATTGTCGTACTGGATCAAGGTGAGGTCATACAGCAGGGGAACTACCGCCAACTGGAACAAGAGGAGCGGGGGGCGTTCAGTCAGCTACTCTCGTATCAAAGCAGTGTCACCGCCACCCCTTAACCAGACTTTTCTGCAACTCGGCTTAAGTTTCTTTACGTTTAGCAGTGCTTCTTTTCTTTTTGACCGGAGTCGGAGAGATGTTCTCGCCTGCAACAGCCTGCTGTGCTGTTGGGGCTGCTGGTTTACGCGCAGAGCGTTTTTTTGCGGCAGGGCCGGGATCGGTAACCACAGGTTGCACTGCCTCGATGCTGGCCTGAAGGGCGGCCATTAAATCTACTACATTGGTCTGAGGCTGGGTTGGGGCAATTCGCACCTCTTCACCCGCCACTTTATGCTGAATAAGATCCAGCAGACGCTCGCGGTACTGATCCGTATACTTTGCTGCATCAAAAGGTGTAGATAGTTGATCGATCAGCATTTTTGCCATGGTCAGCTCCTTCTCTTTAACCTCTTCCTGCCCCGGCAAGTTAGGAACTTGAGCAATGGGACGAATTTCATCGGGGTAAAACATCGTCTCCACCGCCAAACATTCATCCAACACCCGAATCGCCGCCAAGCTGCTTTTAGAGCGGATGGAGATTTGGGCAATCCCGATTTTTCCGGTATCCTTCATCGCATTCATGAGTAGCTTATAGGCATTGGAGCCGGCTTGATCCGGGGACAAATAATACGTTTTCTGAAAGTAAATCGGATCAATTTCCTGCAAATCAACAAAATCCAAAATCACGATATTTTTATCCGCTTGTCCGCTAACTTGCTCCAGTTCCTCCTTGTCGAACATGACAAATTTTCCTTTTTCATACTCGTAGCCTTTACCAATTTCCTCCCACTCAACCTCCTTGTCGCAAACGGGACACTTTCGTACATAGCTAAGTGGGCTTCCACACTCCTTGTGAATGTAACGCATGGAAATGTCCTTATCCTCCGTAGCTGAAAACATTTTAACAGGCACATGAACCAGCCCGAAGCTGATCGCGCCTTTCCAGACCGTATGCATACCGCCAGTCCTCCTTTTCTTTAATCCGCATTTTGTACCCTTCGATTCCGGGCACCCCGGGATATGAGCATATGATTTTCACTTAGTATGCTTCGTACAAGTGATTGTATGAGGTGTGAATGAAGGCTGCGAATTGCTTACGCTTGCGAATGGTTACAGCAATTTTGGTGCATAGTAAGGCATATCCGATTCAAAAGGGGGTACACAATTTATGTCCGAAAAATCCTATCCTCGGCAAATCAGGCAACGTGTGGGTCAAAGCCATATCGCCTTTCGGGGACCCGCCGGAGGCGAACAGGATGCATTGCCGCCCGAGTTTGCCCTTTCCCATGGAATCCAGCCGCCTTTTCCCGTAGCTGTGGCTCATGTGGATTTGGAGGCTGTAGTTTCAACCTCTCCTTCTCACAGCTTTCCGTCATTAGACGTTGAACGGATTATAGATGAAGACTAGTGACCTATATTTCTGAATGAATGCACACAACAACAATCAGGAGGGAAGAATAGCATGAACGTGGACCGAGCAAAAGCCATTTATGATTCATCTGAAAATATTTCTGTACAATTGGATGGCAAACCGATCTGGATTGAGCATGTGGACGAAGCGAACGGTATGGCAACGGTACAGATAGGCAGCAGACCCGGCAATACCCAAACCGTCCGTGTGGATCGTCTGGAAGAACAATAGGAGAGAGGCACCAAACAGATTTTTTCCCATAGTATGGGGTGTATGGTGGCTCAAGGTTTAGCGGGAATTCTTTTTGGAAGCATCCTCTTTAGAAAGATCTTGGACAGCTGTAGGCTTTCATCGTAGAATGCTGCTTGAATGGTCCCACTCCAACACCAAAAGGCTCGCAATTGCTCAATGAGCAATTAGCGAACCTTATTTGTAATAATGATATGCTGTTTTGATCCCTGTCTTACAAACAGGGGTCAGTCTCTATCTCCCCTTAAGGGCTAGTCCGTTCCCATGACTTCACACTGCAATGGCCCTCAAATGTGGTGAAACCATCAGTTTAGCCTCTGTTGCTAATTGAACGTCTTCCACCGACAAACCCGGAGCAATTTCTTTTAGCATCAGCCCTTTACCTGGAATAACATCGATGACAGCCTTTTCGGTTACTATGGTCTTTACAACATTTACAGCAGTCAAGGGCAACTTGCATTGTTCCAGTATTTTCGGCGCACCATTTTTGTTCACATGCTCCATGGCTACAATCACTCTCTTGGCTCCAACTACCAAATCCATGGCTCCCCCCATACCTGGCACCTTTTTTCCAGGGATCATCCAGCTTGCAAGGTTGCCTTTCTCGTCGACCTCCAGGGCGCCTAGCACGGTGATATCCACATGCCCTCCGCGGATGATGGAAAATGAAAGTGCACTGTCAAAAAAGCATGCTCCTTCCATAGTTGTAACGTAGTTTCCACCTGAATCGATACAATCGAGCCTTTCTTTTCCCTGAGCCGCTTTGGGGCCTACACCGAGGATTCCATTCTCAGCTTGCAGCATAATATGAATGTCCTCGGGGATATAGTCCACTACCATTGTAGGCAATCCGACACCAAGGTTGACAACTTCACCACTTTTGAATTCCTGGGCTATTCTTCGAGCAATGAATTCTCTGTTATTCATGCGTTTTCACCCACCTTTACAATTGCGTCGACAAATATTCCGGGAACGTTGACATGGTTGGGGTCAATTTCACCCGTCTTTACGTATTCGTCTACCTGAGCAACTACATACTCTGCCGCTGTAGCCATAACCATATTGAAGTTACGTGAAGAGCCGTTGATGACAAGATTCCCCGCTTCATCAGCCTTATGGGCTCTGATTAGCGCCACATCCGCTTTGAGCGGGAGTTCGAGCAAATATTCCCTTTCATCAATTTCTATTTTCTGTTTTCCTTCCTCTACAACGGTGCCTACACCTACAGGTGTTAAAACCCCGCCCAAACCGGCTCCTCCTGCGCGTATCTTTTCAGCGAGCGTGCCTTGTGGGAAGAGTTGGACCTCCGCTTCTTTCGTCATCAGGAGCCTTCCCGTTTCCGGATTGGAGCCGATATAGGATGCAAAAATCCGCTTTACTCTGCCGCTTTTTACAAGCTTATAGATAGATAATTCCGGTGTGCCTGTGTCATTGGAAACAATCGTAAGATTGCTGGCGGGATTGGTGTCGACAAGCGCACGAACCAGCTCCTCCGGAAAGCCTCCTGCCAGAAAACCTCCGACCATCACCGTGTCTCCGTCTTTGACCTTCTTAACTGCTTCTTCAGCGGAGATTACTTTGTTATTCATGGTTCCTTCTCCTTATATATATATTTTTAGGAAAGCAAACTTTATTGAAGATAATCGTAGAGGACTCTTCCATATGGAAGCGTTAAATCAGCAATAAAATGTTTCCCGCCAATATAAGATTTAACCGGCAAATCTGCCACAGGAGCGTTGACATGGGGGATTAGGCTTAATCTGGCAGGCCCTGACCAGGCTCCTTTTACAGTAATGTTCTCAAGATTATACGCTACTAACTGAGCGATTTTGGGGGTACCGTCAACATCAGGAATTAACTTTAAATTAACTTGCGTTTTTGCGATGGCTTTTGCCGTTTCCTTTTCATCAAGAATGTTATATTTGAAAGGCATAGTTCCCGTGGCCACCAGGACGTTGTTATAATGCAATGTACCCGTCAGTGTCTCCGTCTCCTCAACGATCAAGCGAGGCTTTGCCCATTTTTTCGGAAATCCCCAGACTTCGCGTCCCCCCAGAATAGCAGGCGCGTTATCCAAATACATTTGGGCGACAAAATTGCAGGGTTCTCCTTGAAAAGTACACGGAATGACAATACCGCTTTCCTCATAACTTCCTAACCCGGATGAATCGGGCATCTTGATCCATTCATAGGAAACCGTATTGCTTCCATCCGGCTGAAGAGGTTCCGGGACCGCCTGTCTAATCGCAGCGGGATCGGTCTCATAGGTAATGATAAAAAATTCCCGGTTGATGAAGCGGTATGGCGGGCGCCCGTAGCTGCCGCTAGCCGCAGGCATGGATTGGAGTGAAAGTACATCTTTTTGATTCATAACGGTCTCCCTTCCTTTTAAGAGGTAGTTCTAAAAGTCATCTTGAACACGCACTTTAAATGAGCGCATTTTCAACCAGCATCGCTATGCCCATTCCTGTTCCGATGCATAACGAGGCGATGCCGTAACGTGAAGATCTTCGCACCATTTCATGAACCAACGTAGCCAATATCCTAGCACCACTGGCCCCGACAGGATGCCCGATCGCGATCGCGCCGCCATTGACATTCACTTTGTCCAGACTGACCCCTAGCTCTTTCACTACCGCTAATGCTTGTGAGGCAAACGCTTCATTAATTTCAAAAAGATCAATGGCATCGATGGATATACCTTGCTGCTTCAGAAGTGTCGAAATGGCTTTCACTGGCCCCATTCCCATATATGCAGGGTCAACGCCAACAAGGGAATAACCCTTGATATATGCCATTGGCTTTAACGCATGTTCCTTACATTTGTCTTCCGACACTACAAGCACGGCCGCCGCGCCATCATTGATTCCCGAAGCATTCCCGGCGGTAACCGTTCCGTTCTCCTTAAATGCAGGTTTTAATTGAGAAAGTTTTTCTTTCGTTGTATTTCCTCTTATGTGTTCGTCCTCTGTGAAAGAAATAGTTTCTTTTTTGTTTTTGATCATAACTGGAACAATCTGCTCTTCAAAAAGCTTCTTGTTGTTTGCTTCTACGGCCTTTATCTGGCTTTGATAGGCAAATTCGTCCTGCTCCATTCTTGAAATTCCATATTTATCGGCAACATTTTCTGCGGTAATTCCCATATGGTAATGGTTGATCGGGCACGTAAGGCCGTCGGCCACCAGGGAGTCTACCAACTCACCGTTACCAAGTTTGTAGCCGTTTCTTGCATTCCTTAGCAGGTAAGGGGCATTCGACATGCTCTCCATGCCTCCGGCCAAGACGATGTTGCCTTGTTCAGCCAATATTGAATTGTAAGCTAAAGCAACGGCATGAAGTCCTGAACCGCAAACCGTGTTTATCGTTGTTTCGGGTACATCAATAGGGATACCGGCTTTTAATGCCGCCTGTCTGGCAGGATTTTGCCCATTGCCCGCCTGAAGAACATTTCCCAAATAAATCTGATCAATCAAAGAAGGCTCTAATTTACTTTGCTGAAGGCATGCTGTCATCACGGTTGCTCCCAGTTCGGAAGCGCTTAGAGGCGCAAGGGTTTTGTTAAAAGAGCCGACCGCTGTTCTTAACGGGCTGACTAAAGCTACTTTTTTCATTAAAAACTCACATTCCTTTCGCTGTGTTCAAAACACAATACATCCATGATTGCACTTCAATTGGTAATTTCCGCTCTTAACCTACGAGACGTAGCGACTGCAAGATATATTTGCATGCGGGCATATCATGGTGCCTAAGACAGTGAGTGTGACGGTTCGATCGCCTTCTCTCATTGGAAATTAAAACCAGTTTTATCATAGTTCTAATGCAGATTTTGCTCAATGTCCAAATATTTACACATATCTATGTACAGATGTTTATAGGGTCATATAGGCCACGATAATTAGGCCATTCTAACGTTTTCTGTTATTTTCTTGTTTTTTCTGAAAAACATGATCATAAATTGAATTTTCTGTTAAAAATGAAAGTTACAATCCATACGTAAAAAAGTTTTCCTCGCAAATATCATCTAACTCAGCTGGGAAATAAAAAAAGCCTTCAGAATTTTCTGAAGACGGCTTTGCCTTTCAATATTCATGATCTTCGTCATATTGTGCCAGCTTGTTTCTTGTTAACGGTGTCACTCGAAAGGGCGGTTTTCAACATGAACTAAAAAAGAGGCCGACTTGCTTGAAAGCAGTCGGCATGGAACGTAAAGGTTTACTTCAACAACTCACGAAAAATGTACATCCTCCGTAGCGAGCAAACGCACAAAACGATTGCCAAGCATCCCATTATGATGTGCTACAATTTGTTCACTACTCAGCACCTTGCTATCAAATGTACTATGCGCATCCAATACGAGCACGTTGTTCTGGTATCCCAGACTATAGGCGCTTCGGCAAGTCGTGTCGAGGCAAAACTCGGTCTGCATCCCCGCGATTACGAGCTGATCGGCCCCCAGTTCCTTCAGCATATGGCCCAATTCAGTTTGGTAAAAGCTGTCCCAGGATGATTTACGGACAATTCGTTCATGAGGAAGAGGACGCACCACGTCGGCGATGGCCCAGCCTACACTGTTTTCTCGGAAATCCTCATCCGCTTCATCGGTATGCTGTACGAAAATCACTGGTGTACCTGTAGCTCTGGCTTTGTCCAAAAGCTGCTGCAAATGCGCTACAACTTCCTGCTCACGATACAGCTTCTCATCATACATGAACATCGCCTGCTGAACATCAATCATGAGTAAAACGGTTTGCCCCATCGTTTCAATCCCTCCCTGTGTGTATCATCTAACTTACAATAGCATGTCTTCATGCCTTGCGGCGACATAAGGTGAACTATATAATAAAGAACAAGTTGGAACGGTCCGATTCGGACGAAAGGTGATTAAAATATATGACAATTTCGCAGGAACAGTTTACGTTCCGTTCTGTCTCAGAGGCACAGACCGGGGCATTGGCAGGTGTTTTGGCAGCCAAAGCGGTTCCCGGAACGGTGATTGTGCTGGATGGAGATCTGGGAGCGGGCAAAACTGCTTTTTCCAAGGCCTTTGCCAGCCATTTAGGTGTGCCGGGTATCGTAAATAGTCCCACCTTTACCCTCATTAAGGAGTACGAGGGTCGCTTGCCTTTGTATCATATGGATGTGTACCGGATTTCCCAGGACGAGGCAGAGGATCTCGGGCTGGACGAATATTTTTACGGGACAGGAGTATGTCTGGTGGAATGGGGTAGTATTATACCGGATATATTGCCGGAGCAGCGGCTTCACATGTATATAGAAACAACGGATGTCGGGGAGCGCTTGATTCACCTGACCGGGTACGGCGAGCCTTATGAACAATGGTGCCGCAGTTTGCGGGAGAATGGAGTTTGAACCATGCAAAGAGAGCATACAGATGTGAATGTAAAGCCGCGTGAGCGGTTTTTGACGTTAGATACAGCGACGACCGTGATGGCGGCCGCTCTGATGAACGGAAGAGAACTGCTGGGAGAAAGCAACGTCTATGGCGAACGTAATCACTCCGTGCATGTGATTTCCGAGCTGGAGCGACTGCTGAATGAAGAAGGGCTGACACGAGATGATGTAGACGGTATTGCAGTTGGTGTTGGACCGGGGTCTTATACCGGTATTCGGATTGCGGTGACCGCAGCCAAAACACTCGCTTGGGCCTGGGGTGTCCCGGTGACGTCCATATCGACTTTGCACGCTTTGGCGTGGGGGGGTTGGAATCGCGGCATCGAGATGAAGGGGCAAGAAGGTAAAAATGAGTCTGTGCATAACGGTTCGTCCAGAGCACAGGCAGCAGACTGGATTGTGCCCGTGCTGGATGCGCGCCGTGGTCAGGTTTACACGGGGCTGTTCGCCGTGAGTACAGTTGACGACGTCGAGAGTCCGCAACGGCTGGAGCCAGATGCAATCCGTTTGATGACTGCTTGGACCGATGACCTGCTGCAACGGCTGGAGGCTTTACCCTCTGAAGAGCGTCCCCCAGTCATATGGCTAGTCGGTGAAACGACGGTTCACGCCGAAACAGCCGATCGCTTGCGTGCATGGAGCGAGCTTCGTATCGTACCTTATGAGCTGGAAGGAAGATGGGTTGGCCGCCTTGGGGCGGATAAGCTGCTTCGTCAAGAACATGACGAGCTACATACGCTGGTTCCTAATTATACCCAGCTGGCGGAGGCGGAAGCCAATCTGCTTCGTCAGCGCTGAAGAGAGCGGTGAACAACATGGCAAAGAACATACAGCGGGAAGAGAAACTTGAGTTTCGCTTGATGCAACTGAATGATATTCCCGATGTGCTGGAGATTGAGCATGAAGCGTTCACGCTGCCGTGGACGGAGGAAGCATTCCGCAATGAGCTGACGATGAATCATTTCGCTAAGTACATGATTATGGAACTAGACGGACAAGCCATTGGTTACGCAGGCATGTGGACGATTATGGATGAGGCCCATATTACGAATATTGCGATTCGTGAGGCTTACCGTGGACGCAAGCTTGGGGATAAGCTGTTGGACGAGCTGATGCAGACCGCCTCTTATTTAGGGATGGAACGTATGACGCTGGAGGTGCGGGTAACGAACAAGATCGCTCAGGGCTTGTATGAGAAAAAAGGCTTTAAGCCCGCAGGTGTGCGCAAAGGCTACTATTCGGATAATAACGAGGATGCCGTGATCATGTGGGCGGATCTTCCCGCGCATGGGGCATCTGGTGAACAGGAAGGAAGCGTGCAGAAGCAATGACGCAAGAGGAAAAAGCAGGTACAGGCTCCGCCTCTGGCGAGCCTTGCTATATACTGGCAGTGGAAACGAGTTGTGATGAAACGGCTGTTTCTGTCATAAAAAATGGCACAGAGGTGCTCTCGAATCTGATTTCCAGTCAGATTGAAACACACAAAGCCTTTGGCGGTGTTGTGCCAGAGGTGGCTTCACGCAAACATGTGGAGAGCATCACCTACATGCTAGACGAGGCCATGCAAACATCGGGAATTACCCCACGCGAGATTTCGGCGGTTGCCGTGACACAAGGACCAGGACTGGTTGGCGCATTGCTGGTTGGTATTGTCGCCGCTAAGAGTGCTGCTCTGGCGTTCGGCAAGCCGTTAATCGGGACACATCATATCGCGGGGCATATTTATGCCAATCAGCTGGAGCATGATATCGTATATCCGTGCATTGCTCTCGTTGTGTCAGGAGGACATACAGAGCTGGTGCTGATGGAGTCCGAAGGTCATTTTCAACTCATTGGTCGTACAAGGGATGATGCGGTTGGGGAAGCCTACGATAAAGTAGCGAGAGCGATTGGGTTTCCGTATCCCGGTGGCCCGCATGTGGATCGTGTGGCTCATGAATCGGAGGAAGTGGTTACTTTGCCGCGTGCATGGTTGGAGCCGAATTCTTATGATTTTAGCTTTAGCGGTTTGAAATCTGCGGTGCTGAATGTAATTAACCAGACGAAAATGCGCGGAGAAACCGTTCATGTCGGAGCGATCGCAAGAGGATTTCAAGAGTCGGTCGTCGAGGTGCTGGTGGAAAAGGCGATTCGTGCCATGCGTGAATACGATGCGAAGCAGCTCCTGCTTTGTGGCGGTGTGGCTGCTAATCGCGGACTGCGCACAGCATTGCGGGAGCGCTGTGAGCGCGAAGGAATCGAGCTGCTTGTACCATCGATGAAATATTGCACAGATAATGCAGCGATGATCGGCGCTGCGGCCTACGCCAAATGGAAGCGCGGGGAATTTACCTCATTGGATATGAAGGCTGATCCAGGGCTGTCTCTGGAAGAATGGTCTGTCCAAACTTAATTGAAGAAGAATGAGCAAGACACGGCACAGTTGAGTCGTGTCTTTTTTGTTCCGTACCCTAACTATCATAAAAATATAAATTCAAGAGGATAAAATACAGGAGTTTGAGCAAATGAATGGCAGCATCTCATTCACTCGCATGATTCGTCACAATGGTTCACGATTTTTCATGATCCATCAAAAAAATCTGGAATTTTGATATTGCCCGAATAATGATGTGATTTGTCAAGTTGTGAACAAAGTTATCCACATACACAGCTTCGAATGTGGATAACCAAGCCCGAAGCAAGCAGGCTAAGACTTTTTGGAGATCGCAAGTTGGGGGATATGTAACACCTTTAGTTCTTGTGAAATCTGTGGATAATGTGGATAAAAGGGTGGATAAATTTGGTTTTCATTTGAAAATGGCTTTTTATCAATAAAAAAATGGCCCGAAAGGCCATTTTTCAATCTCATTCATACACATAAGCTGTGGATAATCTTGTGTACAAAAATATAGAATGGGAAAATGTGAAATTTTTAAGGCTAAGATTTTATGCAGTAGTGTTTATTCTTCTAACAGCTCTTCCCAAGAGGTATAGGTTTCAGTCAATTCCTGTTTATGGGTGTCGAGTTGTGCCTGAATATTCTGAAGCGCTGTATAATCCTGATAAATCTCAGGCAGGGTCATTTGTTCCTCCAGCCCTAAAATTTGTTCTTCCAGCGTTTTGATCTGGTTTTCCAATGCCTCCAGCTTGCGTTGACGGCTGCGTTCCTCGCTTTTGGCTTGTTTGTCTGCCGCATAGGTGGCGGCGCGTGATTTGGGCGTGGTCTCGTCTGTCACGGATGCAGAGGTAGCCGATGTTTTGCCGCGTGCGGCCTGATTTGCCTCCAAAGCTTCCTGCGCAATTTCCTCCAACTCCTGCTTTTTGGCTACATAGTCATCATAATTCCCCAGGAAATGTTCTATCCCTCCAGGATGAAGCTCGATGACACGTTCCGCCATTTTGTTCAGGAAATAACGGTCATGGGAAATGAACAACAGTGTACCGTCATAGTCCATCAAAGCCGCTTCCAGCACTTCCTTGCTAAACAGATCCAGATGGTTGGTAGGTTCATCGAGAATTAATACGTTGGCTTCGCGCAACATGAGCTTGGCCAGAGATACGCGGGCTTTTTCCCCTCCGCTTAATGCAGCTACCTTCTTCAGTACATCGTCACCGCTAAACAGAAAATTACCCAGCACTGTGCGAATACGTGCTTCTTCCATATGAGGGTACTCGCTCCACAACTCCTCCAGTACGGTATTGGCAGGGTTCAGGTTCGTTTGCTCCTGGTCATACAGACCGATTTTGATTTTCGTGCCCCAGTGGATGGAGCCAGCAGCAGGTTTAAGTGATCCGGTCAGACATTTGAGCAACGTCGATTTGCCGATCCCGTTCGGACCAATCAGCGCCACGGTATCTCCACGTTTTAAGTCGAACGATGCGTGCTGGAATAAAGGCTTTTTATCTTCATATCCCACGGAGAGATCACGTACCTCCAGCACTTCCTTACCTGACATATGGGCTGTTTCAAAGGAAAAATGAGCCTTTTTCAAGTCTCCCATGGGCCGATCCATACGCTCCATTTTATCTAGCTGCTTGCGGCGACTTTGAGCGCGTTTGGTCGTGGAAGCCCGCACGATATTACGTTGTACGAATGCTTCTAAACGGGCAATTTCTCCTTGCTGCTTTTCGTAATGTTTAAGATTCGTTTCGTACTCGGCAGCCTTCAACTCCATGTAGCGACTGTAGTTGCCTGTATATCGGGTAGAACGATGGCGTTCGATTTCAATAATCGTCGTTACCAGTCGGTCCAGAAAATAACGGTCATGTGATACAACCAGCAGAGAACCGGAGTAGCCGCGCAAATAGTCCTCCAACCAGGTCAGTGTTTGAATATCCAGATAGTTGGTAGGCTCATCGAGCATAAGGACATCTGGGGCGAGCAGTAGGATGCGCGCTAGCGCAAGTCGGGTTTTCTGTCCTCCGCTCAGAGTAGCTACAGGCGTCTCAGGTGCAAATGAGCCAAAGCCCATGCCATGCAGCACGCTGCGAATACGGGTCTCCATTTCATAACCACCGTGATCCTTGAACCAGTCTGAACGTCGTGCATAGCGTTCCAGCAGATCTGCGTAGCGTTTTTCGTTTTGAGCATTGGCCAGGTCAGCGATGTCCTGTTCCATTTGCCGCAGTTCCCGTTCCGCTTCAATCAGGGGAGTGAACACCAGCATCATTTCACCCCAGATAGAACGGTCAGAATTCAAGCCGCTGTTTTGCGCCAAATAACCGATGCTGGTCTCCTTCGCCTTAAAAATTTGTCCACCGTCATAGGATATTTCACCAGCAATGATTTTGAGCAGGGTCGATTTGCCTGCACCGTTCACACCTACTAGGCCAATACGTTCACGTTCCAATATTTGAAGGTTAATCCCGTCCAGAACGGGCTCAATTCCATAGGATTTAGTAATTCCGGTTACTTGCAATAGCATAGCGTATCGTTCCTCCATTACATTTTGCACAGTTCTACCTGCTTTCTTCGCAGGTACCTTCCTTCCAGTTTACATGAAATTACCCACTATTGCACTGCTTTCACCCCGTAAACCCTTGAGCCGCGTGTAGTCAATTTGTATAAACAATGATAAACTTAAACGAGAAGTGAAAAAGAATGAAAAAAACTTGCAACGTACAGCACTTACTGACAAATGGAACAATAGCAACGTTTTAAAGATTATCGACGATTGTGCGGGAGGGCGGATGTGATGGATGTCTGTAATGTGAAGAACGCGCTGCGTTTGCAGCAACGGGAAGCGCGTGACTCCATGGACCCGCTGACAAGGCAGAAGGCATCGGCTGTGGTCTGTCGGCATGCAATCGAGGCATGGGAGCAGCTTAGAATAGACAGAAACGTAGATAAGCTAACCTTATTTAGTTATCTCTCTTTTGGCAGCGAGATTTCGACGACTCCTCTCATTGAGCATTGCTGGTCACAGGGAGATCGTGTCCTGGCCCCGAGAGTGGATCCGGTAACTCGGACGATGGAGCTGAGGGAGATGGATCAGTACGGAGATATTGTACCCGGTATCTGGAACATCCCTGAGCCTGCTTTGACATGCAAGGAATGGTCGCCTGAAATGTGGATTGGAATTGACTGGGTTGTTGTGCCCGGCTTGGCCTTTGATCGTCGTGGGGGCAGGATCGGCTACGGCGGAGGCTATTATGACCGCTTTACTGTACAGGTAGAGGCAGAGAAGCGTAACAACAGCTACGCAGGTCCGCTTTATGTCTCACTGTTGCTGCCGGGACAATTGCTGACACAGGTGCCCATGGAGCCAAGGGATTTGCGAGTGGACGTGCTGTTTACTCTGGATGGACGCTTAGATTGTGATTATTGACAAATGATGAATGAAGTAAAGTTGGGTATGTGAAAGGAGCTGTGAGGGAGTCGTGGATTCCTTTACTCATTTTAACGAACAGGGACGGGCTCGGATGGTAGATATTTCGGGTAAAACGTCTACGATTCGTACAGCAGTTGCCGTGACTCAGATTACGATGAATCCGGCTACATTGACGGCTGTAAAAGAAGGAAGAATCGGCAAGGGTGATGTTCTTGCTGTGGCCCAGGTCGCAGGGATTCAAGGCGCGAAAAAAACGTCAGACTGGATACCGATGTGTCATCCACTGGCCCTGACAGGCGTGAACATTACTTTTTCCGATAATGGACATGATGTGCTTCATATTGAAGTTGAAGTGAAGACCGAAGGTAAGACAGGTGTAGAAATGGAAGCTTTGACAGCGGCTTCAGCCGCAGCGTTAACCGTGTATGATATGTGCAAGGCGCTGCAAAAAGATATGATCATCGGCCCTACCATGCTGCAATCCAAAACAGGTGGCAAGCATGGGGATTTTCAAAGGGAGGACCACCGGGAACCTTGACATAGATAACATTGTCGCCGAGAGGGTACTGTGATGTGATGGAGGATGCAGCGTGGCTGTTTCTGATTTTCAGAAGAGAAAGTATTCTTTCATGATAGGAGAAGGGTGATCTTATGGTGTGGAAAACGGCGATCCTAACAGCCAGTGATAAAGGGGCAAGGGGAGAGCGTGAGGATACAAGCGCACAGGTCATCCGGGAACTCATCGAAGAAGAACTGGGCGGAGAGATTGTGGAATACCGGATCGTTCCCGATGAACCGGATGAAATTATTGCAGCTTTAATCGAAATGACCGATTATTTTCATGCAGACCTGGTACTAACTACGGGCGGAACTGAGCTGGCCATTCGTGATGTGACACCCGAGGCGACTCGGCGGGTCGTGGAACGGGAAGTGCCGGGTATGGCAGAGGCCATGAGAATGATCGTGATGCAGAAAAATCCAGCGGCTATGCTATTCCGTGGAATCGTGGGAATACGCGGACGTACACTGATCGTCAATTTGCCAGGAACGCCCAAAGGCGTGCATGAAAATCTGGCAGCGATAATGGACCAGCTTCCAGAAGCGTTGCTTATGGTGACAGGCCAGTTCCGGTAGAAGGCAGCACATCGTGTGTGGTATGATACCTATAAGAATTTATAAGGCCGTATACGGACAAAGATTCTTATTTTGTCCGTCAACATAAGGAGGATTACTACACATGCCCAATATTGGAGCACCGGGTTATATTTTGTTAATTATTCTGGCGCTGCTGCTATTTGGTCCGAACAAGCTGCCTGAGCTGGGTCGAGCTGTAGGGCGTACATTCCGTGAGTTTAAAAACGGAGCACGCGATATTTTATCAGAAGATGAACGGACTGAGCGTAAAGACAGCAAAGATAGTGTGGTCAAAGCATCACAAACGACATCTTCAGAAGTTCAACCTCAGCCTGAGGATAAACGCTTGTTATAGATTTAGTTATCAATTCTTGATGCTTGTACAATAAACAAGAGCCTCTTCTTCATTGAAGGGCTTTATTTTTTAGGAGGCGCTGCTGCGTTCCGTTCAGAAAGGAGAAATGGACTTGACCCCATCAGAGCATGAAATGCCGTTAATGGAACATCTGGGTGAGCTTCGCCGCAGAATTATTTATGTGCTAATTGTATTTGTATTGGCGCTGGCCGGTGGTTTGTTCGCGGCGGGTTCTGTCTATGACTGGCTCATTCGCTCCGGTTCGGCGCAAGCGTTTCAGTTAAATGCATTTTCCTTTTGGGACGGGATCGGTATTTACATGAAGATCGCCATGATCATCGGGATTGCGGTGGCGCTACCGTTTGCATGCTTCCAACTGTGGAAGTTTGTCAGCCCGGGGTTAAGGCCGCAGGAACGGAGTGCGACTTTGCGGTATGTGCCTTATGTGCTGCTATTGTTCCTCATTGGAACAGCTTTTGCCTATTTCATTATTTTCCCAATGGCGATTCAGTTTACATCGTCCGTTACCAAAAGTATGGGCTTACAGGAAACGTACGGGATCGCACAATATTTCACCTTTATGTTTAATATTGTGTTGCCTGTAGCGCTGCTGTTTGAGCTCCCCTTGCTTATCATGTTTCTGACGGGGATACATGTTTTAACACCAATGCGGCTTCGCAAATGGCGGAAGATTTCTTATTTTCTGCTTGTGTTCGTTGCGGTTGTCATTACCCCACCGGACTTTATTTCCGATTTTTTAGTGGCGATTCCGTTGCTGGTGCTATATGAAGTGAGCGTGTATTTGTCTTCTGTCGTGTACCGCAAGCAGTTGCGTGCACAGGAGGAACGTGAGGCCCTGTTGCGTGTAGCTTCGGAATAATAAGGCAGGACCTGAATGCTCAGTAAACAATTTATTTGGGTCCGCTAGCACATGCTACTTGCAGATGATGAATAGCATTTGTATATCATAACTATTTACAGAGTATGAACAGCAGCAGCTTAGCTGCCTTAAAAATAACCATTAGCCTTGAGTTAACGGTTATTTTTCAGATAGATGGATATAATCGGGAAGGGCTGTCCATAAAAATTCCCATAAAAAATACATTAGGGACTTGAAATTCAATCTCAAGTTGAGTATCATAAAGTTGGTTGTTAGCACTGACGACTGTCGAGTGCTAATACATACAACATAACAACCAAATTACAGGATAAAACACTTAATAAGGAGGCTATTTTTTCATGATCAAACCTTTGGGTGAACGCGTATTGGTGGAAGCAATTGAGCAAGAGACAACGACTTCCTTCGGGATCGTACTTCCTGACTCTGCCAAGGAAAAGCCGCAAGAAGGCAAAATTATCGCGGTTGGCGCAGGCGCATTGAAAGACGGTGCCCGTATTCCTCTGGAAGTAAAAGAAGGCGACCGTGTCATTTTCTCTAAATACGCTGGAACGGAAATCAAATATGAAGGTAAAGAATATTTGATTATGAAAGAAAGCGATATCCACGCGATCATCGGTTAACCGGAACCCGGACAAGACCTGAATATAGGAATTGAAACAAATCATTCATAATCCATAGGGAGGTTTATCACAAATGGCTAAAGATATTAAATTCAGTGAAGACGCTCGTCGCTCCATGCTGCGCGGGGTTGACGCATTGGCTAATGCTGTAAAAGTAACACTCGGACCGAAAGGCCGTAACGTTGTACTGGAGAAAAAATTCGGTAGCCCGCTCATCACCAATGACGGTGTAACGATTGCAAAAGAAATCGAGCTGGAAGACGCGTTCGAAAACATGGGCGCTCAACTGGTTAAAGAAGTAGCAACCAAAACGAACGATGTAGCTGGTGATGGTACGACTACTGCTACTGTTTTGGCTCAAGCCCTCATCACAGAAGGCCTGAAAAACGTAACTGCTGGCGCAAGCCCAATCGGTATCCGTAAAGGGATCGACAAAGCGGTTAAAGCGGCTGTTGCTGAACTGCAAGCCATCTCTAAACCAATCGAAAGCAAACAATCCATTGCTCAAGTAGCCGGTATTTCCGCTGCTGATGACGAAGTAGGCGAACTGATCGCTGAAGCTATGGAAAAAGTGGGCAAAGACGGTGTAATCACGGTTGAAGAATCCCGCGGTTTTGCAACAGAGCTGGAAGTGGTTGAAGGTATGCAATTTGACCGTGGCTACATTTCCCCGTACATGATTACAGATACGGACAAAATGGAAGCTGTACTGGACAATCCGTATATCCTGATCACAGACAAAAAAATCACAAACACACAAGAAATCCTGCCATTGCTTGAAAAAATCGTACAACAAGGCAAGCCACTCGTTCTGATCGCTGAAGACATCGAAGGCGAAGCATTGGCTATGCTCGTTGTTAACAAACTGCGTGGTACATTCAACGCTGTAGCTGTTAAAGCTCCAGGCTTTGGTGACCGTCGTAAAGCAATGCTGCAAGATATCGCTGCCCTGACAGGCGGTCAAGTGATCACGGAAGAACTGGGTCTGGACCTGAAAACAGCTTCCGTAGACCAACTGGGTACAGCACGTCAAGTGCGTATCACAAAAGAAAATACGATTGTGGTTGACGGTGCTGGAAACAAAGCCGACATCGACGCTCGTGTTAGCCAAATCCGTACGCAACTGGAAGAAACCACTTCCGAGTTCGACAAAGAGAAACTGCAAGAGCGTCTGGCTAAATTGTCCGGCGGCGTAGCAGTCATCAAAGTCGGTGCGGCTACTGAAACAGAATTGAAAGAACGCAAACTGCGCATCGAAGATGCCCTGAACGCAACCCGTGCTGCGGTTGAAGAAGGTATCGTATCCGGTGGTGGTGTAGCGCTCCTGAACGTATACAAAGCAGTTGCAGCTGTTGAACTGCAAGGCGACGAGCAAACAGGTGTGAACATCGTGTTGCGCGCTCTGGAAGCTCCAATCCGCACCATCGCTGCTAACGCAGGTGAAGAAGGCTCTGTAATCGTTGAGCGTCTGAAACGCGAAGAAGTTGGCGTAGGCTTTAATGCAGCTACTGGCGACTGGGTAAACATGATCGACGCTGGTATCGTTGACCCTGCGAAAGTAACTCGTTATGCATTGCAAAACGCTGCTTCTGTAGCAGCAATGTTCCTGACTACTGAAGCGGTTATCGCTGACAAGCCAGAACCAGAAAAGGCTGCAATGCCTGACATGGGCGGCATGGGTGGAATGGGCGGCATGATGTAATAACGCCAAAAACCCTTGCTGTAACAAGGGTTTAGGTGATTTCTGTATTGATTTGTTAACGATTTGTTAACAACTAATCCGTTTTTTTAGAGGCTCTCATTAGTTCTCCGAACTTTTGAGAAGCCTCTTTTCTTTTTGGTTTCGTGATATGGAGATATATTTTTGTTGTGATCCTGTCACTTGAATGACCGAGGCGGTGCATGATTTGTTCTAAACTGATACCCGCTTCAGCTAGAAGAGAAGTATGAGTGTGTCTAAGTGAATGGGGTGTTAACTCTTGGTTTAGTCCGGCAAGTTTCAACAACCTTTTCATTCTTAGCTCTACCATTTTTATTACTTGAGGGTAACCTGCGAACTCTCCGGTTTTTGCGAACATAAATCCTTCATCGTGGTATGTCAATGGACGCTTTTTCTTTTCAATTTCTTGAATTGTAAGTAAGTTAATGAAATCTTGTATAACTTCTGTCTCAATATCAATTTCTCGTATAGAAGATGTTGTTTTTGGCGTGTTCAACTTATACAACCTGTAATTATTATTCGGATTGTAAAGTGTCCTAATTATACGCATTCTGTGCTCCTCAAAATTTATGTCTGTTTTCTTGAGGGCACACAATTCCCCGACGCGTATACCTGTATAAGCTAAAGTTCTAAAAGTTTCAAGGTCATTATCCAAGCCGTGTTTCTGCGCTGTATCTCATGTTTTTCTAAGTAACCATCCTTCAAAAAAATGGTGTTTTTAGCCATCGCGGCTAGCTTTTTGTTTATTGTTACTGTGCCGGATCAAGCCTTTAACCACCACCATAGTATTCAGCCTAACGTTACCATTGGAGGATTTTAAAGCAAAAGCTCTGCTAACCTTAATTGGTCGGCAGAGCTTTTTAATTAAAGAAATTGCTTACAGACGAACCTAGGTGGAACTGGTATGAGTCCACTTTTTAAATGTTCGTTGAAAATAAAGTTTTGCTAACTACAATAAAAGAAACAACGGTAGGTTAGGACGGGAAAATAAAGCCCTAGACTGTCGCTGTTTCATTGAACTAACGTCTCCTGTTAGCTTAATTATTCGTTATCTTGTTCGAGATGAAGGATGCCATATTCAACGAATATTTCTAAGTACTTATTAACTGTAAATTGACGTTTTGCTTCGCTAATAATGCATTGCTATTAATTTGATACGATATGCTGATCATTTTGATGCGCATCTTCATTAAAGTAATGTTCAAACTGTTTTTGCATTTTATCGGCTACCAAGTGAGTGTTGCGTGAATGCACAATTGCTGTAATGACAAAATAAGAGGAAATTATTGTAATAAAAAAATAAATTATATTCATCGAAAAACTCCTCTCCGGAAGGTAGATGATCGAAGATTGTATGGTTCCATTTGACTTTATGTGAGCCGTATTTTTATTCTATAAAACTATTGGTCACTTTTTCTTACCATTCAACTTGATCAAAACGCATGTCTTTATAGTAGAACTCTCTATCATGATCTGTAATCTCCCGAAGAACTCTGCATGGATTTCCAACAGCTATTACATTCGCCGGGATATCCTTGGTTACCACACTACCAGCACCAATTACACTCCCTTTGCCAATCGTGACTCCTGGAACAATAATCGCTCC